>NZ_JAFBBV010000001.1:1236122-1545153 GCF_016907365.1 Oerskovia paurometabola | reverse complement strand
CGCTTGAGGTAGAAGTTCCCGTAGACGCCCATGGTGTCGCGGTAAAGCATCCACCCGTTGGCCACGCTCCCGAGCGTCGCGCGTGACGTGTCCAGCAGCGCGCGGGCGCTCGCCGCCCCGGCCTCGATCTCGGCGATCTCGGCGTCGTCGAACTGCCCGGCGTCGAAGTCCTCGCCCGGGACGATGCCCAGCGCACCGATGCGCGCGAGCACCGAGAAGTCGGTCAGGTGCGGCGGGTTCGTGTCGAGCAGCCTGGTCGCGTACGTGAAGAAGTCGACCGCGCCGAGGGCGTCGACCAGGTGCAGCGGCTCGGTCCGGGTGTCCGCCGTCGGGTCGATCTCGAACGGTGGCCGCTCCCCCAGCTCCTCCACCGACAGGCCGTCCTGCACCGCGTGGACCGCCGGGTAGTCCGCGACGCCGTTGGTCTGGATGCGCCCGATGACCCACACCTGCGGGGTCGGCGCGACGATCAGCGCGGCGTCCTCCGGGAGGTCGTCGTAGAACTCCGTGAGGTCGCCCTCGTAGTCCGGTCCGACGATCAGGTTGTCCCCCGCACCCGTCCCGGTGGTCCGCTTGCCGATCGTCGCGAAGACCTCGGTCCACATGTCCAGCAGGGGCAGCATGTAGTAGCGGTCGTCGGTGTCGGGGACGTGGAGCAGCACGGGGCCGTCGGTCAGGTCGAGCCACAGGTTCGCGTACAGCGTGTCGAAGTTGGGGCGGACCACGGCCCGGAAGTCCGCGGGCGGGAACTCCCGCAGGTGGTGGAACTCGTTGGGCGGCCCGAACCCGGGCCGGACGCCCGCCGGCACGTTCGTGGCCTGACGCCGGCTGAGGTCCATGGTGACCAGCGGGTACAGGTAGACGTACGCCTCGTGGCTCAGCGTGCGCAGGTCGTTCGACAGGGTTCCCATGACGCTCCGTCCGTCCGCGCCGTGCGTCGGCGCACTCGTGGCTCAACGTATCCACGGGCAGCGGGCCGTGCGCGTCGAGCGCGGTGCCTGACCGGGCCCGGGTGGGCCTCGCGGCCGGTCCCCGGTCCCCCGCCCCCGGCCCGACGGCGGGCCCGTCCGCTGAGCGGTCCGGCGCTGCCCGGGCGCGCCGCGGGTGGGAAGATCGACGGATGACCGACGACGACGCGACCGCCCTGCCCCCGGTCCTCACCGAGATCCGCGACGACTTCCTCGCGCTCGGCGAGCGCGACCGCCTCCAGCTCCTCCTCGAGTTCTCGCGCGAGCTCCCGGACCTGCCCGCGCGCTACCAGAACGCCCCCGGGCTGCTCGAGCGCGTCGAGGAGTGCCAGTCGCCCGTGCGGGCGTTCGCCGAGGTCGAGGCGGACGGGGTCCACCTGTACGCGACCGCACCGGCCGAGGCTCCCACCACGCGCGGCTTCGCCTCGATCCTGGCGCAGGGGCTCGACGGGCTGACGCCCGAGCAGGCGCTCGCCGTACCCGACGACTACCCGTTCATGATCGGGCTGACGAACGCGGTGAGCCCTCTACGGCTCAACGGCATGACGGGCATCCTGCTGCGCGCCAAGCGGCAGATCCGCGAGCAGGTCGCGGCGGTCTGAGAAACCCTCAGTCTCGGCCGAACGCCTTGCGCAGCTCGACCTTGGCCTGCTCGAGGATCTCTCGCCGCTCGGTCGGGAGGTTGTCCCCCGCCCGGTTCACGTAGAACGTCAGCATCGACATCGCGGACTGGAAGGGCGTGCCCTTGCGTCGAGAGCTGTGCTCGGCCGACCGTTTGAGCGACGCAGCGATCTCCGCCGGGTCGTCGCCCGCGAAGACCCCCTCCTCGAGGTCGAGCGCATCACTGTGCTCGGTCACGTCCTGGGACCATCGTGCCGCGTCGTCGGGGGTCATGCTCCGACGCTAGGTGCCTGGGGGTCCCGCTCGCACGTCGAGCGCCCGGACCGACCCGGCGCGCGTGGTCGACGGCGGTCGTGCCGGGCGGCAGCACGGCGTGGGTAGCGTGCTCGGTCAGCCGTGACCGGCCTGCGCGTCGAAGCGCTCGCGGTGCCCCTGGATCTCGTCGGTGTTCTCCATGGCCCATTCCACGAGCGCCAGGACCGGCGGCAGCAACGTGCGGCCCAGGGCGGTGAGCTCGTAGTCGACGCGCGGCGGGACGACCGCGTGGACCGTGCGGCTGACGAGTCCGTCGCGTTCGAGCTGGCGCAGGTTGAGCGTGAGCATGCGCTGGGAGATCCCGCTGATGCCGTGCAGCAGCTCCGTGAAGCGCAACGGGCCGCTCGAGAGCGTGCCGAGGATGAGTGCGCTCCACTTGTCCCCGACCCGGTCCAGGACGCGCCGGACCTCGCTGCTCGCGTGGTCGGCACCGCAGCCGCCGCCGTCGGGGACGGGCACGTGCAGGGCGTCAGGAGCGGGCGACCCGTGGGCGCCGCTGGCCGTGGCGGACATGGGACCTCCGTTCCTGGACCCACCGGAACACCGGTGTGCCTTTTGTAGGGCTCCCTCAGGTTACCCATGATGTCCTCCGGCACAAAAGGTGACTGACCCTACGGACAGTTACCGGCCCAGGCCTCTTCGGCCACCGGTCCACCCCTCTTCGGCGCACCTCGCGCCGCGACATCGAAGGAACACCCATGAACATCGCCCTCTGGATCGCCGCAGGTCTGCTCGCCGTCGCCTTCGCCGGCGCGGGCTTCATGAAGCTCACGACCCCCGCCGGCAAGCTGATGGAGCAGATGCGCTGGGTCACGCCGGGGCGCCTGACGGCGGTCCGGGTGCTCGGGGCGCTCGAGATCCTCGGCGCCGTCGGCCTGATCCTGCCGCTCGTGACCGGCGTCGCGCCGATCCTGACCCCGATCGCGGCGGTCGGCCTGGCGATCACGCAGCTCGGCGCCATCCCGCTGCACGTCCGCCTCGGCGAGAAGCAGTCCGTGCCGGTCAACACCGTCCTGCTGCTGCTCGCGCTGTTCGTCGCCGTGGGGCGCTTCGCCGGCTGGGGCGAGTGACGGCGTCTGGCACCCCGGGCGCCCTCGTCGCGCACCCCGCGGCGAGGGCCCCTCAGCCCTCGTCGCGTAGCGCCAACCGGCGCGCCAGGACCGCGCACACGATGAGCTGGAGCTGGTGGAAGACGATGACCGGGACGGCGATCGTGCCCGCGACCGCGACCGGGAAGAGCACCGCGGCCATGGGCAGCCCCGTCGCCAGGCTCTTCTTGGACCCGCACATGAGCAGCGCGATGCGGTCCTCGACGTCGAGCCGCAGCCCCGCCCCGCCCCACCACGTCACCGCGAGCATGACCGCGAGGATCACCGCGCCGATCCCGACGAGCGCGAGGATCGTCCACCCCGAGATCCCCGCCCACACGCCCGCGCTCGTCGCGGCGGCGACCGCGCCGAAGACCACGATCAGGATCGTGCCGCGGTCCACGGACAGCGTGAGCCACCGCCTGGCCCGGACCCACCGGCCCACCAACGGCTGCAGGAGCTGGCCCACGACGAACGGGGCGAGCAGGTGCAGCAGGACGTCTCGCAGGCCGCTCAAGCCTCCCGTCGCGCCGCTCGACGACATGAACCACAGGACCAGCAGCGGCGTCACGACCATGCCCACGACGTTCGAGACCGTCGCACCGCAGATCGCGCCCGCGATGTTCCCGCGCGCGACCGACGTGAACGCGACCGACGACTGGACGGTCGAGGGCAGCAGCGACAGGAACAGGATCCCCGCCGCGAGCGGCGCCCCGACCACGGGCGTCACGGCCCACGAGACCCCGAGCCCGACGAGGGGGAAGACCACGTACGTCGAGGCGAGGATGCCGCCCTGGAGACGGACGTTCCTCAGCCCGGCCCAGACCTCGGTCGTCGACAGGCGCATCCCGTAGACCAGGAACAGCACCGCGACCGCGACGTCCGCGACCGTGTCCACGACCCGCTGGACATCCGCCGGGACGGGCACCACGAGGCCCAGGACCATGGTCGCGACCAGCGCCACGATGAACGGGTCGACCCACTGCTTGAGAACCTGGCGCACGGGACCCGAGTCTAGGTGTCGCCCGGCGCGGCGGGCCCCGCCGGACCAGCACGTGGCAGAACCGGCGAGCCCTGGAGGCCACGCTCGTCCTGACACGGGAGCACGTCAGCAGGTCAGCAGGTCAGCAGGTCAGAACAGCGTGTACCCGCCGTCGACCGTCACGACGGCCCCCGTCATGAAGCTCGACGCCTCGCTCGCGAGCATGACCACGACCGGCCCCAGCTCGGCCGGCGTCCCCCACCGCTTCATCGCCGCGGGCGCCACGCAGTCGTCGTAGTACTCCGGCTGGTCGACCGGCGACGCCTCGGTGAGGATGTACCCGGGCGCGATCGCGTTGACCCGGATCCCGTGCGGCGCCCACTCTGCCGCCAGCCCCTTGGTGAGCTGGTGCACCGCAGCCTTCGACGCCAGGTACGCGGGCTGCCAGCGGGGGCGGTTCACGATCTGCGCGGACATCGAACCGACGTTGACGATCGCCCCGCCCCGCCCGTCCGCGACCATCTGCCGGGCCACGGCCCGCGAGCAGTACCAGACGCCGTCGAGGTTCGTCGCGAGCGTGCGGTGCCACACGTCGTCCTCGATCTCCAGGGCCGCGCCCCCGATCGAGATCCCCGCGTTGTTGACGAGCACGTCCACCCCGCCGCCCTCGCGCCCGACCTGCGCGACGACGTCGTCCACCTGCTCGCGGTCCGTCACGTCGAGCTCGTAGCCGTGCGCGTCGAGGCCCAGCGCGCGCAGCTCGTCGGCCGCGGACCCCGCGGCCTCGAGCGTGGTCGCGGTCAGCGCGACGCGCGCGCCCGCCTCGCCCAGGGCCTGGGCGAGGCCGCGGCCGATGCCCCGGCTCCCGCCCGTGATCAGGGCCGTGCGGCCGGCGAGCGAGAACGAGTCCAGGACGGGCATGGGTCTTCCGATCAGGAGCGAGGTGAGGGGCAGGCCTGGCGTGCGCCCGCGGCCCGGAGGTACGACGACGGCGCCGACCCCGCCTGGGGGCCGGCGCCGCGGCGGCTCAGAAGTCGAACAGGTCCTCGAGCCAGGACTCCTTCTTCTTGCGCTTGCGGTAGCGCGGGTCGTCGCTGCGGTACTGGTCGGAGCCGCGGTAGCGGTCGTCCCCGCGGTACTCGTCACGGCGACGGTCGTCACCCCGGTAGTCGTCGCGGCGACGGTCGTCGGCGTACCCGTAGGGCGCCGGCTGCGGCGGGACCGGGAGCTGCTGCGTCGGCGGGTACTGCACGGGCGGCGGTGTCGCGGCGCGGGGCGCACCGTGCGGCGCGGCGGCCGCGGCGGGGCCACCGGCCTCGGCGGCGATCTCGGCCTCGAGGCTGCGGTCGATGATCTTGTCGAGCTCACCCCGGTCGAGCCACACGCCGCGGCACGTGGGGCAGTAGTCGATCTCCACGCCCTTGCGGTCGGACATCACGAGCACGGTCTGGTCGAGAGGGCACAGCATGACGGGTCTCCTTCGTCGGGTCGAACGCTCAACGGTCGGCGCGCGGCGGTGGTTCCCGCGCGCCCGGACAGGCCGCGCGGCGGGGCCGTGCCACAGGGTACGACGGGCGGGTCAGACCTCGAAGAGGTAGCCCATGCCCGGCTGGGTGATGATGTGCCGCGGGTTCGCGGGGTCGTCCTCGAGCTTTCGCCGCAGCTGCGCGGTGTACACGCGCAGGTAGTTGGTCTCGGCCGAGTACGCGGGCCCCCACACGTCGTGCAGGAGCTGGAGCCGCCCGACCATGCGGCCCCGGTGGCGCACCAGGACCTCGAGCAGCGACCACTCGGTCGGGCTGAGGCGCACCTCCTGCCCGCCGCGCAGCACGCGGCGCCGGGCCAGGTCGATCCGCAGGTCGCCCGCCTCCACGACGGGCTCGGACGCCTCGGCCGGCTGGGCGCGGCGCACCGCGGCCCGCAGCCGCGCGAGCAGCTCGTTCATCGCGAACGGCTTCGTCACGTAGTCGTCCGCGCCCGCGTCGAGCGCGTCGACCTTGTCGTCGCCGAGCTGGCGGGCCGAGAGCACCACGATGGGCACGGCGCTCCAGCCGCGGACCCCCTCGATGACCTCGAGGCCCGAGAGGTCCGGCAGGCCCAGGTCGAGCAGGATCACGTCGGGGCGGGCGCTCGCTGCCGCGTCGAGCGCCTCGGCACCGGTCGTGGCCACGGTCACGTCCCACCCGTGCGCGCGCAGGTTGATGGCGAGGGCGCGCACGAGCCCGGCGTCGTCGTCGACGACCAGCACCCTGTTGCCGTCGACGCTCATCCGCGCACCTCGCCCTTCTCGTCGTCCGTCATGCCCGCCGTGCCTGCCGGGCCACCGCTGTCAGTGCTCACGGCGTCATCCTCCCGTGCGTCGCGCGGCACGGTGACCACCATGGTCAGTCCGCCGCCCGGCGTGTCCTCGGGCGTGATGGTCGCGCCCACGGCCCGCGCGAGCCCGTCCGCGACGGCCAGGCCCAGTCCCAGCCCCTCGCCGGTCGTGTCGCCGAGACGCTGGAAGGGCTCGAACATGCGGACCTTGGACTCGTCGGACAGGCCACGACCCGTGTCGACGATGCGCAGCTCGATCTCGCGCGGGCCGGCCGACGCCGTGATCCGTACGGGCTCGCCGGGTGGGCTGTGCCGCACGGCGTTCGACGTGAGGTTCGCGACCGCACGCTCGAGCAGCCCGGGGTCGGTGCGCACGAGGGGCAGGTCGTCGGGCACGTCGAGACGGACGGCGCCCGGCCCGTAGGGCTCGACCGCGAGAGGCACGACCTCGTCGACCGACGCCGCGCGCAGGACAGGCCGCACGCTGCCCGTCTGGAGCCGGGAGAGGTCCAGCAGGTTGTCGATGAGCTTCTCGAGCCGCCCCGTCGAGTCCTGGATGGTCCGGGTCAGGGTCTCGGTGTCCTCGGCGTCGAGGTCGACGTCCGGGGAGGCCAGCCCGTCGACCGCCGTGCGGATCGAGGCGAGCGGGGTACGAAGGTCGTGCGAGACGGCCGCGAGCAGCGCGGTGCGGGTCGCGTCGGCCTCCTCGAGGACGGCGGCCTGGGCGGCCTGCTCACGCAGCCGCCGGTACTCCAGGACGAGCCCTGCCTGGGCAGCGAAGGCCTCGAGGACCTGCCGGTCGCTCGCGGGCAGCGCCCGCCCCCACAGTGACAGCCGGTGCGAGTCGTCGACGCGCAGCTCTGTCCGCTCGGCGTCGTCCAGGTGCCCGACGGCGGAGCGCGCCCCGGTGCGCCCGTCACCGTCGGCGGCCGGCGCGTCGCCCGCGGCGCGGCCCGTGGTCGCGACCGTCCGCCAGGGGCTGCGCTCCCCCGCACGCGACTCGAGCTCGACCCGTGACAGGCCGAACGTCTCGGCGAGCCGCGTGACGATCGCCTGCGCGGTGTCCTCGCCCGAGAGGACGGACCGCGAGAGCGCGGCGAGGGTCGAGGCCTCGGCCCTCGCCCGGTACGCCTGCACGGTCCGCCGGGCCGCGAGGTCCACGACCGAGGCGACGGCGGCCGCGACGAGCACGAACACCAGGAGCGCCAGGAGGTTCTCCGGGTCCTGGACCGTGAGGAACCCCGTCGGGGGTGTGAAGAACCAGTTGAGGCACAGGAACGACACGACGGCCGCGGCGACGGCGGGCCAGAGCCCGCCCACGAGCGCCACGCCCACCGACCCGGCGAGGAACAGCATGAGCTCGGTCGAGAGCGACACGTCGTCGCGCAGCAGCCAGAAGACCCCGGTGAGGGCGGCGGGGACGACGAAGGCCAGGGCCCACCCGGCGGCCCTGCGCCGCCGGGACAGCGCCGACCAGCGCCCCCGCAGGAGCCTGCCCGTGCGGGCCTTCTCGTGCGTCACGAGGTGGACGTCGATCGTCCCGGCGAGGCGCGCGATCTCCGTGCTGGACGAGCCCAGCAGCGCCTCGCGCCAGCGCGAGTGCCGAGAGACGCCCACGACGATCATGGTCGCGTTGACGCCTTGCGCGAAGTCGACGACGGCCGACGCGACGTCCTCCCCCACGACCGTGTGGAACGTCCCGCCGAGCGACTCGACGAGCTCACGCGACGCCGCGATGGCCGCCGGCGGGGCGCTGGGCAGCCCGTCGGTCGCGAGCACGTGCACCGCGACGAGCTCGGAGCCCGCGGCACGCTGGGCGATGCGGGCCCCTCGCCGCAGCAACGTCTCGCCCTCAGGACCGCCCGTCACGGCGACCACGATGCGCTCGCGCGCGGGCCACGTACCGACGATCGCGTGGTCGGCCCGGTAACGGGTCAGGGCGTCGTCGACGCGGTCGGCGAGCCACAGGAGCGCGAGCTCGCGCAGGGCCGTGAGGTTGCCCGTGCGGAAGTACGACGAGAGGGAGGCGTCGATCTGCTCGGCGCGGTACACGTTGCCGTGCGCGAGACGGCGGCGCAGCGCCTGGGGCGAGAGGTCGACGAGCTGGATCTGGTCGGCGTCGCGCACGACCTGGTCGGGCACGGTCTCGCGCTGGCGCACGCCCGTGATGGCCTCGACGTCTCCCGTGAGCGACTCGAGGTGCTGCACGTTGACCGTGGTCACCACGTCGATGCCCGCGGCCAGGAGGTCCTGCACGTCCTGCCAGCGCTTGCGGTGCCGCGAGCCGGGCGCGTTGGTGTGCGCGAGCTCGTCGACCAGCGCCACCTGGGGCGCGCGGGCGATCACGGCGTCCACGTCGAGCTCGGTCAGCTCGACGTCGCGGTGGCTCACGACGCGACGCGGCACCACCTCGAGGTCCCCGATCTGCGTGATCGTCGCCGACCGCCCGTGGGTCTCGACGAGCCCCACGACCACGTCCGTGCCGCGTGCTCGCCGCCGCTGCGCCTCGCCGAGCATCGCGTACGTCTTGCCCACGCCCGGGGCCGCCCCGAGGTACACGGTGAGCAGCCCGGGGCGGCGAGCGGCGCCGTCGGGCCGCTGGATGCTCTCTGCCGGGGACGCGCCCGGGTCCGGGCGCCCCTCCTGGGGGCTCCCGGACCCTGCGGCCTCCTGACCGCCGCGCGTCTCAGGCACGGGGCACCCGCGCCGTCCGGTCCACGGCGGAGGGCCTCGCGCTCGTCGTCATGGGTTCATCTTCTCCGAGTTCTCGAGCGCGAGGTTGAGCTCGAGCACGTTGACACGCGGTTCGCCCAGGACCCCGAGGTCCCGGCCCGCGGTGTGCTGTGCCACGAGGTCCGCGACCACGGCCTCGTCGACGCCCCTCGCCTCGGCCACGCGCTCGACCTGCAGCGCCGCGTACGCGGGGCTGATCTGCGGGTCGAGGCCCGACGCCGAGGCCGTGAGCGCGTCGGCCGGCAGCGACGCGGGGTCCACGCCGTTGAGGTCCGCGAGCGCCGCGCGGCGCTCGTCGATCGAGGCGACGAGCTCCGGGTTGAGCGGCCCGAGGTTGGTGCCCGCCGAGGCGAGCGTGTCGTACCCGTCGCCCGCGGCCGAGGGTCGCCCGTGGAACCAGCGCTCGGCGTCGTCGGCCGCCGCGAAGTCCTGCCCGATCAGCGCGGACCCGACGACGGGGGCCCCCTCCGCACCGGTGTCGGTGATCGACGTGGCGTGCGTGCCGTCGCTGCGCACGAGCGAGCCGTTCGCCTGCCACGGCAGGGCGAGCTGCCCGACGCCCCACACCGCGAGCGGGTACGCCACGCCGAGGAGCAGCGTGAGGACGATCAGGACGCGCAGGCCCGCGAGCGTCTGCCGGAACAGCGAGGCGGCACCGGCCGAGGCCGAGGGGCGTGCGAGGGGGGCGGGGCGTCCGGGGACGCCCGCAGGGGTCGAGAGAGTTCCAGGCATGTCAGCCAATCCCGGGGATGAGGGAGATCACGAGGTCGATGAGCTTGATCCCGACGAACGGGGCCACGAGGCCGCCCACGCCGTAGACCAGGAGGTTGCGGCGCAGCATCGCCGACGCCGACGACGGCCGGTACCGCACGCCCTTGAGCGAGAGCGGGATGAGCACCAGGATGATGAGCGCGTTGAACACCACGGCCGACAGGATGGCCGACTCGGGGCTCGACAGGCGCATGACGTTGAGCACCGCGAGCTGCGGGAACACGACCATGAACATCGCGGGCAGGATCGCGAAGTACTTCGCGATGTCGTTCGCGATCGAGAAGGTCGTCAGGGCCCCGCGCGTGATGAGGAGCTGCTTGCCGATCTCGACGATCTCGATGAGCTTGGTCGGGTCGGAGTCGAGGTCCACCATGTTGCCCGCCTCCTTGGCGGCGGTGGTCCCGGTGTTCATCGCGACGCCCACGTCGGCCTGCGCCAGTGCGGGGGCGTCGTTGGTGCCGTCGCCCGCCATGGCGACGAGCCGCCCCCCGGCCTGCTCGCGCCGGATGAGCGCGAGCTTGTCCTCGGGCGTCGCCTCGGCCAGGACGTCGTCGACGCCCGCCTCGGCGGCGATGGCCCGCGCGGTCACGGCGTTGTCGCCCGTGACCATGACGGTGCGGATGCCCATGGCGCGCAGCTCGTCGAACCGTTCGCGCATGCCGGCCTTGACGACGTCCTTGAGGTGGACGACGCCCAGCACGCGCGCGGGTCCCTCGCCGACCTGCTCGGCCACGACGAGCGGCGTACCGCCCGAGGAGCTCACGGCGTCGACGTGGGCCGCGAGCTGTTCGGCAACCCCGTCACCGGGCCCGCCGCTCGCGGCCCCGGTCGAGTGCACCCAGCGCTGGACCGCGCTGCCGGCACCCTTGCGGATGCGGCGCACGCGCCCGTCGGGCAGCGCCAGGTCGATCCCGCTCATGCGCGTCTGCGCGGTGAAGGGCACCATCTCGGCGCCGGCGATGGCCTCCGGCTGGTCGACGTGCGCGGCACCCAGCCCGAACCGCTCGCGCACGAGCACCACGATGCTCTTGCCCTCGGGCGTCTCGTCCGCGAGCGAGGAGAGCCGGGCAGCCTCGGCGAGCTGCGCCGTCGTGACACCGCCGACCGTCAGGAGGTCGGCCGCCTGACGGTTGCCGTACGTGATGGTGCCGGTCTTGTCGAGCAGCAGGACGTCGACGTCGCCCGCGGCCTCGACCGCACGTCCCGACATCGCGAGCACGTTGCGCTGGACGAGCCGGTCCATGCCCGCGATGCCGATCGCGGACAGCAGCGCCCCGATGGTCGTGGGGATGAGGCACACGAGCAGGGAGATCAGGACGATCATCGACTGCTTGGACCCCGAGTACACCGCGAACGGCTGGAGCGTCACGACGGCCAGCAGGAAGATGATCGTGAGCGAGGTCAGCAGGATGTTGAGCGCGATCTCGTTGGGCGTGCGCTGGCGCTCCGACCCCTCGACGAGCGCGATCATGCGATCGACGAACGTGTGACCCGCGGGGGCCGTGATCCGCACGACGATCGTGTCGGACAGGACGACGGTCCCGCCCGTGACCGCCGACCGGTCGCCGCCCGACTCGCGGATCACGGGGGCGGACTCGCCCGTGATCGCGGACTCGTCGACCGACGCGACACCCTCGATCACGTCGCCGTCACCGGGGACGATCTCGCCCGCCCGGACGACCACCACGTCCCCGACGCCCAGCGTCGAGGAGGGGACCTCCGCCGTCGGGAGGGCAGCGAGGCCCGTGCCAGACGCCAGGGTGTCGGACGGAGCCATGACGCGCCGCGCGGTCGTCTGCTGCTGGGTCGCGCGCAGGCTCGACGCCTGCGCCTTGCCGCGGCTCTCCGCGATCGACTCGGCGAGCGTCGCGAACAGCACGGTCGCCCACAGCCACACCGCGATGGCCCACGCGAACACGCTGGGCTCGAACGCGGCCAGCAGCGTCGTGGCCACGGCCCCGAGCTCGACGACGAACAGCACGGGCGACGTGTACAGCTCGCGCGGGTCGAGCTTGCGGAACGCCCCGGGCAGCGCGGCCCGGACCTGCGGCCACGAGAGCGACGCCCCCCGCCCGGGCCCGGCCTTGCGGCCGCCAGAGCTGCCAGCCGAGCCAGCAGACGCCGACGAACCAGCCTCACCATCACTGACAGCACCTGCTGGGCCCCCGGCGACAGGAAGCAACACTGCGTCGGACACCCCAGCAGGCGCGTCCCCGCGGGGGGTGAGACGGGTCGTGGCGGGTCTGGCGGAGGACCGAGGAACGAGGTCCTCTGGAAGACCCGTCCCACCCCCCGCGGGGACACGCCCCGAGGGAGCGACAGAGCGAGAAGAACGATTCATGAGAGCGACTCCACGATGGGACCGAGCGACAGCACGGGGACGAAGGTGAGCCCGACGACGACCAGGGCGACGGTCCCCAGGACGCCCACGAAGAGCGGCTGGTGCGTCGGGAGGGTGCCCGCGGTGGCGGGGACCGTCTTCTGGGAGGCGAAGCGTCCGGCGAGGGCCAGGACGAGGGCCATGGGGATGAAGCGGCCGGCGAGCATCGCGATGCCGAGGGCCGTGTTGTAGAAGGGCGTGCCGGACGTGAGGCCGCCGAACGCCGAACCGTTGTTGTTGGCCGCCGACGTGAACGCGTACAGGACCTCGGAGAGCCCGTGCGGGCCCGCCTCCTGGATGCCTGCCTGTCCGGCGGGCAGCGCGATCGCGAGGGCCGTGCCGACGAGCACGAGGAACGGGACGGTGAGGATGTAGAGCGCGACGAGCGTGATCTCCTGGCGGCCGATCTTCTTGCCGAGGTACTCGGGCGTGCGCCCGACCATGAGCCCCGAGACGAAGACCGCGACGATCGCGAGCATGAGCATCCCGTACAGGCCCGAGCCCACGCCGCCCGGCGCGATCTCGCCGAGCATCATGGTGAACATCGTGACGCCGCCGCCCGGGGCGGTCAGGGAGTCGTGCATCGCGTTGACCGCGCCGGTCGAGGTGCCCGTGGTGGACGCGGCGAACAGGGCGCTCGCGGCGAGGCCGAAACGGGTCTCCTTGCCCTCCATCGCCCCGCCCGCGGCGAGGGGCGCGGCTCCGGGCCCGGCCATCTCGGCCCACGTGATGAGTGCGACGGCGACGAACCACAGCGCGCCCATGGCCCCGAGGATCGCCCAGCCCTGGCGCTTGTCGCCGACCATGAGGCCGAACGTGCGGGGCAGCGTGAAGGGGATGACGAGGATGAGGAAGATCTCGAAGAGGTTGGAGAAGGGGCTGGGGTTCTCGAGGGGGTGCGCCGAGTTGGCGTTGAAGAACCCGCCGCCGTTGGTGCCGAGCTCCTTGATGACCTCCTGCGACGCGACGGGGCCGCCGAGCACGTGCTGCGTGCCGCCCGCGACCGTGTCGATCGCGGTGTGCGCGTCGAAGTTCTGGATGACACCGGTGGCGAGCAGCACGAGCGCGCCGACGAACGCCATGGGCAGCAGGATGCGCACGCACGTGCGGGTCAGGTCGGACCAGAAGTTGCCGACGCGCCCGTCGGTGCCGGAGCGCATGAAGCCGCGGATCAGGGCGACCGCGACCGAGATCCCGACGGCTGCGGACACGAAGTTCTGCACGGCGAGCCCGGCCATCTGGAGCAGGTGTCCTGCGGCGGCCTCGCCCGAGTACCACTGCCAGTTCGTGTTGGCCACGAACGAGACCGCGGTGTTCCAGGCTCCGGCCGGGTCGAACGCCGAGAACCCGAGGTTCATCGGCAGGTGCGCCTGGAGGCGCGCGAGCCCGTACAGGACCACGAGCGAGGCCATCGAGAAGCCGAGGAGCGAGAGCAGGTAGGTGCTCCACCTCTGCTCGGCGTCGGGGTCGACGCGCATGATCCGGTACCCGGCCCGTTCGACCCGCAGGTGCCGGGGCGAGGTGAAGACGCGCGCCATGTAGGCGCCGAGCGGGGCGTGGACCGCGGCGAGCGCGAGGAGCAGCAGGGCGACCTGCCCGACGGCGATCCACACGCTGGGCGTCTGTGTCGCCGACTGCGTGGCCGTCTGGGTCAGGACGGCGGCCTGGGCCGTCACGGTGGTCTGGGTCAGCACGGCCGCGCTCACCGGACCTTGTCGCTGCGGAGCAGGGCGACGAACAGGTAGCCGAGGAGCACCACGACGGTGCCGAGCCCGACCCAGTCGAGGACCGTCATGACGAGGACCCCCCGGAGGAGCCGTGGCGGCGTGCCACGAGGCCGACGGCGGTGAAGAACACCACGGTCAGCAGGATGTAGGCCAGGTCGGCCATCTGAGCTCTGCCTTCGAACGTCGTGCGGCGGGCGGCTGCGGTCGAGGCGGGCGGTTGCCCGGGGTCGACGCGAAGGCGCGATGCCGGTGCGCAGCTCCTGCGCACACCTCAGGTCTAGGGCCTGGGCGGGTGCCGGGAGGTCGGCGTTGACGGGTTCTTGACGGGGCTCGGGCGGGTGTTGACGCAACCCTGACGGCGGCGGGCGCGGGGCGGGTCAGTCGGCGTCGAGGCGCTCGCGCAGCTCCTCGGCGAGGTGCAGGTCGTCGTCGAGCGCTGCGAGGGCGTCCGCGAGCAGGGGCAGCGACTCGGCGCCGGCGAGGAACCGGGCGGCCGCGACGTCGTCGTGCAGCTGGAGCGCGAGGTCAGCCCGCAGGACGAGGGCCCGGAAGCGCAGGCGCTCGGACACGGTCCGGGTCCGCACGCCCTCGGCGTCGAAGGCTCGGTCGAGGACGCGGGCAGCGCCCGTGGGATCGCCCGCTCCGCGCAGGATGCGTGCGTGCTCGACGGCCCGGGCGATGTCGGCCGGCGCGTCGACGGTGCGCCGTGGGAGGCGGCCCAGCGGGACCTCACCACGCTGCACCACGTGTGCCTCCTCGCACTCGTCGGGCCGCGGGGGCTGCCGACGGGCTGTGTCCGATCTGTCCGTCCTCGTCCACCCTAGCCGCGACGTGTGGCCTGCGCGCGGGATGCCGCCCGGCGCGCCGCCAGGAGGTGCGGACCGGGCGCAGGGCGGACGACTGCCGGTCGCAAGCCGTGCCGAGACGCGGCGAACGGGGGTCCGGAACGTCTCTGGACCCCCGTTCGCCGCATCTCGGCGGGCGACTCAGCGCTGGACGCGCGCGCTCCCGCCCGAGGCGAGCTTGCGGACCTCGGCGAGCGACGCCGTCGACGTGTCGCCCGGCGTGGTCATCGCGATGGCACCGTGCGCGGCGCCGTACTCGACGGCCTCCTGGATCGAGCCGAGCTCCATGAGCCCGTACGCGAGGCCCGAGGCGAACGAGTCGCCGCCGCCTACGCGGTCGAGGATCTCGAGGCCCGCGCGGTGCGTGGCCTCGGCGAACCCCTGGACGCGGGACCACGCGATGGCGCCCCAGTCGTTGCGGGTCGCGGAGTGCACGGCGCGCAGCGTCGTGCCGATGACCTGGAAGTTCGGGTAGGCGGCCGCCGCGGTCTCGATCATGGCCCGGAACGCTGCGGTGTCGAGGTCGGTCAGGTTCTCGTCGACGCCCTCGATCTCGAACCCGAGGCTCGCGGTGAAGTCCTCCTCGTTGCCGATCATGACGTCGACGTACTGCGCGAGGTGGCGGTTGACCTCCTGGGCACGCGCCGGGCCGCCGATGCCCTGCCACAGCGACGGCCGGTAGTTGAGGTCGTAGGACACGATCGTGCCGTGCTTGCGCGCGGCCTTCATCGCGGCCTCGGCGACGTCCGCCGACGACTCGGAGAGCGCAGCGAAGATGCCGCCCGTGTGGAGCCAGCGCACGCCGCGCCCGAACAGCTCGTCCCAGTCCACGTCCCCGGGCCGCATCTGCGCGATCGCGGTGTTGCCGCGGTCGCTCACGCCCACGGCGCCGCGCACGCCGAAGCCGCGCTCGGTGAAGTTGAGGCCGTTGCGGACCGTGCGGCCGATCCCGTCGTAGGGCACCCACTGGACGTAGCTCGTGTCGAGGCCGCCCGTGAGCATGAGGTCCTCGACCAGCCGGCCGACCTCGTTGTCCGCGAGCGCCGTGACGATCGCGCCACGCAGGCCGAAGCAGCGGCGCAGGCCGCGCGCGACGTTGTACTCGCCGCCGCCCTCCCAGGCGTCGAACGAGCGCGTGGTCTTGATGCGCCGCTCGCCCGGGTCGAGGCGGAGCATGACCTCGCCGAGGGCGACGACGTCGTAGGTGCAGTCCGCGGCCGGGCGGAGGTCCAGGGGGGCCTGTGTCGTGTCGGTCATGTCAGCTCACTTTCCTGCGGCAGCGGAGGCGGAGGTGGCGGCGGGGGCTGCGGACACCGCAGGCGCCGCGAGCGCGACGGCCTGTGCGGAGCGGCGCGTGACCTCGGCGAAGTCGCCCGCCTCGACGAGGGCCTTCTCGACCATCCACGAGCCGCCCACCGCGAGGACCGAGGGCACCGCGAGGTACTCGGTCGCGTTCGCGGCGCTCACGCCGCCCGTGGGGACGAAGCGCAGCCCGGGGAAAGGCGCGGACAGGGCCTTGATCGCGGGCACACCACCGTTGATCCCGGCGGGGAAGAACTTCACGACGTCGAGCCCCAGGGCGAGGGCGGCCATGATGTCCGACGGCGTCGCGACCCCCGGGAAGATCGGCAGGCCGTGGTGCTGGGCGCGGCGCACGACGTCGGCGCTCAGGCCGGGCGAGACGACGAAGCGGGCGCCGGCGTCGACGGCCTGGTCGACCTGCTCGGCGTTGATGACGGTCCCGGCACCGGTCACGAGCTCGGGGAGCTCGCGCGTGACGGCGGCGATCGCGGCGCGTGCACCGGCGGTGCGGAAGGTGATCTCGGCGATGGGCAGGCCGCCGTCGAGCAGGGCGGCGCCGAGGGCGAGCGCCTGGGCCTCGTCCTCCACGACGACCACGGGGACGACCCGGACCCTGGCGAAGAGCTCGTGGAGGTCGGTCGGGGGCGCTGCGGGTGACATGGGGCCTCGCGTTTCGTTATAGTGAACGGATGTTCTGGAATGCGAAATCACTCTACGCGAACGGCCCCAGCCCGTGGTAGTCCGGCCGCCCGCCGAGACGGACGCTCCCGAGGCCGGGCCCGCACCGGCCACCAGCCCCCTCGGCTCGGTCGACAAGGCGCTGCTCGCGCTCGAGCGCCTCGCGGTCGCCGGACCGCACGGCACCCCGCTGGGCACCCTCGCGACGGACCTCGGCCTGAACAAGACCTCGCTGCACCGCACCCTCGCCGCACTGCGCTACCGCGGCTACGCCGAGCAGGATCCCGCGACGGGCAGCTACCGCCTCGGACCTGCCGCGACCGCGCTCGGGAACGTCTTCCTCGGCGAGGAGCACCTGCCAGCCCTGCTGACCCCGGCGCTCACCGCGGTGTGCGAGGCGTCGGGCGAGCTCATCCACCTGGGCGTGCTGTCCGGGCCGGAGATCGTCTACCTCGACAAGGTCGAGCCCGCGCGAGCCGTCCGCGTGTGGTCCGCGATCGGACGCCGCCGCCCCGCAGCCACCACCGCGCTCGGCCGCGCCCTGCTCGCGTTCCGCGCGACCGACCGGTCCGCGATGGGCTGGTACACCGCCGCGGCGGGCGACGCGAGCCCCGTGACCGACGACGCGCTGTGGGCCACTCTGGGCGCGACCCGTGAGCGCGGCTACGCGACCGAGACCGAGGAGAACGAACCCGGCATCAGCTGCCTCGCGGTCCCCCTCCTGCGCGCCGGGCAGGCCGTCGCGGCACTGTCGGTGACCGCCCCGGCGGACCGCATGGACGCGAGCCGTCACGTCGAGCTCGCCCGGACGATCGACACCGTCGCCCGCCCCCTGCTCCCCGCCTCGCTGAGCCTGCCCGCCGACCTCACGAACCCGGGCCCCTGACCCGGTCGCGCCAGGACGCCGACGGCGGGCGGCGGCGTCGGGCACCGCGCCCCACGACGCGCTCCTGCGTTCGCTGCGCGGCCCCGTGCGGTGTGAGAGAGTTCAGAGCACACGCGATCTGCCCGTCGACCCGGGCACGACGAACGAGGAGCACCGCGGCGATGACCGTACTTGTGGCCTACAACGACTCGCCACAGGGTGAGGCGGCACTGCGAGCCGGAGCCGCCGAGGCGCTCCGCCGAGCACTTCCCCTCGCCGTCTTCGTGCTCACCCCCCTCGAGGGACCTCCGCAGGACGACCCGCCCCTCCCGCCGGACCTCGCCCACCTCCTCGACGCCCTGCCCCCCGGCACCCCGGCCGCGACCGTCACCTACCGCGAGGCCCGCGTGGACCCGCCCGTCGCGATCCTCGACGAGGCCGAGCGCCTCGCCGCGAGCCTCGTCGTGATCGGCTCGCGCAAGCGCTCCCCCGTCGGCAAGTTCCTCCTCGGCAGCACCACCCAGCGCGTCCTGCTCGACGCCCACGCCCCCGTGCTCGTCATCAAGGCCAAGCACTAGCCCACCTCACGCCAGGAGGTCCCCATGGACCCGGTCGTCGCTGGTCTCGTCATCGTCGCCGTCGGCCTGCTCCTGTGCTTCCTGGGCGTCGGGTCGGTCCACCTCGCGGTCATCGCGTCAGGGTTCGGCCTCGGCTGGATGCTCGGCGACCTGTTCGGCGCGAGCCAGTCGACCGCGCTGCTGGTCGGGGTCCTGGGCGCGCTCGTCGCGTGGATCGCGGTCGCGTTCGTGTTCAAGCTCGCGGCGTTCTTCATCGGGATCGTGACCGGCGCCGTGATCGGCGCCAAGCTCTACGGCACGGTCTCGGGCGACTCGGGGAACTGGGTCCTCGCGGCGATCATCGTCATCGCGGTCGCGGCGGCCTGCGGCTTCCTCGCGGACAGGTACCGGCGAAGGGCGCTGCTGTGGCTCACGACGATCGGCGGTGCGGGCATCGTGCTCGGCGGCCTCGCGCGCGTGGCCCCCGACCCCCTGGGATTCCTGCGCGACCCGTCACCGGGCTGGGAGCAGGTCGTGTCGTTCCTCGCGTGGGCCGCGCTGGCGCTCGCCGGCTGGCTCGTCCAGCGACGGCTGTTCGCCAAGCGCCTGGGCATCGACCGCGACGAGCAGCCCTCGAAGCGCTGAGTGCGGAGCAGCTGCTGCCGAGACGGCCTGCTGACGACAAGTACTCCGCACTCAGCGGTCGAGGCCGGGCGGGCTAGCGCACCGCGACCTCGATGAGGTTCTTCCACGGGTCGTCGAACCGCAGCGTCGCGCCGTCGTGACGCATCTGGACCCCGCGCCGGGTCAGCCGGTCGACGAGCGCAGTCACGTCGTCCTCGGAGGGCACCGAGATGGCCACCTGCCCCAGGCCCAGCGTCGAGGCGCGCGGACCGGCCCCCTGGCTGTTCCACGTGTTCATGGCCATGTGGTGGTGGTACCCGCCCGCCGAGACGAACAGCGCGCTGGGCAGCGAGGCCGTGGCCTCGAAGCCCAGCGTGTCGACGTAGAACTCACGGGCCGTGGGGATGTCGCCCACCTGGAGGTGCACGTGGCCCACCACGGCGTCGTCCGGCCCGACGACGTCGGTCGAGAGGGCGCGCTCGAGCGCCTCGTCCGTGAGGTGCTGCTGCATGAACGCGTTGGGGTCGATGTAGAGCGTGTCCATCGCGACCTGGCCGTCCTGCCAGGTCCAGGTCTCGCGCGGGCGGTCGTGGTAGAGCTCGACGCCGTTGCCCTCCGGGTCGGTGAAGTAGAACGCCTCGGACACCAGGTGGTCGCCGCTGCCGACGAACGTGCTGGGCGCGGTGCGCGCGACCGAGGCGACGGCCGCGGCGAGCGCGGGAGCGTCGTCGAACAGCAGGGCCGTGTGGAACAGGCCCGCCTCGCCGCGGCGTGCGCGCGGCAGGTCCTTGCCGCGGCGCAGGACCACGAGCGGCGTCGCGCCGCGTCCGAGGACGACGGTCTCGTCGCGCGAGCCGGTCCCGGCGCCGGGGATCGACGCGAGCAGGGCGTCCGACGGCGTCAGCACGGCCAGGGAGAGCGCGTCGCGGTAGTAGCGGGTCATCAGGTCGAGGTCGGCGACGTGCAGCGTCACGGCGTCCATCGAGGTGTCGGCCGAGAGCAGGTCCTTGGTCGCGAAGCCGGTGGCGTCGGCGCCGGGAAGGCTCGTCGTGCGGTCAGTCATGGTGTCCTCCGTCCAGGGCCGGGTCCCGACCTCTTGGGTCCCAGAATAGTTGATGCTTCAACCAAAAGGAAGCCTGAGGTGTTCCCGGCACCTGCCGGTCGGCGGCGAGTGCCGGTGAGTGCGTGGTTGTGCTGCGACACGCCCGGCATGTCGCAGCACAACCACGCACTCACCGGGAGTCAGTCGTCACGCGGCCGACGTCACGCCCACCGCAGCCCGCAGACCCTCGGCGAGCGGCGTCGTCGGGCGCCCGATGAGCCGCGACAGCTCGTCCGACGTCGCCGCGAGCAGACCGTCACGCGTGTTGCCGTCGAGCGCGACCACGAAGCCTGCGGTCCCCTCGTCGAGGCCCGCGTCGAGCAGGGCCTGGGTGTGCACCTCGGGGGTCACGTCCTGGTAGACGACCTCGCGACCGACGATCTCACCGATGGTCGCCGCGAGGAACGGGTGGTCCCACGCGACGTCGCCCGAGAGCTCGTGGACGCCTCCCTCGAAGGCCGGGTCGGCGTCGGCCGCCGCGAGGACGACGGCCGCTGCCTCGGCGTAGTCCTTGCGGCTCGCCGAGGCGACGAGCCCCTCGCCGACGCTGCCGAGCACCACTCCGGTCTCGCGCGCCTGCTCGACCACTCCGAGGTAGTTCTCGGTGTACCAGCCGTTGCGCAGGATCGTGGCGGGCATCCCCGAGGCCGCGATGATCTCCTCGGTGGCCTTGTGCTCGGGAGCGAGGACCAGCGCAGACGTCGTGGCCCGCGGTGCGCTCGTGTAGACGAGGTGGAGGACACCTGCGGCCTTGGCGGCCTCGACCACGTTGGCGTGCTGCTGGACACGCTGCCCGACCTCGGAGCCGGAGACCAGCAGAAGCACGTCGACCCCGTCGAGCGCCGTCGTCAAGGTCTCGGGGCGCGAGTAGTCGGCCTCGCGGACGACGACGCCGCGCTCGGCGAGGTCGGCGGCCTTGGCCGGGGTGCGGACGGCGGCGACGATCCGCTCGGGGGCAACACCGCGCTCGAGCAGCGAGTCGACGACGAGGTGTCCGAGGTGTCCGGTGGCGGCGGTGACGGCGATCATGGGGGTCCTCCTGAGGGGGTGGTGGGTACCGCGACAGCCTGGCACTAACTTTTCGTCAGTGCAATCTATTCAGCAGTGCGTTCTAAGTCACAGCGCTCACGATCGGCCTGCGCGCTAGGCTGGCCTCGTGACCGACCTCCACGCCGCCCTCGACACCACGGGACCGTCCGACGAGATGATCGCCGACGTGTTCCAGCGCGGCTGCACGTCCCGCCACGCGCTCGAGACCGTGACGGGCCGCTGGGGCGTCCTGACCGTCGCCGGCCTGCGCGACGGGGCCGTCCGCTTCAACGCCCTGCGCCGACGCATCGACGGCGTGAGCGAGAAGATGCTCGCCCAGACGCTCCAGGGGCTCGAGCGCGACGGACTGGTCGTGCGCGAGGTCCGCGCGACCATCCCCCCGCACGTCGAGTACTCGCTCACCGAGCTCGGGCAGGTCGTGGCCGACAAGCTCGTCGGCCTCCTGGACGTGCTCGAAGCGGCGGTCCCCCAGGTCGCCGCCGCACAGGAGGCGTACGACGCCCGGGCCGCGCGTTGACCGTCGGCACGCGTCCGTCGCGCTGGGCAGACCCCGCCCCGCCGCCCACCGCTGCGTAGACTCGCGAGCATGACCGCCGTCGCCCTCGGGCTCCCGCGCGTGCGCCCGACCGGGGCGCCGAGCACCCTGGGGCGCCCGGACACCGAGGCGCTCGTCGACCGCTACGGGCGCGTCGCCCACGACCTGCGCGTGTCCGTCACGGAGAAGTGCTCGCTGCGCTGCACCTACTGCATGCCCGCCGAGGGACTCCCCGCGATCCCCCGCGACGACCTGCTGACGCCGAGCGAGATCGGACGGCTCGTCGGGATCGGCTACCGGCTCGGGATCCGCGACGTGCGCTTCACGGGCGGCGAGCCCCTCATGCGCCCCGACCTCGCCGAGATCGTCCGGCGCACGCGCGCGGCGGCCCCCGGCGTCCGGATCTCGATGACGACGAACGCGATCGGCCTCGACAAGCGCGTCGGCGAGCTCGTCGAGGCCGGGCTCGACCGCGTCAACGTCTCGCTCGACACGGTCGACCGCACGCACTTCGCCGAGCTCACGCGCCGCGACCGGCTCCCGCAGGTGCTCGCGGGCATCCGGGCCGCGCTCGACGCAGGCCTGTCCCCCGTCAAGCTCAACGCGGTCCTCATGCCCGAGACCCTCGCGGGCGCGACCGACCTGCTCGCGTGGGCCGTCGAGCACGGGTGCCGCCTGCGCTTCATCGAGCAGATGCCCCTCGACGCCGACCAGAACTGGGCCCGCGACCAGCTCGTCTCGGCCGAGCGGCTGCTCGACGTCCTGGGTGTGCGCTTCTCCCTGACCCCGGTGGGGCGCGAGGACCCGTCGGCCCCGGCCGAGGAGTGGGCCGTCGACGGCGGACCCGCGACCGTCGGGATCATCGCGTCGGTCACGCGCTCGTTCTGCGGCGACTGCGACCGCACGCGCCTGACCGCGGAGGGCACCGTGCGCTCCTGCCTGTTCGGGAACGAGGAGGTGGACCTGCGCTCGCTCCTGCGGTCCGGCCGGGCCGCGGGCTCGCCCGGCGAGGTCCCCGGCGCCGGACCCGACGTCCGACCCGACGACGCAGCCACCGACGCCGCGATCGTCGCCGCCTGGCAGGGTGCCATGTGGGCCAAGCCGTTCGCGCACGGCCTCGACCGTGGCGCCCCCGACACACGGGCGGTCGGCGGCCCGGCAGACGATCCCGAGGCCTTCGCACGCACCGAGCGCAGCATGGGCGCGATCGGGGGCTGACGGAGCTGCTGACACGTTCTGCACCGAGCCCGGGCGACGTGTCCAAGATCATCCTCCGTGCAGCCGCACGAGCCGCAGGATCCCGCGCCTGGAAGCACCCCGAGACCTACCATGGAGGGGTGGCCCTCCTCGACCTTCCTCACGACAGCCGTACCTCCGACGAGCCCGCTCCACGAGCCGACTCGCTCCCCGTCCACCGGCCGGGTCCGAGCCGTCTGACGGCGGGCCCGAGCACCGTCCTCGGCACCCTGATCGGCGTCACGGTGGGCACGTCCCTGCTCGCCGGGCCCGGTCTGATCCTGGGGGCGCTCGTCGGCATCGGATTCGGTCTCCTCAAGGACAACCCGCGCGACTGACCCTGGGCCCGGCCACCTCTACAGCCCGACCCACTCCGAGTCGCCGTCGGTGAAGTGCTGCCGCTTCCAGATCGGCACCTCGGCCTTGATGCGCTCGACGAGGAGCGAGCACGCCGCGAACGCCTCGGCCCGGTGCCCCGAGGCGACGCTCGCGACGAGCGCCACGTCCCCGATCGTCAGCACGCCGTAGCGGTGCACGGCCGCGACGCGCAGTCCCGTCTCGGCGGACACCGCCGCGCAGCAGCGCCGGAGCACCTCGGTAGCGTCGGGGTGCGCCTCGTAGTCGAGGCCAGTGACGTCGCGCCCGCCGTCGACGTCGCGCACGACACCGCGGAAGGTCACGACGGCGCCGTACTCGCGCGAGTACACCGCACCTTCCACGGATCGCACCACGGCGTCGTCGAGCACGTCGCGCGTCACGCGCGACACGTCGCCCGGGGTGGTCGGGGGCTGCTGGTCGTCGGCCGTCATCGTCTCGTCCTCTGCTCTCGGAGCACCGCTCACAGCCGTACCACCCGCACGCTCTCGCCCTCCTCGACCCGGACCACGCCCTCGGGCACCTCGATCAGCACGTCGGCGGCCGCCATGGTCGCCACGAGGTGCGACCCCGCGCCGCCGACGACCTCGACCGCGCCACCGGGCACCGTCCGTCCTCGCAGCATCTGCTGCTTGGCCGCCGGGGAGTCGATCGCCGCTGTCACGGTGCGCGTCTCGTCCTCCCGGTCGGGGAGCCCCGCCGCGCGCTCGAGGACGGGACGCGCGAAGACCGCGAACGAGACCTGGGCGCTCACGGGGTTGCCGGGGAAGGTGAGGATCGGGGTCCCGTGGTGGGTCCCGAACCCCTGCGGGCCGCCCGGCTGCATCGCGACCGACCGGAACGTCACGCCGTCCCCCAGGGTGTCCTTGACGACCTCGTAGGCGCCCTGGCTCACGCCGCCCGACGTGAGGACCAGGTCCGCCACCTCGGCGGCCCGTGCCAGGAGAGCGGCCAGCTCGCGCGGGTCGTCGCCGGTGCGCCCCGTGAGCACGACGTCGGCCCCGGCGCGTCGGGCGGCGGCCACGAGCCCGGGCAGGTTCGCGTCGTACACCTGGCCGGTCGCGGCGGCTTCGCCCGGCTCGACGACCTCGGTGCCGGTCGAGACGACCGCGACGCGCACCCGCGCCCGGACCTCGAGCACGCCCACGCCGCACGACGCCGCGGCGGCCAGGTGCTGCGGCCCGAGCAGCGTGCCCGCGGCGAGCACCCGGTCTCCACCGCGCACGTCTGTCCCGACGTCTCGCACGAACTCGCCCGGGCCGCGCGACGCCAGCACCCCGACGTCCGTCCCGACGGCCCCGCGCGGGGTCTCGGTCGTGTGCGCGCCGAACCGCTCCGCGTCGGTGTCCTCCACGGGCACGACGGCGTCGCTCCCCTCCGGCACGACGGCACCGGTCATGATCCGGGCCGCCGTCCCCGGGGCGAGGACCGCCGGCGTGCCAGGACCCGCGGGGATCTCGGCCACGACGGGCAGCACGACGGGCGAGGCTCCCGAGGCACCGTCGACGTCCGCGGACCGCACCGCGTAGCCGTCCATCTGCGAGCTGCGGAACGCAGGCTGGTCGACGGGGGCGGACAGGTCCGCCGCGAGCACCCGGTCGAGCGCGTCGACCAGCGCCACGCGCTCGACGCCCCGAGCCGCGAGCGCCGGTCGGAGCAGCGCCTCGACCTCGCGGCGGTGCTGCTCGACGCTCACGCGGCGGGCACCCGCGGCCTGCTGGTGCCGCGCCCCGGGTGCGGGCGGCACGACGGTGGGCGGCGCCGTCGGGCCGCTTCTCGCCTCTCCGGTCCACGCTGCCTGCTCTGCCGTCACGTCTGCTCCTCACCACGCCCGGGCGGGCCGCCCGCCCGGCGGCCACAGGTCCCAGCCTGTCACGATCCGCGGGCCGCGGGCGCGCCCGTCCGACGGTTGCGTCGTGCGCCGCGCGCTGCGACCTTGGAGCGGTGACGTCCACTCCCCCGGTCCCGCCGGCGCAGCCCGGCGGGCGTCCGCTCCTCCCGACGCTCGAGCAACGGCCGGGGCCACCGCTGCGCTTCCCCGTGAGACCGGTCGCGCCCGCGGTCCGGCAGTTCCTCGCGACCGAGGCGGGCGGCGCGGCGCTGCTGCTCGCCGCGACCGTGGTCGCGCTCGTGTGGGCGAACTCGCCCTGGTCCGCGTCGTACGACGATCTGTGGGCCACGACGGCCGGAATCCACCTGGGCGGCTGGTCGCTCGACATGGACCTGCACCACTGGGTCAACGACGCCGCGATGGCGGTCTTCTTCCTCGTGATCGGCCTCGAGATCAACCGCGAGGTCACGAGCGGTGAGCTGCGCAACCGGCGGACGGTCGCGGTCCCGGCGCTCGGTGCCCTGGGCGGGCTCCTGGTGCCCGCGCTCGTCTACCTGGCGTTCAACGCGGGCACCGACGCGCAGCACGGCTGGGGCGTCGTCATGTCGACCGACACGGCGTTCCTCGTGGGGGTCCTCGCGCTGTTCGGCCCGCGCTGCCCCGACCGGCTCCGGCTGTTCCTGCTGACGCTCGCGGTCGTCGACGACATCGGCGCCATCACGGTCATGGCCGTCTTCTACAACGACGGCGTGTGGCTGCCCGGTCTCGCGATCGCGGGGGTCCTCGTCGCAGGCATGCTCGTGCTGCGCTGGCTCGGCGTCTGGCGCCTCGCGCCCTACGTGGGCGTGGGCGTCGCGCTGTGGCTCGCCGTCTACTCCTCGGGCGTGCACGCGACGCTCGCGGGCGTCCTGGTCGGGCTGCTCGTCCCCTCCCGCCGGGCCCGTCCCGACCAGGTCGACGACGTCCCGGGGTACGCCCAGCGTCTGCGCGAGGAGACGACGGCGGAGCGCGAGCACCTGACCGAGCTCGCCGCACGCGCGGCAGTGCCCGCGAGCGACCGGCTCCAGCGTGTCCTGCACCCGTGGAGCGCCTACGTCGTCGTGCCCGTCTTCGGCCTGGCGAACGCGGGCGTGCAGCTCGACGCCGAGTCGCTGTCGGCCGCGATGACGTCGCGGCTGACGATCGGCGTCGCGGTCGCGCTCGTGGTGGGCAACGCCGTCGGGATCTTCGGCGCCTCGGCCCTGGCCCTGCGGCTGAACCTGGGCGACCTGCCCGGCCGGGTGCGCTACTCGCACCTGCTGGGCGGCGCGATGCTCGCAGGCATCGGGTTCACCATCTCCCTGTTCATCGCCGAGCTCGCGTTCGACGACGAGGCACTCGTCGAGCAGGCCAAGATCGGGATCCTCGCGGGGTCGCTGGTCGCGGCCGTCGCCGGGTCCGTGACGCTGCGCATCCTGGGCGAGCGGCTCCCCCTGTGCTCGCCCGAGTCCACGGGACCGCCGCCCGGGCTGCCCCCGCGGCCGTGGCGCGCACCCGAGGCGGTCGAGGACGCCGAGGAGTAGGCAGGTCGTGCGGTGGCCCGTCCGCCCCCCGGGCGACACACTGAGACTCACGGCGGGCCGCCGACGACCCGCCGCCGCGACGCAGACGACCGGGGGCGACCATGGGCTCGTGCAGCACCGGAGCAGACCGTGGCTCGAACCGCTGAGCGCGCCACGGGCGTCGTCCTGCTGACGCTCGCCTCGGGCCAGTTCGTCATGACGCTCGACAGCTCGGTCATGAACGTGTCGATCGCGCAGGTCGCGCAGGACGTGGGCACCACGGTCACGGGCATCCAGACCGCCATCACGCTCTACACGCTCGTCATGGCCACGCTCATGATCCCGGGCGGCAAGGTCGGCGGGCTGATCGGGCGCCGTCGGGCATTCGTGCTCGGGTGCATCATCTACGCGTGCGGTTCCTTCACGACCGCCCTCGCGCCGAACCTCGGGGTGCTGATCCTCGGCTGGTCGGTGCTCGAGGGGATCGGCGCGGCGCTCATCATGCCCGCGATCGTCGCGCTCGTCGCCTCGAACTTCGCGGCCCCCGACCGGCCGCGCGCCTACGGGCTGGTCGCGTCCGCGGGCGCCATCGCGGTGGCCGCGGGGCCGCTCGTGGGCGGGCTCGTCACGACGTACTGGACGTGGCGCTACGTGTTCGTCGGCGAGGTCGTGATCGTCGCGGTGATCCTGCTGCTCACGCGCCGGATCGCCGACGCGCCGCTCGGGCCGCGGTTCCGGCTCGACCTGGTCGGCGCGGCTCTGTCCGCGGTCGGCCTCGGTATCGCGGTGTTCGGCGTCCTGCGCTCGGGCGAGTGGGGCTGGGTCCAGACCCGGCCGGGCGGGCCGTCGTGGCTCGGCCTGTCCCCGACCATCTGGCTGATCCTGGCCGGGATGCTGGTCGTGCGGCTGTTCTTCGCGTGGGAGCACCGCGTCGTCGCCGCGGGCAAGGAACCGCTCGTGCGGCCCGAGATGCTGCGCAACGCACAGCTCAACGGCGGGCTGACGATGTTCTTCTTCCAGTTCATGCTCCAGGCGGGGCTGTTCTTCACGGTCCCCCTGTACCTGTCGGTCGCCCTCGGGCTCTCCGCGCTCGACACCGGCATCCGCCTCCTGCCCCTGTCCGTGACGCTCCTGCTCGCGGCGGTGGGGATACCGCGCTTCTTCCCGCGCGCCTCGCCCCGCACGGTCGTGCGGTGGGGCGTGGCCGCGCTGCTCGCGGGCATCGTGAGCCTGCTCGCCGGGCTCGAGGTCGGTGCCGGGCCCGAGGTCGTCACGGTCCCGCTCGCCCTCGCGGGGCTCGGCGTCGGGGCGCTGGCCTCGCAGCTCGGGGCCGTGACCGTCTCGGCCGTGCCCGACGAGGAGAGCGGCGACGTCGGCGGGTTGCAGAACACCCTGACCAACCTGGGCGCGTCGCTCGGGACCGCGCTCGCAGGCTCGGTCCTCATCGCGGGACTCACGGCGACCTTCCTCACCGGGGTCGCCGACAACCCCGCGGTGCGGGCCGAGATCGCCGCGACGGCACAGGTCGAGCTCGCGGGCGGCGTCCCGTTCATCTCCGACGCGCAGGTCGAGGAGGCGCTCACGAGCGCAGGGCTCCCGCCCGAGGAGATCGCCGCCCTGACCGAGGAGAACGAGGCCGCCCGCATCACGGGCCTGCGGGCGAGCCTCGCGGTGCTCGCCCTCGTGGCGCTGACGGCGCTGTTCTTCGCGCGACTGATACCGACCGCGCCCGTGGGCGGTCCGGCGGCCCCGAGGAAGGACTCGGACGCCCCCTCGGCTCAGGCGCCCTGACCGGTCGCCGGCCCCGCCGCCCGTCCCGCGTCCGCGAGCGCGGCGGCCACGGCCGACCGGACGCCGTCCTCGGTCACCCGGCCCCGGTACCGCACGCCCTCGACGTACAGCGTGGGGGTCCCCCGCACACCGAGCGCCGTCCCGGCCAGGTAGTCGCGCTCGACGGCGTCACCGTGCTGCTGTGCGGCGTCACCGACGACGCTCGCACCGTCCAGCCCCAGCTTCTGCGCCCAGTGCGCGAGCCCGACGTCGTCGAGCCTGTCCTGGTGCGCGAACAGGAGGTCGTGCATCTCCCAGAACCGTCCCTGCGCCCCGGCCGCCTCGGCCGCGAGCGCCGCCGTGAGCGCGTACGGATGGACCTCGAACAGCGGGAAGTGACGGAAGACGAGCCGGACCTGGCCGCCCGACTCCTCGACGACCGTCCGCAGGACGGGGGCCGCGTCGTGGCAGTACGGGCACTCGAAGTCGCCGAACTCGACGATCGTCACGAGGGCGTCGAGGGCGCCGAAGACGTGGGCGTCGGGCGGCACGAGCGCGGCTCCGGGGCGGGTCGTCGGATCAGGACGTTCTGCGGGCGAGGTCATGTCCCCCAGCATCACACCGGGTCCTCGTCGATGCGCGCCACCTCTCCGGGCGTCCGGCCGCCGCGGAGCCAGTCCCGCAGCGTCGCGACGGCAGCGGCCTCGCCGCGCGCCGTCACGAGCACGGTCCCGTCGGGGAGGTTCTGCGCGTCGCACGCCAGCCCCAGCGCGGCGGCCTGGCGGGTCGTCGCCCACCGGAAGCCGACGCCCTGGACGTGCCCGTGCACGACGACGCGCAGCGTGGTCTCCCGGCGGCCGTCCCGCGGCCGGTCGTCGCCTGCCCTGCCTGCGCCGGTCACGTCAGCACGAGCCGCCGGGGGACGTCCGTGAGCGTCGGGACGGGCTCGACGGCGAGGTCGCTGCCCGCCGCGTCCTTCCACCAGGCGATGTTCACGGCGTGCTCCGCGTAGGTGGACGTGGGGTCGGCGCTGAGCGCGAGGGCGAGGTCGGAGAGCCGCGCGTCGTCGACGTACCCCTCGTCGAGAGGCACGCCGGCGAGCAGGCGTCGTGTCCCCCTGAACCGTGGCCGGCGCTTCCACCCCTTGGCCGTGTTGAGCAGGCGGTAGGCCATCCGCGGCGTGAAGCTGCCGACGAGCTCGGTGTCGTCGCCGAGCTGGGCGAGGACCCGGTCGGGGTAGAACGTGAGCCCGCACGCCGCGGCCTCGCCCATCATCCACAGGGTCGCGACGTCGGACAGCCCGGGCGAGGCGTTCCCACCGCCCACGTCGCTGTGCGCTCCCGGGAACCAGACCTGCTTGACGCCGCCCGGCCGGTCGTCGTCGGCCGGGACGTCCCACAGGCACGGCTCGAACGTGAGCCGCCGTTCGTCGATGGCCAGTGCCTGACGCGCGCACTGCACCATGCTCGACAGGCGCACGTCGTGGAACCGGCTCCTGCGGCGGGTGATCCCTGGGACGCCCAACGCCCCCACGGTGTCGAAGACCCCGAGGAACGTGATGGGCACCTGGGGGTAGCAGTACTTCTCGCGGAACTGCGAGACCCGGGCACGCCTGCCGGGCGAGTGGTCGCGATACAGCGACTCGGCGTCCGCCAGCAGGTTGCCCGCGCCGCGGTCGGCGAGCGCGTCCGCCGTGAGCAGGCCGACGCTCGCGATCATCCCGGCCACGCTGCGCGCGGTGTACGCACCGCGACTGAACCCGAACACGTAGACCTCGTCGTCGGGCTCGTAGTTGAGCGCGAGGTCCCGGTAGCCCGCGACGACGTTGCGACTGAGCCCGTAGCCGAACGCCCCGCCCAGCAGCGCGTCGACCCGGTAGCCCCGGGCGCCGACGCCCTCGACCGAGAACACCATCTGCTGGACCCCGTCGGGCCCGATCCCCGTGTGGACCGACCGGGCGATCTTCTCGATGTTCGACACGCTCGCACGGACCGGCGAGTTCCACGTGCCGTCGCAGCAGAGCACCAGGCGCTTCATGGCTCCTCCTCGAACCCTCCCGTCGCCGTCGGCGGGCCTACCTGGAGGGAGCGCGCAGCGGCCCCTGCTGATGCGTCGCCCACGGGCGCGGACGAAGAGCCCCGCAGCCCACGCTCAGTGGTGCACGTGCGCGGGCACGCCCGTCGAGCCCTCGATCTCCGTCTCCGCGATGCCGAGCAACCGGTCCGCGAGCGCGCGCAGCGCGCGGGCCGCCGCGACGTGGTCGCCGATCGCCTCGATCTCCGTGTCACCGGGGTCCTTACGGGCCCTGCCCACGGCGTGGAGCTCGGACGGGACGTCGCCGACCAGGATGGCCTCCGCCGTCGTGCGCCCCTCGCTCTCGACGAGGCTCACCTGGACATGCCAGGACTTCGCGTGCACCGGGACGACGACCTCGTGCGCCTCGGCGCCCTCGACGGGGGCGCGGACCATGGTGTCGGGCCCCGGGTAGACGAGCGTCCGTTCGCCCGTGTCGGCCCACTCGACCAGGTAGGGCGGCGAGCCGTCCTCGTGCTGGACCTCGACGACCATGCCGTCGCGGACCGCGCCGCCGACGACCCCCGAGGCCCGGATGATCCTGTCTCCGACCGCTGCCAACATGTCGCGCCTCCCCGCTGAGGAACCTGCTTCCATGATGCGCGCCGCGCGGCGCGCACGGAAGGGCGGCGTCCCCGTGGCTGGCCCAGTCGCGGTCAGCGCAGCCGGCGCAGGAACTCCCGGGTCCGCTCACGCTGCGGGTCGCCGAGGACCTGCTCGGGCGTGCCGCGCTCGTGCACGCGCCCCTGGTGCAGGAAGCAGACCTCGTCGGCGACCTCGCGCGCGAAGCCCATCTCGTGGGTCGCGACGAGCATCGTGACGCCCTCGGCACGCAGGTCCGCGAGCAGGTCGAGGACCTCGCCCACGAGCTCGGGGTCGAGCGCCGAGGTGACCTCGTCGAGCAGCAGGAGCTCGGGCGAGGAAACGAGCGCGCGCGCGATCGCGGCCCGCTGCTGCTCTCCACCGCTGAGCTGGTCGGGGTAGGCCGTCATGCGGTGCGCGAGGCCGACCCGGCGCAGCATGGCCTCGGCCGCGGCCTCGGCCTCGGCGCGACCCCGCTTGTGCACGAGGCGCGGGGCGAGGGTCACGTTGTCCATGACCTTCATGTGCGGGAAGAGGTTGTAGGACTGGAACACCAGGCCCATGCGCGCCCGGACGACGTTCGCGTCGAGACGCGGGTCGGCGACGTCCTGCCCGTCGAGCAGGATCTCGCCGTCGTCGATCTCCTCCAGGAGGTTCACGACGCGCAGCAGCGTCGACTTGCCCGAGCCCGACGCCCCGACGAGCACGACGCAGCGGTGCTCGTCGACGTCGAGGTCGATCTCGTCGAGCACGAGGCGCTCGCCGTACGACTTGCGGATCCCGCGCAGGGACAGCAGGTGGCTCATCGGATGGCCCCCGCCCCGCTCACGGTCGCGAGCGACCCGCGCCAGCCCTGGCGGGCCGAGTACACGTCGACGACGCGCGTGAGCGGGATCGAGACGAGCAGGAAGAGGACGCCCGCCACCACGTAGGGCGTGAAGTTGTAGCTGCCCGACGCCGCGATCTGCGCGGCCCGGATCGCGTCCACGGCGCCCAGGATCGAGATGAGCCCCGAGTCCTTCTGGAGCGAGACGAGGTTGCTCGCGAGCGGCGCGGTCACGTGCCGCACGGCCTGCGGCAGCACGACCTTGCGGGTCGTCTGCGCGCGGGTCAGCCCGAGCGAGCGCGCGGCCGAGACCTGGGACGGGTGCACCGACTCGATCCCTGCCCGGAACACCTCGGCGAGGTACGCGGTGTACGTGAGGATGATCGCGAGCGCACCGAGGAACGCCCCCGACGTCGGCAACCACTCGAGGCGCAGCGCCGGCAGCCCGAACCCGACGAGCAGCAGGACCAGCAGCAGCGGCACGCCGCGGAACACGTCGACGTACGCGACCGCGAACGCGCGCAGCGGGAACAGCGCCGGGACGCGGCTCGTGCGGATCACGGCGAGCGCCATGCCGAGCACCATCCCGACGACCGACGCCACGACCCACACCCGCAGGTTGAGCCACAGGCCCTCGGCGATCGCGGGGAGCGAGTCCCACGCGCTGGCCGGGGAGAAGAACGCGTCGCGCGTGCGCTCCCACCCGGGGGCCGTGGTCACCACGACGTACAGGACCGCGACCACGACCACGGTCGAGAGCGTGGACACCCACGCTGCCCGACGGCGCCGCGCACGCCGGTAGGAGTCCCTCGCCACCGCGCGCGCAGACGGGGTCCAGCCCGCGCTCGCGGGGTGAGCGCCGCCGTCGGGCCTGCTGTCCTCGGGCGGTGCGACGCCCGGAGCGCCCCCGCTCACCTCAGCCCAGCTCGGGGATGTCGTCCGACTTGAGCCACGTGGTGCGCAGCTCGGCGAGCGTGCCGTCCTCCTCGAGCGAGTCGACCGCGGCCGAGACGCAGTCCGTGAGCACGGAGCCCAGGTCCAGGACCAGGCCGTACTGCTCGACCGTGCCCTGGTCCGGCAGGGTGCCGATGACCACGGAGTCGGGGAAGTACTCGGTCGAGGCCGCGACGCCCTGGTCGACGTCCATGACCATGACGTCGATCGTGCCCGACTGCAGGGCCGTCATGCCGTCGCCCGCACCGTTGAACGGGACGATGTTCGCGTCGTCGCCGAACGCGGCCTTCGCGAGCGTGAGGCTCGTCTGGGCGGCCGTGACGCCGATCCGCAGGTCCTTGAGCTCGTCGAGCGTCGTGGCCGAGGCGTACGGGCCGGCCTCCTGCACGATCACGCCCTGGCGGGTCGTGAGGTAGGGGCTCGAGAAGTCGACGGCCTTGCGCCGCTCGTCCGAGATGGACGTCTGCCACGCGGCGAAGTCGAACTCCTTGATGCTCGGGCTGACGATCTGCTCGAACGTCACGAGCTCCCACTCGACGTCGTCCTCGGCGTAGCCGAGCCGGTCGGCGACCTCGTAGACGAGCGCGGACTCGAAGCCCTCGCCGCTGTCGTGCTCGCCGATGTACCAGGGCGAGTACGCCTCGCCCGCGGCGACGGTCAGCTTGCCGTCGGTGTGCGTGGGCAGCGCGCCCGGCTCGCACGTGGGCGTCGAGCCGGCCGAGCCGGCGTCGTTCGAGGAGTCGTCGGCGGAGCAGCCCGCGAGGAGCAGGGCGGTCGAGACGGCTGCGACGGGCAGCACGGCGTTCAGGCGGCGCATGAGGACCTTCCAGGGTCAGGAGGGTGACGAGGCGGCTCCGGACGGCCGCGGGTGACGCGCGCTGCCGGGACTCACCGGAGGACGACTCTACGCCGGTCCCATGCGGTGAGACAGGGGCGTGGCGCACGGTGAGACGGTGGGTCGCGTCACACCGTCGCGCCGCCCCTGCGTCGACTCAGTCCTCGGGGAGGTGGAGCGCGTCGAGCCGCCCCTCGGTGTCGAGCGACTCGAGGATCGAGCGCGCGATCTGGTCGAGCTGGTCGACCTGCTCCGGGGTGAGGCGGTCGATGATGTGCTCGCGGACCGTGCCGACGTGGCCGGGGGCCGTCGCGACGACCTTGTCCCACCCGGCGTCGGTCAGGACCGCGAGCGTGGCCCGGCGGTCCTCGGGGCAGGGCGAGCGCTCGACGTAGCCGCGACCCTCGAGGCGCTTCACCACGTGCGACAGGCGCGGCAGGGTCGCGTTGGTCTTGAGCGCGAGGTCCGTCATGCGCAGCGTGTGGTCGGGTGCCTCGGAGAGCATCGCGAGCACGAGGTACTCGAAGTGGGTGAGCTGCGCGTCGCGCTGGAGCTGGGCGTCGAGCACGCCGGGGAGGAGCTCGGAGACGGCCTGGAGGCGCATCCAGGTCCGCAGCTCGCGGGGGGAGAGCCATCGCACGTCGTCGGTCATGGGACCAGTCTACCGGCAATGGTTGACACGACAACTAAGCGGGTCTACGTTAGTTGTATCAACAACCAATCACGCCGGTCCGGTATCGGCGTCGCAGCCCCGGAGGACTTCATGACCAGCATCACGATCATCGGCGCAGGGAACATCGCAGCAGGCGTGGCACGCATCGGACTCGACGCCGGCGCACAGGTCCAGGTCCTGGCGCGCGACGCCGAGAAGGCCGCAGCACTCGGCTCGGGCGACTCGTTCACCTCGGGCGTCGTGGGTGACGAGATCACGGGCGACCTCGTGGTCCTCGCGCTCCCCTACCCCGCCGTGCCCGAGGTCCTCGCGCAGTACGCCGGCCGGCTCGACGGCAAGGTCCTCGTCGACCCGACCAACCCCGTCGACTTCGCGACGTTCGACTCGCTCGTCGTGCCCGCCGACTCCTCGGCCGCCGCCCAGATCGCCGCGCTCGCCCCGACCGCCACGGTCGTCAAGGCATTCAACACGAACTTCGCCTCGACCCTCGCGAGCGGCAAGGTCGCCGACCAGTCGACCACCGTGCTCGTCGCGGGCGACGACAACGACGCCAAGGCCACGCTCGTCGACCTCGTCCGCGCAGGCGGCCTCAAGGGAGTCGACGCCGGGTCGCTCAAGCGCGCCCGCGAGCTCGAAGCCCTCGGGTTCGTCCAGATGACGCTCGCCGGCTCCGGCGCGACCCAGTGGACCACGGGCTTCACGCTCGCCGACTGACGCGGCGCCCTGCGCCCCTGTGCGCAGCCCGGGAATGACGAAGGCCCGGTCCAGCATGTCTGCTGGACCGGGCCTTCCTTTGTAGCGGGGGCAGGATTTGAACCTGCGACCTCTGGGTTATGAGCCCAGCGAGCTACCGAGCTGCTCCACCCCGCGTCGGTGAACACCACTCTACGCGACCTTTCGCCCCTGCCGTGACCAGGGCACCTGTCGGGCACGTCACACGCGGACGGCGCATGGGTCCGGCGTTCATTCTCCACGGGTCATCCCGGGAATGACGAAGGCCCGGTCCAGCATTCCTGCTGAACCGGGCCTTCCTTTGTAGCGGGGGCAGGATTTGAACCTGCGACCTCTGGGTTATGAGCCCAGCGAGCTACCGAGCTGCTCCACCCCGCGTCGGTAAACACCACCTTACGGGACAGGAGCCCGGGCGCCAAATCGGGCACCGCGGCACCGATCAGGAGCGGCGCGGGGCGACGATCCCGACCCCGAAGCGGAACACGCGCTCCTCCCCCGGCGCGAGCCGGACGTCCTGCTCGCAGTCCTCGCGGTTGAACGCGTTCGTCAGGCTCTCGACGGGTTCGAGCGCGATCGACGCCCGCGCCCGCTCGTCGAGCCCGTCGCCCGTGTACACGTGCATGTTGCCGCGCTCCTGCCACAGCTCGAGGCCTGCGCCGGTCGACGGGTCGAGGACGCGCGTCCTCGCACGCCCGTCCGCGTCGGTCACGAGATCGGTGAACGCGGTGTCGAGACAGGTCCCGGCAAGAGCCACCGGCCCGACGGCGTCACGCACCACCCGGGCCGCCTCGCCGTGGAGCGGAAGAAGCGTCGCGTCGGTCGCGACCGTCGCACGGGCGGGCACGTCCAGCTCCAGGCCGTCGATCGTGTCGTGGCCGGGGATGCGGAAGTACGGGTGCCAGCCGGCCGTGACGGGCGCCGCGTCCCGCCCGAGGTTGCGGTAGGTCCAGGTCACGTCGAGCGTGCGCTCGGTCAGCTCGAAGCGGATCCGGGTCTCGAGGTCGAACGGGTACCCGGCGAGGTCGGCGCCCCGGATCTCGGTCGCGAGGGTCAGGGCCACGGGCCCCGCCTCGGTGGCGTCGCCCGGGCCGCTCGTGCCGTCGAGGGCACCTGCGCCGTCGACGCCGTCGGTGCTACGCAGGGCCCCCTCGTCCTCTGGCACGACCTCCCAGTCGAGCACGCGCGCGAACCCGTGCATGGTCTGGGTCTCCCCCGGGGCGACGGGCGGGACGTGGTGCGTGACGCCGTCGAACACGTAGGTGCCGCCCGCGACGCGGTTCGCGAACGGGAACATCAGGCCGGACCGGGTCGCGTCCTGGGCGAGAAGAGCCCGCTCGGTCGCGTACCCGTCGAGGAGGTCGACGACGTCGTGCGACTCCGAGGACGGCTGGGCCCACGGAGCCCGCCACGCGAGGACCGTCGCGCCGCGCAGCGCGACGACGAGCTCGGCTCCGGAGGGGTGGACGAGCGCGACCGTCGGCAGTGCGCCGAGCGTTCCCTCGACGATGTAAGCGTTGCTGCAAACGGTTGCACTGGTCATGAGGCCCCATGTTCGTCTGATGTACCAGAAATGACAAGCCGTCGTCGTGGTGGGCGCGCGCAGCGACCCCGGCGAGCGCGTCTCTCACCCTCGGCGCAGACGACGGACGCCGCCCCCGACCCTCAGGTCAGGAGCGGCGTCCGTCGTCAGCCCGGTCGAGCTGGCGGTCACCCGACGGGCGACCGCCCCTCGTGCGTCACGGCGTCTCGGTGCCCAACGACTCCTCGGCGGCGATCGCCGACTCGAGCGCGGACTGCAGGCGTTCCTGCGACTCGCCGTAGGCGGCGAAGTCCCCCTCCGCGAGGGCGGCCTGACCGTCCTTGATCGCCTGGCTGGCGGCCTGGAGAGCCTGGTCGAGCTGCGCACGCGCCTCGGGGTTCTCCGTGACGGGCGGCGTGGTGCCCGTCCCGGTGTCCGCGCCGTCCGTGGGCGGCGGGGTCTCGCCGTCGGTCGGGATGACCGGGGCGACCTCCCCACCCGCGTCACCGGCCGAGGCCCCGGACTCGCCGCCGAAGACCTGGTTGAGGGCCTCGTCGAGCGTGTCCGCGAACCCGACCTGGTCACCGAAGCTGACCAGAACCTTGCGCAGCAGCGGGAACTTGGTGCCCTCGGACGCCTGCACGTACACGGGCTGCACGTAGAGCAGACCGCCACCCACGGGGAGCGTGAGCAGGTTGCCGTGGATCACGGTCGAGTTGCCGCGGCTGAGGATGTTCAGCTCGTTGGACACCGTGGGGTCCGAGTCGAACGTGTTCTGCACCTGCCCCGGTCCGGGGACCGTGGCGTTGCGTGGCAGCTCCAGGAGCCTGAGCTTTCCGTACGACTCGGCCTTCACCCCGGCCGTGCTCCCCGCCTCCGCATCGACCGCGAGGAACCCGGTGAGGATCTCTCGGTCGGAGTTACCGCCCGGGATGAACGTCGTCATGAGGGAGAACGCGGGGTTCTCCTGACCGGGCATCTGCAGCGTCAGGTAGTACGGCGGCTGGTAGGGCTTGGTGCCGGTGCCGCGCACGGTGGGGTCGCGCGGGACGTTCCAGAAGTCCTGGCCGGAGAAGAACTCGCGGGCGTCGTCGACGTGGTAGCTCGTGAGCAGCGCACGCTGGACCTTGAACATGTCCTCGGGGTAGCGCAGGTGGCTCATGAGGTCGCCGCTGATCTCGGAGATCGGCTTGAGCGACGTCGGGAACACGTTGTCCCACGCCTGGAGGATGGGGTCCTCGGTGTCCCACGCGTAGAGGTCGACCGAACCGTCGTAGGCGTCGACCGTGGCCTTGACCGAGTTGCGGATGTAGTTGACCTGCTGAGGCGCGAGCGCCGCGACCGACTGCGAGTTGACCGTCAGGGTGTCCTGCGTCGCCTCGTCGAGCGGGCGTGATGCCGAGTACGGGTAGGAGTTCGTCGTGGTGTACCCGTCGACGATCCACTTGACCCGGCCGTCCACGACGGCCGGGTAGACCTTGCCGTCGAGCGTCAGGTACGGCGCGACCTTGGCGACACGGTCGCGGGGCGACCGGTCGTACAGGATCTGCGAGTCGGCCGTCACGCGGTCGGAGAACAGGATCTGCTCGGAGCCGAACTTCAGGGCGTAGAGCAGCTTGTTGCCGAACGAGCCGACGCTGGGGCCTGCGACGGCGCCGTCCTCGGCACCGAACGTGTTGTTGACCTGGCCGCCTGCGTCGTCGTCCGGGTAGTCGAACTCCCAGGGCTTGGTGCCCTCGGGGGCGCCGACGATCGAGTACTGGGTCGAGTCCGGGCTGAAGTAGATGCGCGGCTCGTACTCGGGCAGCGAGCCCACCGACGGGATGTCGCCCTCGTAGAACGCGGGCTGGCCGCCCGGGCCGATCTGGTTGCCGTACGCGGCCACGACGCCGTACCCGTGCGTGTACACCGTGTGGTCGTTGACCCAGTTGCGCTGGCTCGCACCGAGGCCCTCGAGGTTGAGCTCGCGGACCGCGATCACGGTGTCGCGGCTCTGGCCGTCGATCATGTACCGGTCGACCGAGAGGGTCTCCTGGAAGTTGTAGTACTGCTTGTTCTGCTGGAGCTGACGGAACGTCGGGCTGACGATCTGCGGGTCGAGCAGGCGGATGGACGCCGTGGTGTCGGCGTCGGCGCGCAGCGCGCCGGCCTCGGCCTGGGTCTTCGCGTCGTAGTTGGACGCCTCGACCCCGTCGAGCCCGAACGCGGTCTTGGTCGCGTCGATGTTCCGCTGGATGTACTCGGCCTCGAACTCCTGCGCGTTCGGGTTGACCTGGAAGCGCTGGACGACCGCCGGGTAGATCCCGCCGATCGCGATCGCGGACACGACCATGAGCCCCACACCGATCGCGGGCAGGCGCCAGTTGCCGCGGACCGCGGTCGCCACGAACAGCAGCGCGACGAGGATCGCGACACCCGTCAGGATCGCCTTGGACGGGATGACGGCGTTGACGTCGGCGTACGAGGCGCCGTCGAACTTGTCACCCGTCGTGGTCAGCAACGAGTAGCGGTCGAGCCAGTAGTTCGCACCGATGAGCAGCATGAGGACCGCGGCCGTGACCGAGAGCTGCACACGCGCGGCCTTGGTCGTGCGCGGGCCGCTGCCCGCGCCGCCACCGATGCGGACCCCGCCGTACAGGTAGTGGGTCGCCAGGGCGCCGATGCCGGCGATGATGACCGCAGCCATGAGGAAGCCCACCGTGAAGCGCAGCACGGGCAGCGTGAAGACGAAGAACGAGATGTCCAGGCCCCACTGCGGGTCCTTGGTGCCGAACGGCACCGAGTTGAGCGCCAGCAGCACCGTGCTCCACTGCGAGGACGCCGCCGCACCGGCGAAGAACCCGATGAGCGCCGGGCCCGCGATCGTCACGACCTTGCGCAGCGGCTCGATCGCCTCGCGGTACTGGTCGAGCGTGGCCTGCTCGGGCGTCGAGGGCGCGTAGATGGGGCGTGACCTGTACGCGAGCGACAGCGACAGGAAGACGAGTCCGCCCATCACGAGGAAGCCGCCGACGAACAGCGCCGCACGGGTCCCCCACTCGGTCCACAGGACGCCTTCGAAGCCCAGCTGGGTGAACCAGAGGACCTCGGTCCAGAACTGCGCGAGCAGGAACAGCAGGAGGACGAGGGCAGCCACGACGGCAACGGCTATGCCGAGCGGGCTACGACGTCTGCGGGAGCCGGCCTCGGACCCCGAAGGGCGTCGTGGCGCTGCGGCGAATGACACGGTGGGCTTACCTCTTTGCGTTCGGTCGAGCGTCAGGTCGTCAGGCGTCGGTACCTGTCCGCGCCGGGCCCACGACCACCGGATTCACAGGCAGTCCACGGTCTCGACAGGGTCAGGCCACAGGCCGTCCATCTCGTCAACGGCCCACAGCGGTTCCAGGTTCCCACACGTACCTGGCCGCGACCCGTCGACTGCGCCGACGCCGTCGGGCCTGCGATGCTGGGGACATGGCAGACACGACCTCCCCCGCGCCCGACCAGCCCGCCCCGTCCACGTCCCAGGCCGCCTCGGGCGTCCCCGACGACGCCCCCGCCCCCATCGTCCCCCTCGCGCAGCTCGCGCTCGCCGACGCCGTGCGCGACGTCGAGGCGCACGTCGCCGCCGACGGCTGGGACGCTCCCCCGCGCGTGTTCGCGCTCGTCCGCACGGCTGACGCGATGGCCGCCGACCCGGGCCTGGCCGACCGCCTCCCGCCCGAGGTCGTGACCGCGGCGCGCGGCATCCCGGACCACCTGGTCTCGGTCGAGCAGGAGGGCCTGCCCGACGTCGAGACGCTCGAGGACCTGCTCGCTGGCATCTCGTGGCCCGACACGGTCGACGGCGCCGCGATCGTCGCCGAGCGCGTCATCCTGCCCCCGTCTGCCGAGGAGGGCCTGCCCACCGACCCGGCCGCGGCCCTCGCCTACCTGTCGTCGCACCCCGACCGCCAGGACGTGCGCCTCGCGGTCGGCGTCCTGCGTGACGGGACCCCGTGGTGCGCGGTCCGCACACGCGCCAACGACGACGGCGACGACGTCGCGTTCGGCCCCGACCTGGTGCCCGGCCTGATCGAGGGGCTGCGCGCGACGTTCGAGTAGCCGCCCGGCGCCGTTTCGCCAGAGCGCGTGCAGAGCGCGGAGCGTGCACGAGGGAGAAGCCCGAGGGGCCGGACGACGTGGTCGTCCGGCCCCTCGTGGTCGTCCAGCGGTCGCGCGGTGGGCGTCCGGCGGTCGCGCCGCGGTCTGGCTCAGCGCCCTGACGGACCCCGCCGGACCGGCGACCGCCGCGTCACGAGCACGTCGGCAGGCCCTCGCCCTCGCCCGCGCCGATCGCGACCATCGCGTCGCGTGCCTCCTCGAGCGTCGAGACCTTGACCACGTTCAGCCCCTCGGGCACGTTGCCCACGACCTCGTCGCAGTTCGACTCGGGGGCGAGGAACCACGTGGCACCGTCGCGCTGGGCACCGTAGAGCTTCTGCTGGATGCCACCGATGGGCCCCACGTTCCCCTCGACGCTCATGGTGCCGGTCCCCGCGATCACGGTGCCGTTCGCCTCGTCCTCGGGCGTGAGCCGGTCGATGATCCCGAGCGCGAACATGGTCCCCGCGCTGGGGCCCCCGATGTCCTCGATCTGGATCGAGACGTCGACCGGGAGGTCGAAGGCCGGGTCGATGAAGACCCCGAGGATCGCCTTGCCGCCGGCCTCCTGCGTGGTGATCGTCAGGTCCTTGCTCTCGCCGCCACGCTCGACCCCGAGCACGACGTCGTCGCCCGGCGTCACGGTCGCGAGCTCGTCGATGAGGTCCTGGTACGTCACGACGTCCTTGCCGTTCACGGTCGTGATGACGTCCCCGGTCTCGACGACCCCCTCCGCGCCGGTGTCCTTCGCGGCGCCCTGGATCGTGAGGGTCGCAGGCACCTCGTAGCCCAGCTCGGTCAGCGCCGCGACGGTCGCCGTCTCCTGCGAGGAGAGCATCTCCTGCTGGCTCTCCTGCTCGCTCTGCTCCTGCGTCACGTCGCGCGGGAACGTCTCCTCGACGGGGCGCACCGATCGCGACGTCGAGGCCCAGCCCTCGACGACCTGGACGAGGTTCGCCGGGTAGCCCGGCCCGCCCGCGACCGACACCGTGGTGAGCAGCAGCTCGCCGGTCGAGTCGTACGTCTCGGCGCCCTCGATCTGGATGAGGTCCTGGTCGTTCTGTGCACCGAGGGTGTCCTGCGTGGGTCCCGGCGAACGCACGACGTACGGCGCGGGCATGACGGCCAGGCCCGCGACCAGGAGGGTCGTGGCCAGCACGGAGATGCCGAGCGTGAGCGAACGGCGCGTCACGGGCGGGGGCGTGTAGTCCTCGTCGGGTGCGGGGCCGAACGGGTCGGCAGCGCCTGCGGGCTCGTGCGGTTCGCGGGAGAACGGTTCTGTCACGTCGCTATCATCCCCGAGAATCCTGGACGTTCGCTGGCGGTCCGCCGGAAGGAACCTTGCGCCTGTCCGACGGCGTCGCGACTCACCGCCGTCGGGCCTGACGCCAGATCGCGGCGGTGCCCAGGAGCGCGACCGCAGCCCCAGCCGCCCCGAGCGCGGCCGCGTCCCGACCGCCGACCCGGCGCCCGACGAGCGCGATCCGCCCGCGGACCTCCTCCATGAGGACGTCGACGCCCTCGGCGCTCGACCAGGTGGGCTCCCAGCCGGCCTCGTGCAGGCCGCGGGCCGCGACGGTCCACGGGTGCACCACGTAGGCCAGGTCGCTCGCCGGAGAGGGCAGCACGCCCACCCGGTGCAGGCGTTCCGCCGCGCCGAACGCGGTCGCGGCGGGCAAGGTCACGTTCGCGAGCCCCGTGCGCTCGACGAGCTCGGCGGGGGTCACGACGTCGGGCGCGCCGTCCGTGAGCGCCCCGGCCGTGAACGTCCCGGTCAGGCCACGTGCCACGACCACCCGGACGGCCGCGACCAGGTCGTCGGTGTGCAGGAGCTGCCACGGACGGTCGCTGCCCTTGACGGTCAGGAGCCGAGGGGCCTCGAAGTGGCGGGTCAGGATCGTGTCGACACCGGGGCCGACGACCATCGCGGGCCGCAGGACCGCGAGACGCACGTCCGAGGTCCCGGCGGCGCGGGGCTCGCCGGCGGCGTCGACGAGCGCCTCGACCAGGGCGTCCTCGAACGCCACGAGGTCCGCGACGAAGCCCGCCGCGTCGGCCGAGACCGGGTCGTCGTCCTCGATCACGGGGCGGTCGGCGCCCGCGCCGTGCACGGTCGCCGACGTGACCGCGACCACCTGCTCGACCCCGTGCCGCGCTGCGGCCCGCGCGGCACGCTGCGCCTGCTCGACAAGGTGCGTCCGTCGTGTCTCTCCCCTGACGACCTTGATGCCGAACTCCCCGGCGGGCGCCACGACCACGAGCGTCCGCGCCCCCTCGACCCACGGGGCGGACAGGTCGTTGGCCTCGACCGGCGCGATCTCGGGCCCGCGACCGCCGAGCGCGGCACGCAGGAGCGCGGCGACCTGCCCCTCGCCCACGACGACGGTCGCGTCGTCGGCCCGCTCTCGGGGTGCGTCGTGCTCGTCGTCCTCGCCCGGCGCGGGAGCGGGGTCCGCGCTGCGCCGTGAGCGAACCGGGCCCTCCGACATGCCTCGACCCCCCTCGTCCGTCCGCGAATGTGGTTACGGTGATTCCTGACGCTATCCCGAGGAGACCCCGATGAGCAGCCAACCGCCCGACGAGTTCACCTCCGGCGCGGGCGACCAGCCCGACGCGCAGTGGGAAGAGCTCCTGCGTTCCATGTTCGGCGCGGACGCCGACGAGGCCCTGCGCGAGCTGCGTGCCCGCGGCCTCGACCCGGCCGCCCTGGCTGCCGGCAGCGGCCTCAGCAACGATCCTGCCACCATGAAGCACGTCCTGGCCCAGGTGCAGCGCCTCCTCGCGAGCTCGGGCAACGGCCCGGTCAACACGGACGTCGCGCACGACATCGCCCGCCAGGTCGCGGTCGCCGAGGGCGACCCCTCGCTCACGCCCGCGCAGGTCCGCTCGGCGACCGAGGCCCTGTCGGTGGCCGAGCTGTGGCTCGACGCCGTCACGGACCTGCCGCCCGCCGGTGGCAAGCGCTACGCGTGGAGCCGCTCGGAGTGGGTCGAGAAGACTCTCCCCGCCTGGAACGCGCTCGCGGCGCCCGTGGCCTCCTCGGTCGCGGACGCGCTCTCGACCGTGCTGCGTGACCAGCTCCCGGGCGGGATCGACGGCCCCGACGCCGGCCTCGGCATCCCCGGGCTCCCCGCCGGAGCGCTCGGGATGGACTTCGACCCCGCGCAGATGATGCGCAGGCTGGGCTCCGCGGTGTTCGGCATGCAGATCGGCCAGGCCACGGGGACCATGTCCCGCGAGGTCTTCGGCGTCACGGACATCGGCCTGCCGCTCCTCGACGAGCCCGCGACGGCCCTCCTGCCCACCAACGTCGCCGCGTTCGCCGAGGGCCTCGACGCCCCGGTCGAGGAGGTCCGCCTCTTCCTCGCCCTGCGCGAAGCCGCGCACGCCCGCCTCTTCACGCACGTGAGCTGGCTCCGCGCGCACCTGCTCGGCCTCGTCGAGGCGTACGCGCGCGGGATCACGATCGACCTGGACGCGCTCGAGTCCCAGCTGTCCGACATCGACGTCACGGACACCGGCGCGCTCCAGCGCGCCCTGTCCGGCGGTGTGTTCGGTCTGCAGAACACCGACGAGCAGAAGGCCACCCTGCTGCGCCTCGAGACCGCGCTCGCCCTGGTTGAGGGCTGGGTCGACGAGGTCAGCGCACAGGCCGCGCTCCCCCACCTCCCGCACGCCGTCCCCCTGCGCGAGATGCTCCGCCGTCGGCGTGCGGCGGGCGGACCGGCCGAGCAGATCTTCTCGACCCTGGTGGGCCTGGAGCTGCGGCCGCGCCGGTCCCGCGACGCCGCGACCCTGTGGGCTCTCATCGCCGCCCAGGGCGGAGCCGACGCACGGGACGGGGTGTGGGACCACCCCGACCTGCTGCCCAGCCCGCTCGACCTCGACGACCCGGCCGGCTACCAGACACGGCGTACCGAGGTCCAGGAGGAGCAGAGCGATCTCGACAAGGCGCTGGCCGACATCTTCAGCGAGGCCGAGGACTCCCGGGGCTCCGGCCCGTCGGAGCCCGCCGGCCCGACGGACGACACCGAGACCGAGCCGGACGGCTCTCCCCGCGACTGACGGTCCGCCCCGCGGCTAGCGGGCGGGCTCCCTCTCGGGGCCCTGCACCTCACCCCTGGCCGGCACCGCGTGCCGGTCGGGCGTGGGGTCCGCGACGGCGTCGCCGGCATCTCCCTCCGGCGACGCCTGGGGCGCCGGATGAGCCTCGATCTCGACGTGGGGCGGCGGCTCCTGGGTGTCGTCGGGCGCTTCAGGACCTTCGGGCCGCCCGCCGTCGCGGCTGTAGGACACCCCTTCGAGGAATCCCTTGGCCCGCTCCGTCCGGGGGTACGACTCGAGCAGCGCCCAGAACCCCGGCCCGTGCCCTGCGTGCAACAGGTGGGCGAGCTCGTGCAGCAGCACGTAGTCCAGCACCCACCCGGGCATACCCTGGACCCGCGTCGAGATCCGGATGCTGCCGTCGATCAGGGTGCAGGACCCCCAGCGACGCCCCTGGTTGCTCGACCAGCGCACGCTCGTGGGGTGCGCCCGGCCTTCGAGGTACTTGGCAGACAGCTCGGTCGCACGGGCCACGAGCTCCTCGTCGGAGGGCCTGCGTCGGCGTTCCTTGTCGGCGAGCCGGTCCAGCATGCGCTGGACCCACTCCCGTTCCTGGGCACGCGTGAAGCGTGCGGGGATCGACACGATCGTGCGGTCCCCGTCGCGGTAGGCGCTGACCGTGCTCTTGCGTCGACGGCTCCGGCGTACCTCGACGTACGTCTCGGCGCTCTTCGCGGCGCCCGGCTCGGCTTCGTAGGCCACGGCACAGACCGTAGTGGGTCCGCGTGACATATGCCATAGACCACGCCGAGGGTTCCCCTCCATGTATGCGCAGAATCGTCGAGAACAGGTCAAGTCTTGGCGAGGAGGACCGACCGCCCTGTGGAGAACCGTGACGAGCGTCCCCGCCACCCCAGACTGGTGCGACCGGCACACCAGTCGAGGAGGGCCCATGGACGACGCCACCTTTCCCGTCCGGCTGCGCCCCGGGACCGTCGTGCTCCGGCGCGAGCCCGGGACGCTCCAGTACGGCACGGACGAACGATGGAGCGTGCTCCTGAGCGGGCTCGGCGACCAGGAGGCAGCCTGGCTCCTCGACCATCACCGGTCGGGGCGCCCCCTCCTGCACGCGCCGCCCGCCCGGTACGGCGTGGACCCCGAGCGGCAACGCATGATCGTGCGTCACCTGCACGAGGCGTTCCTCGTCGTCGGGGCGCCCGACGCGGCCTCCCGCGAGGTCGTGGCCCCCGCGCACGGTGGGGCGGACGCCCCGACCCTCGCGCTGTTGCGACCGGACGGCAGCGGGCGGGCCACGCTCGCGCGCCGGGCACAGGCGAGCGTCGGCGTCGAGGGCCTGGGCCGGCTGGGCCTCGGGGTCGCGGTCGTGCTCGCCACCGCAGGGGTGGGCACGCTCCTGCTCGACGACGCCGCGCCGGTCCAGGCGACCGACGTCGGGCTCGGCGGCTATCGGACCCGGGACGTCGGCCGACCGCGCGGAGAAGCCGCCGCGCGGATCCTGACCGACCTCGCCCCCGAGGTGCGCAGCCACCTCGTCGAGGCGTCACGCTGGGTCGCGCCGCACGCAGGCCGACCGGACGTCGCGGTGGTCGTCGAGCACCGCGTGCTGCGCCCTGAACGGTACGGGCGGCTCACGGGCGACGGGACTCCGCACCTGCCGGTCGTGGTGCGGGAGGCGGACGTGGTGGTCGGACCGTTCGTCCGACCGGGAAGGACGCCGTGCGTCCGGTGCGTCGAGGGGCATCGCGCCGACCTCGACCCGCAGTGGCCGCAGCTCGTCGACCAGCTACGGGATCCTCAGCGGGAGGTCCTCGACGTCGAGGAGACCACGCTGGCGGCCGTCGGCGCGGCGATCGCCGCGAGCCAGGTGCTCGCGCACCTCGACGGGCTGACGCCCCGCGCAGCCTCGGCCTGCATCGAGATCGCTGTTCCCGATGCGGTGCCGAGGCTGCGCGAGGTGGTGAACCACCCGCGGTGCGGGTGCTCGGACCTGACGGTCGCGGCAGCCATGTCAGGCCGCCGATGACGCGGAGACGGAGTCCTCCGACTCACGGGCGGCGGCGTGAGCCGCCTCCTCCGCCTGGCGGGCGAGGACCTCGGCCTTGCTCGGCCGGCCACGCCCACGCTTGCGGGCGACGACGGCTCCGTCGACGAAGACCTCGCCGCCCCAGACGCCCCACGGCTCCTGGCGGTCGATCGCGCCTGCCAGGCAACCGGCGACGAGCGGGCACGCCTGGCACAGGGCCTTGGCCTGCTCGACCTGCGTCGACTGCTCGGCGAACCAGAGCTCGGGGTCGTTCGTGCGGCAGGGCAGCAGACCGGCGAGGAGCCGGTCGAACTCGGCCGCGTCCGAGGAACCGAGAGGGGTGGTGAGGGGTTGGTGGGGAGTCCAAGGGCCGGATCCGCCCTGGGCAGTGATGTTGTCGAGCAGCGCGGTGAGCCGCACGATGTCCTCCAGTGATGTCCTGATCTGCGTGTGAACTTCTTTGTCACAGGACCCGCAGGTGGTCGTGCCGTCCGGGGATGGTGGACGGCTGACCGGGAAGACGATCGCATTCGGAGAAACACGAAGGCCGCGGGTCCAGGTGGACTCCGCGGCCTGAGAAGGGTGCGTCGGTGACTAGACCGGCGACGTCCTCAGTGCGGAGTCGGGAACGGGGCGGATGACGAGGGATCCGCCGCGCCGTGCGCGGTTGATCGGATCGGCCGACACATGTGTCGGGTTCGCCGTCAGGATCTGCTTCACCAAGCCCACCTCCCATCTCCGTCGAACGCCCGCCTCTCGGCGCGCGTCTCTCCTACAAGGACTCCTGAACCATATGCCGCCCTCGGAAGGACGCACAACTTAATTAACGAACTTCTTTCGACGAGTTTTCGCGAGCCCTGAGGAACCCCGCGATCACGGCGAGGATCAGCCTGCCGAACGCGCCACGATGTCCAGCAGCGTCGCGCCGTACTTCTCGATCTTGGCCGGCCCGATCCCGTTGATCCTCGCGAGGTCCGGCACCGAGGCAGGCCTGGTCTCGGCGATCGCCGCGAGCGTGCCGTCGACGAGGATCGTGAACGCCGGCTTGTCCGTCTCCTGCGCGACGGACATCCGCCACTCGCGCAGCTGCTCGAACAACGCCTGGTCGTACTCGCCCGTGAGACGGACCTTGTTCTGGTTCGCGCGGCTGCGACGCGGAGCACGCGCATGCTCCTCGTCGGGCCAGAGCCCGTCGAGGAAGCGCGTCCGACGTCGCGACGCACGCCCGCCCGGGTTGCGCGACCGCCCGAACGACACCTGCAGGTGCTCCCGTGCACGGGTGATGCCCACGTACAGCAGGCGGCGCTCCTCGGCGACCGCCTCGTCCGTCTCCGCGAGCGAGATGGGCATGAGGCCCTCGCTCATGCCCGCGAGGAAGACCGCGTCCCACTCCAGCCCCTTCGCCGCGTGCAGCGACGCGAGCGTGACCCCCTCGACCGTGGGCGCATGCTGGGCCGAGGCGCGCTCGTCGAGCTCCGCGACGAACGAGACCACCGTGGGAGGCGCGTCCTGCGGCGCGACGCGTGCGACGTCGTCGGCCAGGGCGACCAGGGCCTGCATGGACTCCCACCGCTCGCGCGCGGCACCACGCGCCGACGGCGGCTCGTTCGCCCAGCCCGCCGTGACCAGGACGTCCCGGACCGTCTCCGGCATGGGGACCTGCGGGTCCGCGGACCGGGCCGCGCCGCGCAGGAGCACGATCGCGTCGCGGACCTCCTTGCGCTGGAAGAAGCGTTCGCCTCCCCGCACGAGGTAGGCGATGCCCGCGTCCGCGAGCGCCTGCTCGAAACCCTCCGACTGGGCGTTGGTGCGGTAGAGGATCGCGATCTCGCTCGCACGCGTGCCCGCCGCCAGGAGACGGCCGATCTGCGCGGCGATGCCCTTGGCCTCGGCCTCGTCGTCGTCGTACGCGACGTACGCGACCGGTGGGCCGGACGGTCGCTGCGCGACGAGCTCGAGCGCCTGGTGGGCTCCCCCGCGGCGCCCCGCGCGTGCCAGGAGCTGGTTCGCGAGCGTCACGACCTGGGGCGTGGACCGGTAGTCCCGCACGAGCTTGACGACCTGGGCCCCCGGGTACTTCGTCGGGAACGTGAGCAGGTGGTGGGGCGTGGCGCCCGTGAACGAGTAGATGGTCTGCGACGGGTCGCCGACCACGCACAGCTCCTTGCGCCCGCCCAGCCACTGGTCGAGCACGAACTGCTGGAGCGGCGACACGTCCTGGTACTCGTCGACCACGAAGTGGCGGTACTGGCGGCGCACCTCGTCGGCCATGGCCCCCTGCGACGAGAGCATGTCGCCCAGCATGAGCAGGACGTCCTCGAAGTCGATGACCGAGCGCTCCGTCTTGACCTCCTCGTAGGACGCGATGAGCCGCGCGACGGTCTGGTGGTCGTAGCCCGCGGGCGCCGGGCGGTCGATCGCCGCGCACGCCCGGACGTAGTCGTCGGCCGTGACGAGCGAGACCTTGGACCACTCGACCTCCGAGGACAGGTCGCGGACCGCGATCCGGTCCACGCCGAGCCCCAGCCGCCGCGCGGCCTCGCCGACGACAGGAGCCTTGTACTCGAGGATGCGCGGCGGCGCACCGCCCACGACCTTGGGCCAGAAGTAGCTGAGCTGTCGCAGCGCCGCGGCGTGGAACGTGCGGGCCTGGACCCCCGTCGCGCCGAGCTCGCGCAGGCGAGTGCGCATCTCGCCCGCGGCGCGAGCCGTGAACGTCACCGCCAGGACGCTCGTGGGCGTGTACACGCCCGTGCGCACCCCGTACGCGATGCGGTGCGTGATGGCTCGCGTCTTGCCCGTGCCCGCGCCCGCGAGCACGCAGACGGGACCGTGCAGCGCGAGGGCGACATCACGCTGGTCGGGGTCGAGGGCTTCGAGGATCTGGTCCGCTGACTCGTTCGGCATCAGGACGATTCTCTCAGCCGCCGCCGACAGCGGGCACCATCCTCCACAGGTTCGGCTGCCCCGTAGGGGGCGTCGGACGTGAGCGGGAACAACCCGGCCCGTGCGGGCGTTCCTGACGACGACAGCTCCCGGGGCTCGCACCCTGGGCCGGTTGTCGGCCCGTGCACTCGCCTCGGGCCCCGCGAACGAAGGAGCACCGATGGCCACGGCCCCGACCACCCCCGACGCCGGATCGATCGTCATGTACTCGACGACCTGGTGCGGCTACTGCCGTCGCCTGAAGACCCAGCTCGACTCAGCGGGCATCGGGTACACCGAGGTCAACATCGAGGAGCACCCCGAGAGCGCGGCGTACGTCGAGCAGGTCAACGGGGGCAACCAGACCGTCCCCACCGTGGTCTTCCCGGACGGCACCGCGGCGACCAACCCGTCGCTCGCCCAGGTCAAGGAGCGCCTCGCGTTCTGACCTCCCCTCGCCGCCGACGGGCCTTGCGTGCACCGCGCGGCACGTCGGCGCAGAAGGCCCCGGACCGGAGTCCGGGGCCTTCTTCCGTCCTCGGGACCGGGCGCCTCGTGCTGCCCGCTCGAGCGCCCAGGCCTGGCCGCACGGCTACTTCGAGGTCCCCGCCTCGAGGATCGACACGATCGAGAAGAGCGTGAAGCAGACCGCACCGAGTCCCACCAGGACGTGCGCGCCGACGAAGAAGCCCGGCTCGGTCATGGTCGCTTCGAAGAGGAACGCCGCGAAGAACAGGCACGCGAGCGCTGTCGCCACCGGGATGATGGGGATGCGGTTGGCGAGCGCGAAGACCTGGCGCCACACGAGCGCGAGCAGCAGCACCTTGGACAGGATGCTGAAGCAGATGAGGCCCAGGCCGATCAGCACGGTGCCGGGGGCCAGGCGCGCCGGGTCGGCCGAGCTGAAGAGCACCACGAGCCCCAGTGCGACGTTGATGGTTCCCATCGCGACGACCCACCACGCCCAGCGGTAGCGCTCGGCGTCGCCGAACTCGTTGCGGACCTGGCGCACGATGCTCGCGACGAGCGCGACGAGTGCGGAGCAGACGAGCGACAGCCCGACCACGACGTTGCCCGCGACCAGGGCAGCGTTGCCGCCGCGCGCGTAGAGCGTCGCCGCGACGACGAGACCGGCCACCGCGAACAGGGCGGGGATCGCGATCAGCAGGGTTCCCGTCCCGCGCGGGTAGGCGCCGTCCGGCGCGCCGCCTCCGACGGGAAGAGCCGCGCTCTTCTGGATGAGCACGAACTTGGTCGACGCCGTGGCCACGGTGCTCACGCACCCCGTGATGAACCCGATGCCGAGCACCACGTGCCCGGCCACGACGAACTGCGGCTCGTCGCCCCGGCCGATGATCGTGACGCCCCAGATCATGGTCGCGAGAGCCACCGCGTACCCGAGCACGGGCAGCGCGACGGCCCAGACGCGGCCGTACCGGTGGACGAGCTGGCGGATGATCGTCGCGGCGGTCGTGAACAGCGCGATGCAGATCGCGGTCAGGGCCACGTTGACGTGACCTGCGACGAAGTGGTTCGCGTCGTCACCGCCCGACAGGACGTAGAGCCCGAACGCGAGGCAGACCGCCCCCATCGCGAGCGGGATCGCACGGAAGAGAACGCTGATCGACGGGTTCATGCTCACTCCTCAGGGTGGACGAGCCGGTGCGTCCACCGTAGGCAGGGCACCGGGGATCGGCCCGTCGAGCACTCTGGACGCCCCCGTGGTAGGTCACTCCCCCGCGAGCGGGCCGCCGAACCAGTCCTCGATGAGCGCCCGCGCGATCGACGAACGGCTCGGCAGCCTCACCTCCCCGCTCTGCGTGGCCTCGGTGAGCTGTGCGCGGGTGAACCAGCGCGCGTCGGTGACCTCCTCGCCGTCGGGCCGGACGTCCGTCGTGAGCGCCGTGGCCGTGAAGCCCAGCATGAGCGAGGCCGGGAACGGCCACGGCTGGCTCGCGCGGTAGACGACCTCCCCGACCGTGACGCCGACCTCCTCGGCGACCTCGCGCCGCACCGCCTGCTCGAGCCCCTCGCCCGGCTCGACGTAGCCCGCGAGCGTCGAGAAGCGGCCCTCGGGCCAGTGCGCGGCGTGACCCAGCAGGAGCCGGTCCTCACCCGGGCCCGTACCCGGGTCGACGACCGCCATGATGACCGCCGGGTCCGTGCGCGGGTAGTGCTCGACGTCCTGCGCGACGCAGCGCCGCACCCAGCCCGCCGCGACCGGCACCGTCGGCTCGCCGCAGCGCGGGCAGCGCTCGTTGGCCGCGTGCCAGGCGGCGAGCGCGACGGCCTCGGTCGCCAGGCCCGTGTCGCGCGGCCCCAGGCGCGAGGCGAGCTCGCGCAGCCCCGCCCACTCGTGCGAGCGCACCAGGACCGACAACGGACCCTTGGGATCCACGCCCTCGATGTCGAGGTCGAGGTCGTCCGCGTCGTCGGGCAGGAGGAGAGCCAGGAAGGACGTGCCCGACGGCGCGTCCTCGCCCAGGAAGATCCAGCGCGGCGTGTTGCTGTGGTCGCCCGAGGCCGCGTGCGGCTCGGGGACGGCCGCGACCTCCTGCGGCGTCGCGAGCGCGAGGCCGTCCGGGCCGGTCGCGAGCCGACCGCGGTGCAGCAGCACCACGCGTGTCGACGGGTCGGCGCGGAGCGTCGCGAACAGGCCCTCCTCGGTGCGGCGGTGCGCCGCCCGGTCGAGCATCGAGTGCGCGAGCGGGAGGTGCGCGGCGAACGCGCTGGGAGAGGCGGCGGGCGAGGTCTGGTCGGTCACTCGTCGACCGTAGGTCACGCAGGGCCGACGCTGCACCCGGCAGGTGCGCGTGGTGGACACGTTCCGGTCCGGGTGACGCCGCCCGCCCCGCACCGACTACCGTGGACGCGTGCCACGCTCACCGCTCAACCTCGCCGCGCTCGCGACCGCGGCCGTCCCCGGCCTCGACGTCCGGTCCGTGCGGCCGTCCGAAGCGACGGGCGACGACGACGTCGCGATCGTCACCGACAGCGGCGGACAGGAATGGGTCGTCCGCGCTCCCCGCACCCTCGCGGCCGGCGCGGCCCTCGAGGCCGAGACCGCGCTCCTGGACTCGCTGCGGCACTACGTGACGACGGGCGTCCTGTCCTTCACCGTGCCCGACGTCCTGGGCTACGCGCTGCTCCCCGAGGGCGGGCGCGCCGTCGTGCACCACCGGTACGGCGGGGTCCCCCTCGACCTCGACACGCTGCGCCCCGGACCCGGGCTCGCCGCCGACCTCGGTCGCGTCCTCGCCGCCGTGCACGAGCTCCCGCACTCGGTCGTCGAGAACGCGGGCCTGCCCGTCTACACGGCCGCCGAGTACCGCGACCGGCGCCTCGCCGAGGTCGACGAGGCCGCCAAGACCGGCAGGGTGCCCGCCCGGCTCCTGCGCCGCTGGGAGGCCGCGCTCGAGGACGTGTCGCTGTGGAAGTACCAGCCCGTCGTCGTCCACGGCGACCTGGGCACCGAGCAGGTCCTCGTCGCGCGCGGCCGCGTCGTCGCCATCACCGACTGGGCCGAGGCGCGCGTCGCCGACCCCGCCGACGACCTCGCATGGCTGCTCGTCGCGGCCCCGCCCGAGGCGATCGACTCGATCATGGAGGCCTACCAGCTCCGCCGCACCGAGCTCACCGACCCGCACCTGACCGACCGGGCGCTGCTCGCGGGCGAGCTCGCGCTGGCCCGCTGGCTGCTGCACGGCGTCCGGCACGGGCACCAGGACGTGATCGACGACGCGGTCGACATGCTGATCGACCTCGACGAGGTGACGAGCGGGGAGAGCGAGGGGTAGCGGGCATTCCCCGGCCCGGCCGTCGTCAGCTGCCCGCCACGAGCACCTCCAGCTCGGCCGCGTCGAGCAGTCGGTCCGGGCGCACGGTCTCGTCCGAGCCCAGGTAGTAGAACGCCGCGTTGACCTTCTCGACCGGCAGCCCGGACCAGCGGGACCAGGCGAGCCGGTAGACCGCGAGCTGGACCTCGCGCGTGCGCCGGGCCTCGGCGTCGCGGGGGGCCTTGCCCGTCTTCCAGTCCACGACCACCACGGCGTCGTGCGCGCCGGCCGCGTGCTCGGGGCTCTCGGGGAAGACCGCGTCGATGCGCGAGCGGAACATGATCCCGCCGACCGGGGTCTCGACGTCGACCTCCACGGCGAGCGGAGTGCGCCCCGCCCACTCCGAGGCGAGGAACGTCTGCTGGAGCGTGTCGAGGTCCAGGTCCGGCGAGATGTCCTCGTCGTCGGCACCGGGGAGGTCGTCGACGTCGAGCAACGACGACGACGTGAAGTACTGCTCGGCCCACAGGTGGAACTGCGTGCCGCGGCGCGCGTGCACCGTGGGCTGCGCAGGCACCGGACGCCGCAGGTGCAGCGCGTACTCGCCCCGGTCCGCGGCCAGACGCACGAGCCCGGACGCCGAGATGTGCGCGGGGAACGAGATCTCGCTGCTCCGGGCGTCACGGCGGTCGCGCTCCTCGAGCAGGATGCGCGCGAGCTCGCGCAGGTCCGTGCCCGACCCGTCCAGCAGCGGCACCTGCCCCTCCGAGAGGGCACCCGACCCCACGTCCCCGCCGCGACCGGCTGCGACCGAGCGCGACGCGCGGGCGTCGATCCGGTCGCGGACCCGGTCTGCGGCGGCCCGCACGACCGCGCGAGCGCGCGGCTCGGCGGTCGGCGCGGACGGCGGTGTGGGGGACCCGTCGGCCACGGCCCCGTCTGCACCGGCGCCGTCGGCCCCCGGCTCCCCGCGCGGCCACTCGGCCTCGTTGACCAGCTCGTCGCGCGGGTTGGTCTCGTCCTTCTCGGGCATGCCGGCCCAGTCGGCCGCGCTGATGATCCCGGCCTCGGCGAGCTCGACGAGGAACGGCGACGGGGTGCGCGGCTTGGTCGCGTCCCGCCACCAGGAGCCGGCGAGAAGGAGCTCGGCGCGGGCGCGCGTGAACGCGACGTAGGCGAGACGGCGCTCCTCGTCGACCTGGTGCTCGCCGCTCGCCGCGAGGAACTCCTTGCGGCGACCGTCGAGGTCCTTGGCGTCCTCGGCGACCTCGTAGTGGAAGACGGGCAGGTCCTCGGCGTCGCCGCGCAACGGGTACGGCAGGTTGCCCAGCCCGGTGAACCAGCCGCTGTCGGTCGGCCCCTTGTCCCCCACGGCCGTGCTGGGGAAGATCCCGTCGACCATGCCCGGCACGGCGACGACGTCCCACTCCAGCCCCTTCGAGGCGTGCACCGTGATGATCTGCACCGCGTCCGGGTCGGGTTCGCGCACGGGGAGGTCGAGCCCCCGCTCCTGCGACCCGGCCGTGCCGAGCCATGCGAGGAAGGCGCCGAGCGTGGGCAGGTCAGCGGACTGCGAGAACGTCGCCGCGACGTCGCGGAACGCGTCGAGGTGCGCGCGCCCGCGGTCCCCGACCTCCTCGCCGTACCCGCCGGCCGCGAGCGTGGCCGCGGTGGTCACCTCGATGTCGAGGCCCAGCGCCCGCTCGGCCTGGGTCACGAGCTCGGGGAGCGACAGGTACGTCTGCCCGCGCAGGTCGCGCAGCACCCTGGACAGCGCGGCGAGCCGCGCGTGCCCGGCCTCGGTGAGCACGCGACCGTCCCGCGCGGGGTGCCCCGGGGCGGGCAGGTCGTCGAGCGCGTCGACGATCGACCGGTGGTCGACGACGTCGCCCTCGACCACCGTGAGCGTCCCGTCCGCGGCGACGCCAGGCAGCTCTGCCTCGCCCGACGTGCCCGCACCCGACGGACCGGCGGACGCTCCGCCGTCGGGCGGGCCGGCGGGAGAGGAGTCGGCAGACGGGCGGCGCGCCGCGTCCCGGCGCGCCAGGTCCGCCGCCCAGCTGCTCAGCGCGTGCAGGTCGGCCGCGCCCAGGTTGAGGCGCGGACCCGTGAGGACACGCATGAGCGAGTCGCCGCGCGACGGGTCGTGCGCGACCTCCAGGAGCGCCACGAGGTCCACGACCTCCGGGGTCGAGAGCAGGCCGCCCAGCCCCACGACCTCGACCGGCAGCCCCTTGGCGCGCAGCGCGACCTCCATCGCGAGGAACTGCGAGCGCGCGCGGCACAGCACCGCTGCGGTCACGCGTTCCTGACGGCGCGTGCGCGGACGCCACCGCTCGGCGACGAAGTCAGCGACCGCCGCGGCCTCCTCCTCGAGCGTCGCCGCGTACACACCGGTCACGACACCGCGACCCGCGCCGGGACGCTCGTCGAGCTGCGGCACGGGCACGCGCGTAGCGCCCTCGCGCAACGGCGCAGCCGTGACGTTGGCCGCGGCCAGTACGGCACGGTCGTTGCGCCAGGACGTACTGAGGTACTGCACGTCGGCCGGTGCGCCCGTGCTGCCGGGGCCCGTCGCGCGGAACCGCTCGGGAAACCGTGCCAGCCCCGACGCGCTCGCGCCGCGCCAGCCGTAGATCGACTGGTTCGGGTCGCCGACCGCCGTCACCGGGTGCCCGCCGAACAGCGCGCACAGGAGCTCGACCTGTGCGTAGGACGTGTCCTGGTACTCGTCGAGCAGCACGACGCCGTACCGGGCCCGCTCCCCCGCGCCCACCGCGGGCACGGTCCGCGCGAGCCGGGCCGCGATCGCGACCTGGTCCCCGAAGTCGAGCGAGTCCGACGTCCGCTTGCGCTCCTGGTAGGTCTCGACGACGTCGAGCAGCCGGTGGCGCTCACCGAGCGAGCCCAGGAGCCGCTTGACCTCGGCATAGTGCTCGGTGCGCTTGCCGCCGAGCGGCGTCGCCAGGATCTTGTCGACGATGCCCGTGATGCCCGCGCGGGCCTCGTCAGGGCTCAGCAGGTGCTCGCTCAGCGCCCCGGACAGCGACAGGACCGCGCCCACGACCGTCGAGAACGCGGCGTCGGTCTGGAGGTCTCCGGCCCAGCTCTCGACGACCTCCGCCGCGAGCTGCCACTGGCTGGCCTCCGAGAGCAGCCGCGCGCCGGGCTCGATGCCGATGCGCAGCGCGTGGTCCCCCACGAGCGAGGCGGCGTAGGAGTTGTACGTCGAGATCGCGGGCCGGTCCAGCATCGACAGCGCAGCGCCGTCCTTGCCCAGTGCGCGGTCGAGCTGCACGAGGCGCGACTGGACACGTTCGGCGAGCTCGCCCGCGGCCTTGCGCGTGAACGTCAGGCCGAGCACGGCCTCCTTGGCGACCCACTCGTTCGCGATGAGCCACACGACGCGCGCGGCCATGGTCTCGGTCTTGCCCGACCCCGCCCCGGCCACCACGAGCATCGGCGCGAGGGGCGCCTCGATCACGGCGACCTGCTCGTCGGTGGGTCGCGGACGCCCGAGCATCTCCGCGATGCGCACGGCCGAGAACCGCGGCTCGGGCAGCTCCCGCTCGCCCGGCCCGTCAGCCCCGGCCGGGAACCCGACCGCCCCGAGGTCGACGTCGTCGAACAGCGACTCGGCGCTCATGCGATCACCTGGCGGCCTTCCGGCATGAGGGGGCAGGAGCGGCGCACGGGGCACACCGAGCACAGCTTGTTCTCGCGGGCCGTGAACACCGAGTCGGCCATGGTGTCCGCGACGTCCTCCACGAGCTCGCGCGCCCAGCTCGACCCGTCGGGCTCGGGCTCGAGCGCGGGCTGCGTCCGCAGGCCGGCGTCCTTGCCGTCGCCCACGAACACGAGCTGGGCGCCCGCGCTGCGGGTGCCGTCGGGCAGGTCGAGGACCCCGCCCTCCACGGCGAGCTGATAGGTACCGAGCTGAGGGTTGGTCACGGCCTCGGCGACCGACGGCTTGGTCTTGCCCGTCTTGAGGTCCGCGACGCGCACCGCGCCGTCCCCGGCGTCCTCGACCCGGTCGATGACCCCGCGCAGCACGGCGCGGCCGATCTCGAGCTCGAACGGCGCCTCGACGAGCAACGGCTCGCCTGCGGACTGCAGGTACCCCGCGAGCCGGCCGACCATGTCCTCGGCCTTGTGCCGCGTCTGGGTCGCGGGCCAGCCCGGCGTGAGCGCGAGCTCGGGCCAGCGCCGGTCCAGCTCGGCAGCGAGCTCGGAGTGCGTCCCGCGCGGTGCCTCCTGCGCGATCGAGTGCACCAGGTTGCCCAGGGACTGCGCGGTCGCGTCGGGGGCCGTGCCGCCTGCGCTCTCGACGGCCCAGCGCAGCGCGCACCTGCTCACCGACTCGACCTTGGACGGGGAGATCATGACCGTGTCCTCGGGACCCCACAGGGGTTCGGTGCTGGAGACCGGGTTGACGCCGTACCAGGACTCGGGGCGCGCCTCGCCGACGCCTGCGAGCGCCAGGTCGGCGAGGAGCTCCGCGAGGTCGTCGGCGCGCGCGGGGTCCGAAGAGTCCGCGCGGCCGCGCCGCCCACCAGGGGCAGCCGACCGCACGGAAGGTGCGGGCACCTCGGGCGACGCCTTCACGACCTCCTCGACGAGCAGGCTGCGCGCCGAGGCGACGAGCCCGCGCAGGTCGAGCGGCTGCCCGACCTCGACGCGGCGCGGGTCGCGGTCCTCGTCGGGTACCGCGGGCCCGTCCCCGTCGTCGCCGGGCACCGCGCCCGGTCCCTCGTCGGTGTCGTCAGGTCCCGCGGGCGGGCACACGAGGTCGACGAACGGCGAGGGGACCTCGTCGACGTCGCTCACGGCCGTCACGAGCAGGCGTCGCGTCGCGCGCGAGGTCGCGACCGCGAAGGACCGCAGCTCGTCGGTGAGGACGGCGCGCCGGGCGTCCGGCCCCAGGCCGTGCGCGTCCTGCGAGCGCCCAGCGAGGAGCTCGACGAGCGCCTCGGAGCCGAGCAAGGAGTCACGCAGCCGCAGGTCCGGCCACACGCCGTCCTGGACACCGGCCACGACCACGACGTCCCACTCGCGACCGGCCGCGCCCGCGGGCGTGAGGGCGGCGACCGAGTCCGTACCCGCGGCGCGGGCCGCGAGCGAGTCGGCGGGCAGGTCCTGGGACTCGAGGTACTCCACGAACGCCGACGGCGGAGCACCCGGCATGCGGTCGACGAAGGTCTCCGCGGCACGGAAGAGAGCGAGGACGGCGTCGAGGTCGCGGTCCGCGCGGGCGCCGACCGCTCCCCCGCCCAGCGCTGCGTCGCGCCACCGGTCCGACAGGCCGGTCGCGTGCCAGATCGCCCAGAGGACGGTCTGCGCGGTCGCGTCGGGGGCGAGCACGGCCTCGCGTCCGGCGGCGATCACCCGGGCCACGGACACGGCTCCGCGGCGCACGCTCGCGGGCAGCGTCGCGGCGCGCGACTCGTCGAGCAGGACCTCGACCAGGAGGGCGTCGGACGTCCGTCCGCCACCCGAGCCGAGCTCCTCGGCGCGCAACGCCCGGCGGAGCCGCCGCAGCGCGACCACGTCGAGGCCTCCCACGGGCGAGGTCACGAGCGCGGCCGCCGTCACGGGGTCCAGCTCGTCGAAGCCCGACGGTGCGTCGGACGCGGCGGGCTCGCGCTCGATCAGCGTCTCCGCGGGGTCGCCCACGTCGCGGGTCACGGCGTCGTCGATCCCGGCCGCGCCGCGCACGCCGTCCAGCCCCCGCGAGTACCCGGCCGGGGGCAGACCCACCGCGACACGCATGATCGCGAGCAGCGGCGTGACCGCGGGCTCCTCGCGCAGCGGCACGTCCGAGCCGAGGATGCCGACGGGCACCGAGGCCGCGATGAGCGCACGGCGCAGCGTCGCGAGCTGAGCCCCGGCACGGCAGACGACGGCCATGCGCCCCCAGGGGGTGCCGTGCAGCAGGTGCTCGGCGCGCAGCTCGCGGGCCACGTACGTGGCCTCCTCGGCGCCGCTGCCCAGCAGGGCGACCGAGGCGCCGCGTGGCGGGCCGTCCTCCGGGACGGGGACGGGCGACGCCGCCGCCCCGCGGTGGACCGCGCCGGCGACCGTGCCGATCTGGGTCGTCACGGTCCGCGTGACCTCGCGCAGGTCGCCCTCCTGCCGCCAGGCGGTGCCGAGGACCTCGACGCGGGCGTCGAACTCTCCCGTCGCGGCGCGCCGCCGCACGGGTGCCGCGGCCCGCCCGACCAGGGCCGGGCTCGCACCGCGGAAGGTCTGGACCGCGGTGTCCGGGTCCGCGAGCAGGACGAGGCGCGCGCCGTCGTCGTGCACCACGCGCAGGAAGCGCGCCGTCGCGATCGTGGCCTCCTGGTAGTCGTCGACCACGACCAGGTCCCACCCGGGCCGGGGTGCCCCCGTGACCTCGTCCTCCCAGGCCAGCAGTGCCTCGGCGGCCTCGTCGACGACGACCGCGGGGTCGTAGCGCGAGCCCAGGTCCGGGGTCCCGACCCGCAGCGCCGTCACGTCGAGGTACTCCTGGTAGACCTGCGCGGCGGTCCGCCACTCGGGGCGGTCGTGCGCCCGGCCCAGGTCGTCGAGGTCTGCGGGCGTCAGTCCGCGCTCTGCCGCTCGCATCAGGAGGTCGCGCAGCTCCTGGCGCAGGCCGCGCAGGGCCAGCACCTCCTCCGGCAGGCCGTCCGGCAGGCGCAGCGGCACACCGTCGCCGTCGAGGTGACCCGCGAGCAGCTCGGCGAGCAGGAGGTCCTGCTCAGGACCGGAGATGAGGGTGGGCGGTGGCTCGCCGGTCGCCGCGGCCCGCGCCCGCAGGACCGCGAACGCGGCGGCGGCGGCGGTGCGGACCATCGGGGCGCTCACGGTGCGGTCCGCGCGCGCCGACAACCGGTCGCGCACCTCGGCCGCGGACCGCCGCGACGCCGCGACCACCAGGATCCGGGCCGGGTCCACGCCCTCGCTCAGCGCCTGCGCGGCCACCTCGATGGCCACGGTCGTCTTGCCCGTCCCCGGCGCCCCGACGACGAGCGTCGCAGGCTCCGTGCGCACCGCGTCGAGCGCGGCCCGCTGGGTCTCGTCGAGCCGGACGGGGGCCGCGGAGGCGGCGTCCGGGAGGACGAGGCGGAGGTCGGGAAGGTGCAGCACCCGAAGATCTCATCACGAGGCACCCACATCGCCAGGCCGCCCCGGCGACCAGGGTCGCGAACGCCGCTAGAGCGTCGGCCACCCGTTCGGCAGGCACCCCTCGGTCGACATCGACTGCTGGACCATGACGGGCGCGAGCGCCCCCGGCGCGGGGCAGCTCACGTGCCGGTGCCCCAGCACGTGCCCGACCTCGTGGTTCACCAGGTACTGCCGGTACAGCGGCAGGTCCTGCCCGAAGTCGGTCGCGCCGTTCACCCAGCGCGAGAAGTTGAGGATCGCGGCGCCGGTCACACCGCACGAGTACGCCCCCTCGGTCTGGAGCGGCGCACACAGCCGGTCGGTCGTCGCAGGGCTCGCCAGGACCACACGGATGTCCGCGTCGCCCCCGGTCCGCGCGAACGTCACGCCGTCCACCGCGCTCCAGCCCCGCGGGTCGTTGAGCGTCGCGAGCACGGCGGCCGCGAACGTCTCGCCGTCCACGGGCAGCCCCTGCTCGACCTCGACACGCACACGCCGGACCGTCCCCGCCCCGGGCGCCGGCACCTCGGCGGGCACGATCGTCAAGGCTCCGCCGAGGTCCGGCACGACCTCCCGGCCGACCAGCCCCGACCCCTCCTCGACGACCCGCTCGAGGGGCAGCGGCAGCGACCCCGGACCGTCGAGGCCGACGAGCGGGTCGCGGACCGAACGGCTCGCGGGGTCCTCCGAGCGCGCATCGGCCGCGCCGTCCGTGCTGGCGGTCCCGCCCGCCGCGGAACCGGCGCTCGCCTCGGGCGCCGCGCCCTCCTGCCCGACGCCGTCGCCCCCTGCGCGGTCCGTCGCACCGGAGGCCGCAGGAGCCACGGGACCGGTCGGGGCGCCGGGGATCAGCGAACCCACCCCGAGGACGCCGGCCCCGAGCCCGCCCAGGACACCGGCCACGACGAACGCTGCCGCCGGACCGCGGCGCATCCCGCGCCGACGTGCGCTCCCGAGCCTCGCCCGGGCGCGTGCAGCACGCGACGGGCGCGCCGCCGTCGGGCCGGGAAAAGCCGCCTGACCTGGGTCTTCACCCTCCACCGGACGATCCCCCAGAGGGCCCCTCCAACCGTCGACGGGCGCTCCTGGTGCATTCACGTGTCCATGATCGCATCGCCCGCCGCACCACCTCTGCGCTGCCCGTACTATCGCGGCATGTCGGGGGTCGCAGAGAAGCAGAGAATGCCCGGTTCCGTCCGCGCACGCATGCCCAAGGGCGAACGGCGTGTGCAGCTGCTCACGATCGCCGAACGCCTGTTCTCCGACCACGGCTACCACCACATCACGATGGACGACATCGCCGACGGCGCCGGGGTCAGCAAGCCCGTCCTCTACCGGCACTTCCCGTCCAAGCTCGACCTGTACCTCGCGCTCGTCGACCAGCAGGGCGCGGCGCTCGTGGACTCGGTCCGCACCGTCCTCGCACCGTTCCGGTCCGCACCACCGGGCACCTCCCCCACCGACGTCGACGCGCTCGCCGTGGACGGGCTCGCCGTGATCGAGGCCATCGTGCGGGCGTACGTCGACTACGCGCGGACCGCCGGCCCGTCCGCGGGTCTCCTGTTCGAGTCCGACGTCATGCGCGACCCCGGCGTCCGCGCCCGCGTGCTCGAGCCCGACGAGGTCAACGCCCGCGAGTTCGCCCGCGTCCTCGGCCGCCTGACGTCGCTCACCGAGCACGAGGCGCTCGTCGTCGCTCGCACGTGCACCGCGATCGCGCGCAACGCCGCGGGCGAGGCCGCGCGCGCCGGCACCGACGTGACGAGCGAGGAGCTCACCCGGCTCGTGCCCGCGCTCGCGTGGCGCGGGGTCCACGGGATGCTGCGCCGCGACCGCTGACACCGGTCGGGCCCCTCACCCGCCTCCACCAGCGCGGGAGCGCCCGGGGCGTCCGGGAATCTCGTTAGTATCGGAGGAGTTGTCGACCAGTGGCCGGCGGGATCACCCGCAGGCGACGCTCGCGAAGGAGAATCACGTGGAAGTCACCATCGGTGTGCAGAACTTGGCCCGCGAGCTCGTGATCGAGACGGAGGAGACCACGGAGGCCGTGGCCGCCGCCGTCTCCGCCGCTCTGGCCGGCGGTCCGGCCCTCGAGCTGCTCGACTCGCGCGGGCGCCGCGTCATCGTCCCGACGGCGTCGATCGGCTACGTCGAGATCGGCACCGAGGAGCAGCGTCGGGTGGGCTTCGGCTCGCTCTGACGACTCGCGGCTGACTCGCTCAGCGCACGAGAGCGGGGCCCCGGCTGACACAGCCGGGGCCCCGCTCTCGTCGTCTCAGGCCGCGAGGCCCAACTCCACCCGCTCAGGCCGCGAGGCCCAACTCCACCCGCTCAGGCCGCGAGGCCCAACCGCCCCATCCGGCGCGTGTGCTCCGCCGTGAGCTGGGAGAACACCCAGGCCTGCCGGTCGGCGGCGGTACCCGTCACGTCGGCAGCCCCGGGCGTGCCCGCCTCGGTGCGGTGTCCCGCGCCGTCCGCGAGGAGCCGGCCCAGGCCCTCACGCTCGGAGAGCAGCGTCTGCACGAGCCCCAGGGCCTCGCCCACGAGGCGACGTCCCCACAGCGCGAGGCGGGACGCGAGCACGGGGTCGGCAGCAGCGGCGTCGGCGATGACGGTGGCCGAGCGCTCCGAGTCGACGCCGTCCGAGAGGATCTCCAGGACCAGGTCGCGCGACTCGTCGTCGAGCCCGTCCGCGGCGAGGCGGCAGAAGTCGTCGGCCACACCGTGCCCGACGTACCCCTTGAGGACGCCCTCCCACCAGGTGCTCGACGGGGTGCGGCTCTCGAAGTCGTCGAAGATGCCGTCGAAGGCTCCCATCTCGGCCTCCGGGTCACCGCCCAGGTCCGCGATGCGCTCCAGGACCCGCTCGTGCCGCGCGAGCATCTTGCCCGCGTGCCGCGAGAGCTGGTGGCGCTGCGCGAGGGTCGGCGCGTTCGCCGCGTCGGCCGCCAGCCGTCCGAACGTCGCGAGCTCGGTGTAGGCGATCAGGCCCAGGAGCCCGATCACGTCGCGGTCGGTCGCGAGCCTGGCCGTACCGTCGGACAGGTCGTGGTGCTGGGGCTCGCTCATCCGGCCAGAATAGTCGAGCACCCTCCGCCGGCCGCGACATGAAACGTGACAACACGGGTGATGACGGGTCCAGCGGGAGCAGTCCGATACTATGGGTGGGTACATCGGTTGCCCGGTCGTCCGAATCCCCGGCCCCCGGTGGGTGCTCCCTGAGCCCCACCCCGTGCCGAAAGACTTGCGAACGACACTGCACGACGCCGACCTCGGTCGGTGCGCGCGGGCGGAACCGGGGTTCGCGCCTCACGGCCGACGACCCCCGACGACGTCTTCGCGGCGAATACCCACGATCGGCTGCCGGCCACTAGGCGCGAGAGACCGTACCTGCCTGGGACTTCCCCGGAGCATCGTGGACCCGCCGAACCGTCGGGTCGATCACGCACGTGCGGCGCCTCGCGCCAGACATCAGAACCACGAGGCACCAGTGACCACCACCGAAACTCCCGTCGAGCCCACCGAGCTCGACCTCCCCTCTGTCGAGAACCCTGCCGACGACGTCCAGGGCACGCTGTCGTCGAGCGTCCAGGCCAAGGACGTCTCCTTCGCGGACTTCGGCGTCCGCCCGGAGATCGTCGAGGCGCTGGCCGACGCCGGCATCACCCACCCCTTCCCCATCCAGGCCATGACGCTGCCGGTCGCGATGTCGGGCCACGACATCATCGGCCAGGCCAAGACCGGCACCGGCAAGACGCTCGGCTTCGGCGTGCCGCTGCTGCACCGCGTCGTCGCTCCGGGCGAGGAGGGCTTCGACCAGCTCCCCGCCCCGGGCAAGCCGCAGGCGCTCGTCATCGTCCCGACGCGTGAGCTCGCCGTCCAGGTCGCCGGCGACCTCGAGGCCGCGTCGGCCAAGCGCAGCGTCCGCATCATCCAGCTCTACGGCGGCCGTGCGTACGAGCCGCAGATCGCGACGCTCAACGCGGGCGTCGAGGTCGTCGTCGGTACCCCGGGTCGCATGATCGACCTCATGAACCAGGGGCACCTCAACCTCACGCGCGCTCGCTGCGTCGTGCTCGACGAGGCCGACGAGATGCTCGACCTGGGCTTCCTGCCCGACGTCGAGAAGCTCCTCTCGCGCACGCCCGCAGCCCGCCACACGATGCTGTTCTCGGCGACCATGCCGGGCGCGGTCGTCTCGATGGCGCGCCGGTACATGACGCAGCCCACCCACATCCGGGCCAACGACCCGGACGACGGCGGCCAGACCGTCAAGAACATCAAGCAGGTCGTCTACCGCGCGCACGCGCTCGACAAGGTCGAGGTCCTCGCGCGCATCCTCCAGTCCGAGGGCCGCGGTCTGACGATCGTGTTCGCGCGCACCAAGCGCACGGCCGCCAAGGTGGCCGACGAGCTCGCGGACCGCGGCTTCGCGTCGGGCGCGATCCACGGCGACCTGGGCCAGGGCGCCCGCGAGCAGGCGCTGCGCGCGTTCCGCTCGGGCAAGATCGACGTGCTCGTCGCGACCGACGTCGCAGCCCGCGGCATCGACGTCGACGACGTCACGCACGTCGTGAACTACCAGTGCCCCGAGGACGAGAAGACCTACCTGCACCGCACGGGACGTACCGGCCGCGCGGGCAACAAGGGCACGGCCGTCACGTTCGTCGACTGGGACGACGTGCCCCGCTGGTCGCTCATCAACAAGGCCTTGGACCTGAACATCCCGGAGCCCGTCGAGACGTACTCGACGTCCCCCCACCTGTACACGGACCTCAACATCCCCGAGGGCACCAAGGGCCGCCTGCCCAAGTCCGCGCAGACCCGCGCGGGCCTGGACGCCGAGAAGCTCGAGGACCTGGGCGAGACCGGCAAGCGTGGCGGTGCACCGTCGCGCGGCGGCCGCGACGCAGGCCGCGACGCGGGCCGTTCGGGCTCGCGCGACGCCGGGCGTTCGGGTGGCCGCGACAGCGAGCGCAGCGGCTCGCGTTCCGGCGGCCGCGAGGGTGGTCGCGCCGGCGAGGGTGCACAGCGCTCCTCGTCCACGGGTTCCACCGACGCTGCTCAGGCTCCGCGCACCGAGGCTCCGGCTGCGGGCGCCTCGGCCGAGGGCGCTCCCTCACGTCCGCGTCGTCAGCGCAACCGCCGCCGCACGCACGGCGGCGCGTCGGGTGCCGGGACGGCAGGGACGCCGGCTCCGACCGAGTGATCCTCGACCGCTCCGCCTGACCTGACGGCGGGCCGTCGCTCCACGGAGCGGCGGCCCGCCGTCGTGTCCAGGGACCTCGTCGGAGCACGTCCCGCAGGTCGGGTCTAGCGTGGGTCCATGGAACCTCGCGTCAGTCTGATCACCCTCGGGGTGCGCGACGTCGCCCGGGCGCGCGCCTTCTACGTCGACGGCCTGGGCTGGGAGCCGGTCAACGAGGTGCCGGGCGAGGTCGTCTTCCTCCAGGTCGGCCACGGCCTGCTGCTCTCCCTGTGGCGCCGCGCCGACCTCCTCGAAGAGGCCGGTCCTGGCGTCCACGAGGCCCACCACTCCCCTGAGCATTCGCCGGGGCACGTCGTACCCGTCGCGCTCGCGCACAACGTCGGTTCCCCCGCGGAGGTGGACGACGTCCTGGCGAGCGCGCTCGCCGCAGGAGGCTCCGTCGTCGTGCACGCGCAGGTGCGCGTGTGGGGTGGGTACTCGGGGTACTTCGCGGACCCGGACGGGTTCCGCTGGGAGGTCGCGCACAACCCGGGCCTCGTGGTGTCCGACGACGGACGGGTCACCTTCGTCGCGCCGGAACCCGACCCCGGGGCCTGGTAGGACCCGGTCGCCTCACGGGGTCCAGTCGACGTCCACGACCTCGTTCCACCCGATGCCCGCCGCGGTCCAGCGTGGGGACACCTGGACGAGCCGGTCGCGGAAGTCCGGGTAGCTGCGGTCGGCCTGGTCGGACCACGCGACCTCGGCCGTCGCGGGCAGGCGCGGGAAGAGCATGAAGTCGGCGTACTGGTCGACGGGCACGAACTCGTCGAGGCTCTCGGGGGTCTTCATGAGGCTGTCCGGGTAGGAGCGGTCGGACCACAGCAGCACCTCGACACCGGCCATGTCGGACTCGTCGGCCAGGACACTCCTCCCGTCCGGCGAGGTGAGCTCGGTCGCGGGGTCCCAGCCGTACGCCTCCTCGAGCGTGATCTGCGCGGCCCACTCCAGGCCGTACGGGGTGTCCTGGTCGTACTTCATGTCGAGGTAGGTCCGGTCCGCCGGGGACATGATGAGCCGCGCGCCCAGGTCGAGGGCGTCCTGCACGTCGACCAGGTCGGCGTTCGTCGCCTCCCCGCCGATGACCGGGCGCAGCCGCTCCCCCACGCCCCAGTACTGGACGAGCGTGCCCGGCGGCAGCGCCTCGGCAGCACCCCACTGGTGCCAGCCGATCACGGTCTTGCCGTGGCCGGTCGCGATCTCGTTCGCGGCCTCGGCGTAGTTCTCGTACCAGCCGGGCGGGCTGGGGGCCTCGTCGCCGCCCAGGTGCAGGTACGGTCCGGGGTTCTGCCCCGCGACGGACGCGAGGACGGTCTGGAGGAACGCCCGGACGTTGCCCATGTTCTCCTCGCTCGAGCAGACCACGGGGTTGTTGACCTCGGGGCCCCAGTACTGCGCCGTGGGGACGCCGTCGCACGTCAGCGAGCCGAGCGACGCCTGGGCCGCGAGCGTGTGGCCGGGCCCGTCGATCTCCGGGATGACCGTCACGAACTTCTCGCCCGCGTACGCGACGATCTCCGCGTACTCCTCGGCGGTGTAGTACCAGCGTTCACCCTCTCCGCTGCCCGGCTCCCACCACTCCTGCGTCGTGGAGCCGATCTCGGTGAGCTCGGGCAGGGCGTCGACGGCGATGCGCCACCCCTGGTCGTCCGTGAGGTGCAGATGCAGAGCGTTGAGCTTGTAGGTCGAGGCGTGGTCGATGAAGCGCTTGACGGACTCGACCGGGTAGAAGCGGCGGGCCACGTCGAGCATCGCGCCACGGTAGGCGAAGCGGGGCTCGTCGGTGATCGTGACGGCCGGGGCGGTCCAGCCGCCTGCGGGGGCGTCCTGGACGGTGGTCGACTCGATCTCCGGCGGGAAGAGCTGGCGCAGCGTCTGGACACCGCGGAACAGGCCGGGGGGCGCGGCCGCCGTCAGGACGATCTGGTCGTCGTCGACCGTGAGCTCGTACGCCTCGACCGCCGGGTCGTCGAGCAGGCCGTCCCGGTCCCAGGCGACCTCGGTGTCCGGGACGAGCTCGAGCCGGATCTCGCCCGCCGCCCCATCGACAGCCGGGCCGAGCGGCAGGTCGAAGCCCGTCGCCGTCCCGAGGTACTCGGCGAGCTCCTCCCCGACGTGGTGGACGTCAGGGGCCAGGTACTCAGGGGTGACCAGGGCGATCGTCGAGTCCGCGGTGAGGACGAATCCCTCGCCCCCGTCGAGGCTCACGTCGGTGGGCACGGGGACGAGCCCCAGGCCGAGCGACGGGACAGTGCTCTCCTCGGCCGTGCAGGCCGTGAGCAGCGTCGCGGTGAGGATCGTGGAGAGGAACCCTGCGGCCAGGGCGGCGGGTCGACGGCGACCTGGCGAGTTCATCAGCACTCCTTCGTCACTCACGACCGGGGACGGCCACGCCGTCTCCTGGCGACCACCCTAGGGGCGACCAGGGGCGCGGCCACGTGGGTCAGCCGTCTCGATGAGGTAACGAATCCGGTGGGATCGGTCCCATGATGTCCGGCAGGCCGTACCGCTGCTGGAGCCGGCCCCGCCGCCCGACAGCACGACGCCCGCGAGACCGGGTGGTCTCGCGGGCGTGCCGACGAGAGGCGGCTAGTTCGCCATCTGCACGAACGCCGTGACGGCGTCCGCGACGAGCTGCACCGCGATCGCCGCGAGGAGCAGGCCCGCGATGCGGGTCACGAGGATCGTGCCCGAGTCGCCCAGGACGCGGTGGATGACGTTCGCGAAGCGCATCGCCAGGAACAGCGTGAGGTGCACGGCGACGACGCCGGCCGCGATCGCCACCCAGTCCGCGGCGGACCCGTCGGCACGCTGGACGAAGACCATGGTTGCGACGATCGCACCGGGCCCGGCCAGGAGCGGCGTGCCGAGCGGGACCAGGGCGACGTTGACGCCCTTGTTGCCCGACGGCGTCGGCTCCTCCATCTTGCCCGTCAGCAGCTCCATCGCGACCAGCAGGAGCAGGAGGCCGCCGGACGCCTTGAGCGCCGGGAGCGAGATGCCCATGTAGTTGAGGATCTGCTGGCCGAAGACCGCGAACGACACGATCACGCCGAACGCGACGAGGATCGCCGTCCGGGCGGCCTGGTTGCGTTGCTTGGCGCCCATGGCGCTGGTCAGTCCCAGGAAGATGGGGACCGTCCCGGGAGGGTCCATGATCACGAACAGCGTGATGAACACCTCGGTGAAGAGGCGCAGGTCCATGATGTCGTTCACGACACCACCGCCCGCGCCGTCATCGGATCACGTCCAACGTGCCTAGCTCCTCGATCGTCTCCAGCACTCGTGGTGCTGTCGTGTTCTCGCCGAGCCGGTTCGGTTTGCCGGCCCCGTGGTAGTCGCTCGAACCCGTCACGAGGAGGCCCAGGGTGTGGGCGATGTCCTCGAGGCGGGCAACCTGCTGTGTGCTGTGGTCGCGGTGGTGCACCTCGAGCCCCAGCAGTCCTGCGTCGGCCATCTGCTCGATGACCACGTCCGGCACCACGCGTCCTCGTCCGTCGGCGCCCGGGTGGGCGAAGACGGGCACGCCGCCCGCCGCGCGCACCGCGCGCACGGCGTCCAGGACGTCGGGTGCGTAGTGCGGCACGTAGTAGCCGGTGCCGGGGTGCAGGATCGTGGCGAATGCCGCCGAGCGGTCGCTGACGTGGCCCGTGGCCACCAGGGCGTCCGCGATGTGCGGCCGCCCGATCGTGGTCCCCTCCTGCGTCTGCGACAGGACATCTTCCCACGTGAGCGGGTAGTCCTCGCCGATCCGCTCGACCATGCGCCGGGCGCGCGAGACGCGGTCCTCGCGCGTCCGCTCGGTCTCGGCCAGCAGGTCGGGGTGGGTGGGGTCGTGCAGGTAGCTCAGGAGGTGCACGGAGACGTGTCCCGCGCGGGCCGAGATCTCCGCGCCGCGCACCAGGGCGATGCCGTGCTGCTGGGCGGACTCGGCGGCGTCGGCCCAGCCGGCGGTCGTGTCGTGGTCGGTCAGGGCGACGACGTCGAGCCCTGCGGCGGCTGCGTCCGCCACGACGTGGGCCGGAGCATCGGTCCCGTCGGACGCCGTGGAGTGGGTGTGGAGGTCGATGCGCACCGTCTCAGGATAGTGAGGGTGCGCGTCGCGGCCCGCCGAGGCAGGCCCGACGGCGCCGCTCACGGCACGCGCCCTCTCGCCCGGGCGGGGCGAGAGGGCGCCACAGGTCAGAGGCCGGTCATCTTCTGCATGGCCTCGTTGTAGCGGGCACCGGCGACGCCGAGGCGGGCCGCCGCCTCCCCGAGGGACGAGAGGTCGGCCGCGGAGAGGTCGAGCGTGGTCGCACCGAGGTTCTCCTCGATGCGGGACAGCCTCCGGGTGCCCGGGATCGGGACGAGGTCCGGGCGCTGGGCGAGCAGCCAGGCGAGGGCGACCTGGGCGGGCGTCGCCCGGTGGACTGCCGCGACCTCGGTGACGAGGTCGACGAGCGCCTGGTTCGCGGCCCGGTTCTCCTCGGTGAAGCGCGGGATGAGGGTGCGGACGTCCCCCGGGGTGAACTCGGTCGAGGCGTTCACGGTGCCCGTGAGGAAGCCCTTGCCGAGCGGGCTGAACGGCACGAGCGAGATGCCGAGCTCGTCGAGGGCCGGCAGGATCTCGTGCTCGATCTCCCGGGTCCACAGCGAGTACTCGCTCTGCAGCGCGGTCACGGGATGGACGGCGTGGGCGCGGCGGATGGTGCCGGCGCCGGCCTCGGAGAGTCCGAAGTGGGCTACCTTGCCCTCGGCGACGAGCTCGGCCACCGTGCCCGCGACCTCCTCGATGGGCACCTCCGGGTCGACGCGGTGCTGGTAGAACAGGTCGATCCGGTCGGTACGCAGCCGCCGGAGCGACGCGTCGGCGACGCGACGGATCTGCTCGGGGCGGCTGTCCACACCGACCGACCTCCCGTCGCGGATGTCGAAGCCGAACTTCGTCGCGAGGACCACCTGGTCACGCAGCGGTTCGAGTGCCTCGCCCACGAGCTCCTCGTTGACGTACGGGCCGTACACCTCGGCGGTGTCGAAGAACGTGACACCGCGCTCGACCGCCCCGCGCAGCACCGCGATCATCTCGGCGCGGTCTCCCGGGTTGGGTCCGTAGCTCTGGCTCATGCCCATGCATCCCAGCCCGAGGGCCGAGACCTCGAGCCCTCGTCCGAGCGTCCGTGTCTCCATGTGCGCCTCCTGTGATGTCGTGCCGGTCGCGGTTGCGACGGGCGGCGCCTCACGCGCGCCGCTTCGTCGACGTCCCACAGCCGACGCTACGTCCGCCGCGCCGCCGCGGGCAGGGCCCAGCGGTACCTCTCTCGTCAGGGCACCCCTCGGTGGCCGACCGTCCCCGAGTCCCGCACAGGACGTTCACGCGAGACCCGCCGGGCTTTCGCAGTGCTCCCAGGTGCCCCTGGCAGCATCCGAAGAGATGCGTAAGAGCCAGCCCGCCCTCCGGGCCACCGCCGTCCCGTCCGCCCCGTCGATCGACCTCCTCCCGAGCCTCGCGCAGGCGTCAGCGGCGGGTTCCCCTGCCGCCGTCGTGTTCGTGCACGGGGTGCGCACGTCGAACACGATCTGGGGCCGTCAGCTCGCCCACGTGCGCGACGCGGGCCACCTCGCGGTCGCGGTCGACCTGCCGGGGCACGGCGAGCGGAGCGGCGAGCGGTTCACGCTCGAGCGGGCCTTCGAGATCCTGGACGACGCCGTCGCGTCCTTCCCCGACGACGTCCCGGTCGTCGTGGTGGGCATGTCGCTCGGCGGCTACACGTCGCTCGCGTACGCGGCGAGCCACCCCGAGCGGCTGGCCGGCGTCGTGGCGTGCGCGTGCAGCGCCGACCCGCGCGGCAAGCCCGTCGCCCTGTTCCGCGAGGCCGCGGCCCTCGTGGACACCGCGGGCAGCGCGACCCGCCGTGCCCTGGGGCGTGTGCAGGACGTGCTGCGCGCCGGACGCTCGCTGCCCGGCGGCGTGCGAGCCTCGGCACAGCTCACGGGTGCCGGGTCGTTCGCGGACCCGCAGCTCCCCGGCCGGCCCGCGTGGCAGGTCGTGACCGACGTGCTGCACGAGCTCGCGGGCCGCTCCTCGCGCGCGGACCTGCGCGCCGCGAAGGTTCCGGTGTGGCTCATCAACGGGCAGCGGGACCACCTGCGTCTCGACGAGAAGCGCTACCTCGACACGGCCCCGGGCACCGCGCTCGTGGTCGTGCCGCGGGCCGGCCACGACGTGAACCTGGACGCCCCCGACGCCTTCAACGCCGCGCTGACCCGAGCGCTCGGCGATCTCACGAGCCGCTGGTCCCCTGTCCGTCGCGGCGAGCTCGCCGCGGCCTGACGCTTCCGGGCAGCGGCCCCGTTCGACGGTCCCGGGCAGCGGGCTCGGCTCGGAGGGGCCCGGGCAGCAGACTCGGCTGCGGAGCGCGTGTCGTGCCGCGCCGGCCCCTCGGTGAGCCTCGCGCTCGGGTGGGCCGGCGCCGTCGGGCAGGGGGCCACGCGTCGTGGCGACCGGAGGGCGGAGCGCCCCCGACCGGCCGGACAATGACGCCCAGCACGCGCGTATTGTCGCTACACAATTTGAAGTCTGCCACTTGAAGAGCACCTTTTGTGTGTTGACGACAGAACTTTCGTCTATCTGTTGACATAGCCCGAACCGTGCGTTCTGATGATTGACAGTTGCTCCTGGAAATCACCGGGGGACCCGGATCTCCTGCTCGGGGCAGGTCGGAGACCCGGACCGACGGTCGGCGCGCACGCATCGTCGCGTGCACCGGCTCGGCCACCCGTGGCCACCGACCTCGCCCCGTGACACGGGTTCCCACCGATCGATCGGTGTGCGCCCCTGTCGCTGACGTCCGGCGAGCGCGGCCTGTCGCGCACGCGGGACCGACACCCCGCTCCGGGGCCGCTGCCCCGGGGTCCGTCGACCGAGAGACGTGGCGTGACGCGCCGCGGCGCGCCGTCGCGCCGCACGGGCTCGCCGTCCGCGTCCGGAAGGACATCCATGAGCGACCCGACGACCGAGCTCCTGCCCGCGAACCCCCTGTCCAGGCGATCGCTGCTCCTCGGAGCAGGCGTGCTCGCAGCGGCGCCCGTCGCCGCGTACGTGCTCGGCCCGGGCGGCGCCGTCGCCGCCGCTCCGGCAGCCGCGGCCACAGCCACGCCGAGCGCGACCGTGCGGCGGATCACGATGTACGCCGAACGCATCGCGGACGGCCTGGTCGGCTACGGGCTCGCACCGGGCGCGGCGACCGTCCCCGGTCCGGTCCTCGAGATGTGGGAGGGCGAGACGCTCGAGATCACGCTCGTGAACACGACCGACCAGCGCCTGTCCATCCACCCGCACGGCGTCAACTACGACGTGAACAGTGACGGGAGCCCGTTCAACGACTCGTTCAACGAACCCGGCGAGACACGCACCTACGTCTGGTCGACCGTGCCCATGGCCCGGGACCGCGGCATCTGGATGCCCGGGAGCGCGGGCTACTGGCACTACCACGACCATGCGTGGGGAGAGCACGGGACGCCCGGCGTGGCCGCAGGGCTCTACGGTGCGCTCGTCGTCCGCCGGGTGGGAGACGTGCTTCCCCAGAAGCAGTTCACGGTGGTCTTCAACGACATGCTCATCAACAACCTGGCCGCCCCCGACACCCCGATGTTCGAGGCGAAGCACGGTGAGCGGGTCGAGTTCATCTGCATCGGCCACGGCAACACCTTCCACACGTTCCACCTGCATGCGCACCGCTGGGCCAACAGCCGGACCGGGCTGCTCCAGGGCAGGGACGACCCGAGCCAGGTGGTCGACAACCGCGACCTCAACCCCGGTGACTCGTTCGGCTTCCAGGTCGTCGCCGGGCTGGGGGTCGGTCCGGGAGCCTGGATGTACCACTGCCACGTGCAGTTCCATGCCGACGGCGGGATGGCCGGGATCTTCCTGGTCCGCAACGCGGACGGCAGCATGCCGCCGGGCGCGCAGGAGTCGATCGACCGTTTCCGGGGGCACGGGGGGCACATGAGCGCCCCGAGCGCGCCAGCGGACCCCGCGGACCCCGCAGCTCCCGCAGACCCCGCAGCTCCCGCAGGTCCGGCGGGTCACGCCGGTCACTGAGGTCCGGCGACCCAGCAGCCCGGCTGACCAGAAGCGCTGTCCACCTGCTACCGGCCCGCCGCTTCTCCCCCGAACCACCACCGCTCGGCGCCCGGGTCCCCGGGCGCACCGCACCGATGACGAAGGAGTTGGAGAGTGCTTTCGAGACGAGCAACATCCCCCACCACAAGAGGCCGATCCCGGCCGCGAGCCCTGCGAACCATGGCCGTCGGGCTCACGAGCCTCGCGCTCGTCGCTGGTGCGACCATGGTCCCCGCCTCCGCCCAGGTGGATCCCACCACCGGGGTTCCGGCGTCGACGGTCCAGGCCTCCCCCGTGCAGGCGGCTCCTGCCCAGGCGGCCCCCGCCGGGACGGCCCCTGTCCGTGTCCTCGTGTTCCACGGAGCCCCGGACGTGCAGGACGACCCGGTCGTCGAGGCCACCCAAGCCTTCACCCAGCTCGGCGCCGAGCACGGGTTCGAGGTCGTCGCGTCGTCCGACCCCGCCGTGTTCAGCCAGGCCGCGCTCGGTGAGTACCGCGGGGTGGTCTTCCTGTCCGCCGAGGGCACCGAGTTCAGCGCTGCTCAGGAGGCGGCACTCAAGGACTACGTCAACGCCGGCGGTGGCTTCCTCGGCGTGCGCGACGCGGCGCGCGCCCACGAGGCCTCGCAGTGGTTCACGGGACTCGTCGGTACGCGCATCGCCGGCGCACAGCCCGACCCCGAGGACATCGCCGAGGTCACCGCGAGCGCCGACAACCCGCCGAACGAGGACGTCGGGAACCTGGTCGACGGCGACCCCGGCACCAAGTGGCTGGCGTTCGAGACCGCGGCGACGATCACGCTGCGGCTCGACGAGCCGGTCGCCCTGGCGCGCTACACGCTGACGTCGGCCAACGACTTCGACGGTCGTGACCCGAGGTCGTGGACGCTGCAGGGCTCCACCGACGGGCAGACGTGGCAGGACGTCGACGCGCGGAACGACGAGGACTTCCCGCAGCGCTTCCAGGGTCGGGACTTCGACGTCGAGAGCGACACCGCCTATGGCTGGTACCGCCTGAGGATCACGCAGAACCGGGGCGAGAGCTCCACCCAGCTGGCGGAGATCTCGCTCTTCGGGCCCGACGCCGTCGAGCAGCCCGAACCCGAGCTCCCCGTCGAGCAGCGCACGGTCGACCTCGTCGACCGCCAGCACCCCGCCACGGCTTCCCTGCCTCTCACGTGGGACCGCGAGGACAAGTGGCTGGGCTGGTCCGACAACCCCGCCGGCCAGGTGCACACGCTCGCACAGCTCGAGCCCGGACCGGGCGCAGGACCGACGACGTCTCCGTTCGAACCCGTGTCCTGGTGCCGCGACTACGACGGCGGCCGGTCGTTCTTCACCGGCATGGGCGGCACCGCGGGGAGCTGGACCGACGCATCCTTCCGCGAGCACCTGCTCGGTGCGCTGCAGTGGACGACCGGCGTCGTGCGGGGCGACTGCCAGGCGACGATCGCCTCGAACTACCGCGTCGAGCGCATCACGGCCCCGAACACGGCCGGCACGCTCGACCAGGTCGGCGAGCCGCACGGCCTGACGATCGCCCCTGACGGCACGGTCTTCTACGTCGGGCGCGGGGCGTGCCCGACCGGACCGGTCGTGAGCTGGGAGAACCCCGACGTGGGCCTCGGCTGCGGCACGATCCACGAGTGGGACCCCGACACCGGCGCCGTGAGCCTCCTCACGACGCTCGACGTCATGGGCAACCGGGGCAGCGGCAGCGAGCTCGTGAAGAACGAGGAGGGCCTGCTCGGCATCGTCCCCGACCCGGACTTCGCCCAGAACAGGTGGATCTACGTCTACTGGATGCCGCACGAGTCGATCGACCGTGAGAGCCGGGTCGGTCAGCGCACCGTCTCGCGGTTCACCTACGACCCCAAGGGCCCGAGCATCGACCAGAACACCCGTGTCGACCTGCTCGAGTGGGACACGCAGATCCACAGCTGCTGCCATGCGGGCGGTGGCATGGCGTTCGACGACGCGGGCAACCTCTACGTCGGCTCGGGCGACAGCAACTCGTCCGGGGGCTCGGGCGGCTACTCCGGGAACAACTGGACCCAGGAGTTCGGGGGCATCAGCTTCCAGGACGCGCGCCGCACGTCGGGCAGCACGAACGACCTCAACGGCAAGATCCTGCGGATCCACCCCGAGGACGACGGCACCTACACAGTCCCCGAGGGCAACCTCTTCCCCGCGGGCGAGTACCCGGCGGACAAGACCAGGCCGGAGATCTACGTCATGGGCGTGCGCAACATCTCGCGCCTGCAGATCGACCCCGACACCGACTGGCTGACGGCCGCCTGGGTCGGACCGGACGCGACCCTGCCCGACCCCGAGCTCGGCCCCGCGAAGTACGAGACGGCGACGATCATCACGTCCGCCGGCAACCAGGGCTGGCCCTACTGCATGGGGAACGGTCAGCCGTACCGCGACCGGAGCAACGAGGACGCGAGCGTGCTCGCGGGCTGGTACGACTGCGACAACCTCAAGAACACGTCGCCGCGCAACACCGGCCTCGTGGACATCCCGCCGGCACGCGACAACATGATCTGGTACTCCCCGAGCGGCGGCGGGCCGGTCTTCCCGGAGGGCGAGGACGGTATCCCGACCTACGTCGACGACGAGGCGACCTACACGATCCCGTGGCTGCGGGGCGGTGGTCAGGCCGTCATGTCCGGCCCGACCTACCGGACCTCGCAGGTCGACCCGAAGAGCGACGTCGCGTGGCCCTCGTACTGGGAGGGCAAGTGGTTGCTCGGTGACCAGTCCAACCCGAACAACCGCACCGCGGTGACGGTCGACCCGGAGACCGTGGGCGAGCAGGGGGCCCCGGCGTTCATGGAGGACCTGCGCCACATCATCCCGGGCGGTCGCGGCGACGAGCTGGTACAGAGCTGGATGGACGCGAAGTTCGGTCCCGACGGCGCGCTGTACCTGCTCGACTACGCCGGTGGCTTCTTCAGCCTCGACCCGAACCAGAAGCTCGTGCGCGTCACCTATCAGGGTGGGGCTCCCACCCCGGCCGTGACCGCGTCGGGGACGAGCGTCCAGGGTGACCCGCTCACGGTCGCCTTCTCCGGCGAGCGCTCCGGTGGCGTGTCCTACCACTGGGAGTTCGGCGACGGCACCACCTCGCGCGAGGCGAACCCGCGGCACACCTACGCACGGGTCGGCTCGCACGAGGCGACGCTCACGGTCACCTACGCCGACGGCACCACCGCCACGGCCACGGCCGACGCGACCAGCACCTGCACGATCCCGGACGACCGCGAGACGGTGTTCTTCGGGGAGGTCGACTCGGGGGTGGCGAACGCCGACCTGGGCGGCTGCACGATCAACGACCTGTTCCAGGACGAGAAGGAGTGGAAGAACCACAACCAGTTCCTGCAGCACGTCAAGGCCGTGGCGAAGGGTCTGGTCGACGACGGCCGCATCAAGGGCGCGGAGCGCCGGGACCTGGTCAACGCCGCGGCGCGCTCGCAGATCGGCGTGGAGCCCGGCGGGTACCGGACGATCTTCGACGGCACCGAGAAGTCGCTGTTCGACTGGGTCCAGCTGCCCGGTGGGAAGTTCGACCTGCGGGCCGACGGGTCGCTGCGATCGTCCGGGGGTCTGGGGATGCTCTGGTACGAGGCGGAGGAGCTCGGGGACTTCTCGGTCAAGCTGCTCTTCCGCGACGTCTCGCAGGGGGCCGCGTTCGCGAACAGCGGCGTCTTCACGCGGTTCCCCGACCCGACGGCACCCGGCGACGCCGAGTGCGCCGAGGGACAGTCCCCGGCGTGGGTGGCGATCTCGTGCGGTCACGAGATCCAGATCTACGACGGCCCGACGGGCGAGCCGCAGAAGACGGGCTCGGTCTACAACTTCGACCCCGTCGGTCGTGACGACGCCGGGCTCACCCCGAAGGGCGAGTGGAACGAGTACGAGATCCGGGTGGTCGGGCAGAAGTACACGATCATCCGCAACGACGTGGTCATCAACGAGTTCGAGAACACGCCGGGCCAGGAGTCCTCGCGTGCGGGCGACCCGCCGACGGACCTGCGTCAGTTCGACCGCGGGTTCATCGGGCTGCAGAACCACGGGAACGCGGACCTCATCGAGTTCCGTGACATCCGGGTGGCGGACCTGTAACACCCGGCCCGGTCGGCGGGGGCGGCGCACGCCGCCCCCGCCGACCGTCGCACGACCCCACCAACAGCTCTGCACATCGACGAGGAGTGCACACCCATGGAACGAAGAAGTTCACGAGCGCGCGGCGCACGACGGCTCATGGCCGCCGTGGTCGCCGGCCTCACCGCTGCCACGGTCGTCTCCGTCGCCCCGGCGACGGCCGTCCCACCCACCACGAGCCTGTCGTCCGCGACGACCGCGACGACGGTCGCGGCCGAGCAGGTGCTGACCTGGACCGGCGACAACAGCGTCACCGACTACAAGGCCTTCCCGGCGACGGCCACCGCCGGCAAGGCGACGATCGTGTTCGAGAACAGCATCGCGACCGGCAGCACGTTCGGCATGAGCCACACGCTGACCTTCGACACGTCGACTCCCGGCTACAACCACGACGTCACGCTCGACATCCTGGCGAGCCCGTTCGACGCGAGCGGCGGCAAGCACGTGGCCGAGGTCGTCCTGACCCCGGGCACCTACCGCTACTTCTGCGCGATCCCCGGCCACGGCGAGATGTGGGGCGAGCTCGTCGTGACTGACGGGGGCGGGGGCGGCGACGACACGACCGCGCCGTCGGTCGCTGCCGAGGTGACGGGCGAGCGCGACGGCGACGGCGCGTACCTCGGCGGCGCCACCGTCACGCTCGCTGCGACCGACGACGGCTCGGGCGTCGCCGGGGTCGAGTACGACCTCGACGGCGCGGGCTGGCGTGCCTACGACGCTCCGTTCGTCGTCGGCACGGTCGGCGAGCACTCCCTCCAGTTCCGCGCGACGGACGAGGCGGGCAACACCTCGGCCCCGCAGACGGCGACGTTCACGGTCGTGGAACGGGGCGGTGAGGAGGACACGGTCGCGCCGACCGTGACCGCCGAGGTCACGGGCCGGCAGGACGCCGCCGGGGCGTACGTCGGCTCCGCGACGGTGACCGTCGCGGCCCAGGACGAAGGGTCAGGCGTCTCCTCGATCGAGGTCGACGCGCACGGGGGGCACTGGATGCCCTACACCACGCCGGTCGCGATCACCGAGCCGGGCGAGCACACCGTCTCCTACCGCGCGACCGACGCGGCGGGCAACGTCTCCGAGGTCGGCAAGACGACGTTCACGGTCGTCGCGGGCGACGGCGAGCAGGACACGACCGCCCCGACCGTGACCGCGGAGGTCACGGGCGAGCAGGACGACGCGGGTGCGTTCGTCGGGTCCGCTACCGTCGCCCTCACGGCGACGGACGACGCCTCGGGCGTCGCGTCCGTCGAGTACGACCTCGACGGCGCGGGCTGGGCCCCGTACACGGGTCCGGTCGTCGTCACCGGGCCGGGCGAGCACCAGGTCGCGTTCCGTGCGACCGACACGGCGGGCAACGTGTCCGAAGACGGCGTCACGACGTTCACCGTCGCCGAGGACGGTGGCGGCCAGGACACGACCGCCCCGGCCGTCGTGGCCGAGGTCGGCGGCGAGCAGGACGGGACGGGCGCGTACGTCGGGTCCGCGGCCGTGACCCTCACCGCGACCGACGAGGGATCGGGCGTCGCGTCCGTCGAGTACGACCTCGACGGCGCAGGCTGGGCCCCGTACACAGGTCCGGTCGTCGTCACCGGGCCGGGCGAGCACACGCTCGTCCACCGCGCCACGGACGAGGCGGGCAACGTGTCCGAGGTCGCGTCCGTGACCTTCACGGTCGTGGGGGCGCAGCCCGGTGACACGGTCGCTCCGGTGGTCAGCGCCGACGTCTACGGCGCGAAGAACAGCGCCGGCGAGTACGTGGGCCGCGCGCTGGTCCGTCTCGCCGCGACCGACGAGGACTCGGGTGTCGCCACGATCGAGTACCAGGTCGACGGAGGGACCTGGTACCGGTACGCGTCGCAGGTCGCGGTGTCGACGCCGGGGCAGCACACCGTCGCCTTCCGGGCGAGCGACGTCGCGGGCAACACGTCGGCTGCGAAGAGCATCACGCTCGTCGTGGCGTCGACCGTGCCCGACGACACCGTCGCCCCCGAGGTGACGGCGACCCTCAGCGGGAGCCGGGACCTGCGCGGGGCCTTCCTCGGCACGGCGACGGTCACCCTCGTCGCGACCGACGAGGGCTCGGGCGTGGACCGGACCGAGCTCCAGGTCGACGGCGGGGTCTGGCAGCGCTACGCGGCGCCCGTCGTCATCGCCTCGGACGGGAACCACACCGTCTCCTACCGCGCGACCGACGCGGCGGGGAACGTCTCGAAGGCCAGGTCGGTGATCTTCACGATCGTCGTGCAGGGGCGTGACCGGTGCCCCGGCTCCGACGTGCGCCCGACGGTCGTCATCGACGGCAACGACAGCACCGTCACCAACGTGGACACCGGGGACGGCTGCACGATCAACGACCTCGTCGCCGAGGGCGCCGACTACCCGAACCACCGGACGTTCCTGCAGCACGTCAAGCAGGTGACACGGGACCTCGTCGACGACGGCGTCATCCGACCGGTCGAGCGGAGGCGGATCGTGGCAGCGGCCGAGCTGTCGGACATCGGGCGCTGACGAGGCAGATGCCCGTCGGGGACCGGAGGTGACCGGACAGGTGGTCTCGGAGTCGTCCGAGACCACCTGTCCTGCGCTCCCTGCTCCCCGGCCGGGGCGGGCCCGGCGCCCGAGGCCGAGCGCCGCCGTCGGGCCGCACGCCCCTTCCCCGGCACCGATGGGAGACTGGTACCCATGAGCAACGACACCACCCCTGTCAGCGCGCCGGCCGCGGAGTCCGAGCAGGAGATCGCCGCCCGGAACGACAACCGGTCGCACCGGCCCGACTCCGAGGCCTTCAAGGCGTTCATCACGAGCGGCTGGGCGCCGCGCGCGAGCAGCGACGTCGAGGCCGGCGTCGCCGCGCCGTACACCGCGGCCCGCCGCGCCGAGCTCTCGGCGGGCTTCCCCGGCGCGCGCCTCGTGATCCCCGCCGGGCCGCTCAAGGTCCGTTCGAACGACACCGACTACCGGTTCCGCCCGCACTCGGCGTTCGCGCACCTCACGGGCTTCGGCACCGACCAGGAGCCCGACGCGGTCCTCGTCCTGCACCCGGTCGAGCCCGGCACGGGCGACGACGGCTCGAACCACCACGCCGTCCTGTACGTGCGCCCCCTCGCGGCGCGCGACACCCAGGAGTTCTACGCCGACTCGCGCTACGGCGAGTTCTGGGTCGGCGCCCGCCCGAGCCTCGACGACGTCACCACCGTGACGGGCATCGAGGCCGCGCACATCGACGAGCTGCGCGACGCGCTCGCCAAGGACGTGGGCGAGCACGTCGTCCTGCTGGTCGTCACCGGGGCCGACGAGAACATCGAGGCCTTGGTCGAGGCCATCCGCCTCGAGAACGGCCAGACCGACGACGCCGCGGCGGACGCCACGCTCGTCGAGGCCGCCTCGGAGCTGCGCCTCGTCAAGGACACGCTCGAGATCGCGCACATGCGCGAGGCGGTCGACGCGACGATCGAGGGCTTCGCCGAGGTCGTGCGCAACCTTGCCCGCGCGACCGAGCACCGCCGCGGCGAGCGCGTCATCGAGACGACGTTCGACGCGCACGCCCGCCTCGAGGGCAACACGGTCGGGTACGAGACCATCGCGGCCGCGGGCGAGCACGCCACGACGCTGCACTGGATCCGCAACGACGGCCAGGTCCGCGCGGGCGAGCTCGTGCTGCTCGACGCGGGCGTCGAGGTCGACTCGCTCTACACGGCCGACGTCACGCGCACCCTGCCCGTCGACGGCACCTACACCGACGTCCAGCGCCGCATCTACACCGCGGTGCTCGACGCCGCCGACGCGGCCTTCGCGGTCGCCGTCCCGGGGGCCCGCTTCCGCGACATCCACGCCGCCGCGATGGAGGTCATCGCCGAGCGGCTCGCCGAGTGGGGCCTGCTGCCCGCGACGGCCGAGGAGTCCCTCGCGCCCGAGGGCCAGTTCCACCGCCGCTGGATGGTGCACGGCACGAGCCACCACCTGGGCCTCGACGTCCACGACTGCGCGCAGGCGCGCCGCGACCTGTACGTCGACGGCGTCCTGGAGCCCGGCATGGTCTTCACGATCGAGCCCGGCCTGTACTTCAAGAGCGACGACCTCACGGTCCCCGAGGAGTACCGCGGGATCGGCGTCCGTATCGAGGACGACGTCCTGATCACGCACGACGGCAACGAGAACCTCTCGGCAGCGCTCCCCCGCCGCCCCGAGGACATCGAGGCCTGGATGGCGTCGTTGCGCGACTGAGCACGACGCGTCGCGGCCCGACCGACGACGCACCAGCACGACCGCAGCACGACGAAGGCGGCGGTCCCGAGATGTTCTCGGGGCCGCCGCCTTCGTCGAGCCGGTGTCAGACGGCGCGCGCCACGACGAGCAGCTCGCCCGCGCCTTCTCCCACGGGTTCGCACGCCCACCCGCCGAAGACCTGCTCGACGGCGAACCCCGCCGCCTCGACGCTTCGGCGCACCTCGCCCTCGGGGCGGAACCGGAGCGTCGCGGTGCTCAGGAGCTCGTCCCCCTCGGGCATCTCGTAGCCGAGCGTGAAGTCGACGACGCCGTCGCGCTCACCCGTGATCTCGCACCAGGTCTGGACGACGCGCCCGTCGCTCAGGACGACCGGGTCGCGCTCGTCGGGCGTGTGCCACGTCTCCCACGCACGGTCGCGAGGGTCGCGGGTGTCGAACACGAGGATCCCGCCGGGGACGAGGGCCGCGCGGACGTCCGCGAGGACGCCCGCCCACTCGTCGTCGGCGACGAAGAACTGGGCGACGTGGCTCGTCATGAGGGCGACGTCGAACGCGCCTGCGGGCGCGTCGGGGGACGTCCCGTGGATCCAGGTCACGGCGTCGGCACCGGGTCGGCGCCCGGCCGCGTCGAGCGACGCGCCGGCGGGGTCGATGCCCGTCACGCGGTGCCCCGCGGCCGCCAGCGCCACGGTCAGCCGTCCTGTGCCGCACCCGAGGTCGAGCACGCGCGGGCCCGGGCCCTCGGTCGCGCGGGCGAGGAAGTAGTCGTCGTCCGGACCCCAGGTGTTCTGGGCGTCGTAGACCTCGACGAGGCGGGCCTCACGGAACTCGGCCTGGTGCGTGTCGGTGTGCATGCGGCCACGCTAACGGGCGCCTCGTGGGCGGTCACGAGATTTCCCCTCTTGTGTACGCCACACACAGTGCGTATGGTCTACACAGTGTAGGGAGTACACACAGTCTGCGACGCACACGGAGGTAGCGATGCCCGACCCCATGATCGACGTCCGGGGCCTCACCAAGGCCTACGGATCCCACGCCGTCCTGCAGGGCGTGGACCTGACCGTCCGGCGCGGCGAGATCTACGCGCTGCTCGGACCCAACGGCGCGGGCAAGACCACCGCCGTCAACATCCTCACGACCCTCGTCCGACCGGACGCAGGGACCGCGAGCATCGCGGGGCACGACGTCGTCCGCCAGGCCGCGAGGGTCCGCGAGGTCATCGCGCTGACCGGCCAGTACGCCTCGGTCGACGGGTTCCAGACGGGCGAGGAGAACCTCGCGATGATGGCCACGCTCGCAGACCTGCCCCGCGCCGTCGTGGCGGCCCGCACGGCCGAGCTGCTCGACCGCTTCGACCTGACCGACGCCGCACGGCGCCGCGTCGAGACCTACTCGGGCGGCATGCGCCGCCGCCTCGACCTGGCGATCAGCCTCGTCGCGGACCCTCAGGTCCTGGTCCTCGACGAGCCGACCACCGGCCTCGACCCGCAGTCCCGCACCGAGCTGTGGGACGTGGTCCGCGAGCTCGCCGCCGACGGCATCACGGTCCTCCTCACGACCCAGTACCTCGAGGAGGCCGACCGCCTCGCCGACACCATCGCGGTCCTCGACGGCGGGCGGATCGTGGCCCGCGGCACCGCGAGCGAGCTCAAGGCCCTCGTCCCGGGCCAGCACGTGCGGGTCGACGTCGAGGACACGCGCGCCCTCGCGGCCATCCAGGACCTCGGGCTCGAGATCTCCGGGACCGACCCCAAGGACCTCGCGGCCATGGTGCCCACGACCGACCCCCTCCGCACCGTCCGTGACGTCCTCGCGCTGGCCGACGAGCGCGGCATCCCCGTGACGGGCGTCAGCGTGGTCAAGCCCTCGCTCGACGACGTCTTCCTCGCTCTCACGGGATCGCGGGCGTCGCGGGCCGCGAGCCCGTCCGCAGCCCCCGGCCCGGCCGACCAGCAGGCACCCGCACCGACGAAGGCAGGCACCCGATGAGCACCACCGCCCCAGAGACCGCACGGGCCACGCGCCCCACCCCCGGCCGCCGGGCGGCGAGCACCGCCCGCAGCACCCGGCACTCCCCCGCGGCCGCGCTGCGCGACGTCTCGGCCATGACCGGCCGCGAGCTGCGCCGCACGCTGCGCAGCGTCGACGGCCTGGTCACGGCCCTCATGCTGCCTGTCCTGATCATGCTCGTGTTCGTCGTCGTGTTCGGCGGCGCGATCGAGGACGACGGCAGCTACGTCGACTACGTCGTGCCCGGGATCCTGGTCCTGTGCCTGGGCTTCGGCTCGGCGACGGCCGCCCTCTCGGTCGCGCAGGACATGACGAGCGGCACGACCAACCGGTTCAAGACCCTGCCGATCTTCGGCCCGTCGGTCCTGTGGGCCCACGTGCTGGCCAGCACGGTCCGCAACCTCGTCTCGGCGACCCTCGTCCTGCTCGTCGCGGTCGCGCTCGGCTTCACCCCCGGCGCGGACCTGGGCGGCTGGGTGGGTGTCGCGGGCTACCTCGCGCTCATGGTCCTGGCGTTCACCTGGCTGAGCTGCCTCGCGGGCCTGGTCCTGAGCGTGGACGCCGCAGCGAGCTTCAACATGTTCTTCCTGTTCGTGCCGTACCTGTCGAGCGGTTTCGTCCAGGTCGAGACCATGCCCACGTGGTTGCACGGCTTCGCGATGCACCAGCCGTTCACGCCCATCATCGAGACGTTGCGCGCGCTGCTCTCGGGCACCTCGGCCGCGGGGAGCCTCGTGCCCGCGATCGCGTGGCTCGTCGGGATGTTCGCGGTCTCGTGCGCCCTGGCCTCGGTCCTGTACCGCCGCCGGACGGCGCACTGAGCGCGGACCTGAGCGGACGAGCGACACGGTCGCCGCGGCCCGTCCCGACACGTCCCCGACCGGACCCGCGATGATGTACCCATGACGGACACCACCGATCCCGGCCTGCCCCACGCCATCGCCCTGGCGTGGGGCGTGGCCGAGAACCCGCAGCGCGGCCCGCGCCGCGAGCTGAGCATCGAACGGATCGTCGAGCAGGCCATCGAGATCGCCGACGCCGAGGGGCTCGGGGCGCTCTCGATGAGCAAGCTCGCGACGGCCCTGGGGTACACGACCATGTCGCTGTACCGCTACGTCACGAGCAAGGACGACCTGCTGCTCCTCATGCAGGAGCAGGCGATCGACATCGATCTCCCCTCGGGCGCCCGGGCCGAGGTCGACGCGGTCATGGAGGGGCGCATCCCCGACGGCGACGAGCCCACGTGGCGGCGCGGCCTGCGCGAGTTCGCGCTCGCGACGCTCGCGGTCTACGAGGCCCACCCGTGGTTCCTCGACGTCGCGGTCCAGGGCGTGCCGCTCACGCCCAACAACCTGCGCTTCGTGGACCTGGGCCTGCGCGCGATGCACGGGACCTCGCTCACGGACGAGGACAAGCTCGCGATGATCATGCTCGTCACGAGCTACGCGCAGAGCGCGGCCCGGATCCAGCGCGAGCTGCGCGGCGCCCGGCAGACACCTGGCGGCCGGGACGTGACCGGCGCCGCGTACGCCGAGGTCTTCTCCGAGCTCGTGACGCCCGAGCGCTTCCCGTTCCTGCACCCCGTCGTGGCGTCGGGGGCGTACCTGAGCGAGGACGACGGGGTCGACGACGTCGTGTTCGGCCTCGAGCGCGTGCTCGACGGGATCGGGGTCTACATCGACCGCTCGCCCGCCGAGCGCGCGGACTCGCCCCTCCCCTCGTCGCAGGAGCGCGCTGCAGCCGAGGCCTACGCGCGCGACCCCCAGGTCAAGGAGGCGTCCAAGGCGCGCCGCGAGGCGGAGAAGGCGGTCCGAGAGGCCGAGAAGCGGCTCAAGGAGGCGCGCAAGCGCGAGCGCGACGCGGCGAAGGCCGCTGCCGAGCGGGTGGCGCGTTGACCTAGCGCGTGCCCGACGACGTCTCGTCGGTCGCGCCGTCGGCCGCAGCCTGGGCGTCGGTGGCCGACGCGCCCTTCCCCTCGACAGGTGCACCGTCGGCCGGGGCGGGCGGTGTCACGTCGCTGCGCATCGCACCGTAGCGGGGCGCCCCCGACGGCGTGGTCCAGCGCGGGTCGGGCGTCCGGACCGGCGGCGCGGGCTGGGCCGGTGCGTCGGTCGGCTGGACCGGGCTCACGACCGGAGCGGGCGCCTGCGGCTGCTGCGCACCCCACGGCTGACCGGGCTGCCCCTGGTGCTGACCGGGCGCCTGGCCCGGCTGGCCCCAGTGGCCCGGCTGCGCGGGCTGTCCCGTCTGGCCCGCGACCGGCGGGACCTGACGCGCGACGGCCGCGGCGCCGTCGGGCATCTGGGACAGGAGGCGACGCGCGTCGCCCGCCCGCTCCGCGAGGCACAGCAACGAGTACGACGACGCGACGATCTGGCTCGACGACGTGAAGTCACGCTTGCCGCCCGTGAGCGAGTACGACAGGACCGAGAACAGCAGGCCGAAGCCCGCACCCAGACCGATCGCTGCGAGCATCAGCCCGCCCCCGCTGTTGAACATGTACAGCAGCAGACCAACGAACAGGCCGAACCACGCACCGGACGCGAGGCCCGCGAGCGCCACCCGCCCGTACGTGAGGCGGCCCATGACCCGCTCGACCATGCGCAGGTCGGTGCCGACGATGGTCACGTACTCGACGGCGAACTTGTTGTCGGAGAGGTAGTCGACGGCCTTCTGCGCCTCGAGGTAGGTCGCGTAGGACGCGATCTGCTCCCCGCTCGGCGGCGTCGGGACCTTGGGCGCGGAATTGGGACGAGTCATGCTCATCTGCCCAGTCTCCCGTACATGTGGGCGTGAGGCGAGGGGGTTCGCTCTGGGGGGACGGCCGGAGTGCTCAGACCGCGTCGAGCACGGCCAGCAGGCGTACGACCTCGTCCCGCATCGCGTCGCGGCCCGCACCCAGGTACTTGCGGGGGTCGACGACGGTCGGGTGCTCGTCGAGGTAGGCCCGCAGCGCCCGCGTGAGCGTGTTGTTGAGGTGCGTCGAGACGTTGATCTTCGTCATGCCCTCCTTGACCGCGCGCGTCAGGTCGTGGTCGGCGACCCCCGACGAGCCGTGCAGCACCAGGGGGACGGGGACGGCGGCGCGCAGCTCGGCGATCCGCTCGAAGTCGAGCGACGCCGTCCGGTCCGTCATGGCGTGCGACGAGCCGACCGCGACCGCGAGCGCGTCGACCCCGGTCGCCGCGACGAACGCGACGGCCTCCGCAGGATCGGTGCGCACCCCGGGGGCGTGCACGCCGTCCTTGCCCCCGACCTTCCCGAGCTCGGCCTCGACGAAGACCCCGCGGGCGTGCGCCTCGCGCACGACGTCGGCCGTGGCCTCGACGTTCTGCTCGTAGTCGAGCGCGGACCCGTCGTACATGACCGAGGTGAACCCCAGACGGACGGCCTCGCTCACGAGGGCACGGTCCTCGGCGTGGTCCAGGTGGACCACGACGGGTGCGCTCGACGCGCGGGCGATCGCGAGCGTCGCGAGGGCGATCGGCTCGAGTCCGCCGTGGTACTTCGCGGCGTTCTGGCTGATCTGCAGGACGACGCCCGTGCCCGCGCGGGCGGCCGCGGCGACGAAGGCCTCGGCGTGCTCGACCTGGATCACGTTGAAGGCTCCGACCCCGCGGCTCTCGGCGCGGGCCCGGTCGACGAGCTGGTGGGCGGTGACGAGCGGCATTCAGTCCTCCGTGGTTCTGGTGTCGATCAGGTTCTCGGCGAGGACGCGCGCGCCGAGGCGGCGCACGTCCTGGGGGTCGACCTCGCCCGCGACCGGCTGCAGCACGGCTGCGGCCGACGTGGCGACGGTCAGGGCCAGTCGCTCGGCCCAGGGCCTCCCGGCGCTCACCGCGAGCGCCGCCATGGCCGCGTCGCCCGCGCCCGTCGGGTTGCCCTGCACGGGGACGTCGAGCCGTGCGCGGGCCGCCGGGGTCGTGGACCCGGGCTCGAACGCCGCGAGGCCCTTCTCGCCGTCGGTCACGACGACGTCGCGCGCCCCCAGCCCTTGCAGCGCGGCCACGCCCTCGGCGAGGCCGGTCTCACCGGTCGCCTCCGCGAGCTCGGCCCGGTTGGGCTTGAGGAGGTCGGCGCCCGCCCGTGCGGCCCACAGCAGGCCCGGTCCCGAGGCGTCCACGTGGACCGGGCAGCCGGCCGCGCGCAGCGACCGCACCAGGTCGGTGAACCTGTCCTGCGTCGTGCCCGCGGGCAGCGAGCCGGAGATCGTGACGACCGTCCCGTCCCCCACGAGCCCGACCGCGGTGCGCACGAACAGCGCCCACTCCTGCGCGGTGAGCGGCGCCCCGGGTTCGTTGAGCACCGTGGGGTGACCGCCGTCGTCGGGCCCCGCGTGCTCCGGGACCACCGCGACCGCCTGCCGCAGCGCCCCCGCGACGGGCACGAGCGACGCGGGCTGTCCCGCGGCCTCGAGGTCCGCCGCGAACGCAGGCCCGAGGAGCCCGCCCACGGGGGCGACCGCGACCGAGTCGCCGCCCAGCGCCCGCACGACGCGGGCGACGTTGACGCCCTTGCCGCCCGCACGGGCCGCGACCGAACGGACGCGCAGCGCCTCGCCCGGGTCCAGGCGGTCGACGCCGTAGGTCACGTCCCAGGCCGGGTTCGGTGTGAGGCACAGGACCCGGACCTGCTGGTCGCCGCTCACATCGGCTCCAGGTCGTTCGTGGCCACCGCGTCCCACGCGAGGACCGTCGCGCCGTACGTGCCGGCGGCCGAGCCCAGCACGGCCGGGACCAGTCGCGGGGCCGGGTGGATGGTCAGGTAGGACCGCACCGCGGCGTCGAGGGGGACCATGAGGTCGTCGCCCGCGCGCACGAGCCCACCGCCGACCACGACGACCGGGAGGGCCAGGACGCGGACCATCGCGGCGACGAGCTCGCCGAGCCGGTCGACCGCGCGGTCCCACACCTCGCGGGCCACGGCGTCGCCCGCCGTCGCCCGGGCCAGGACCTCGGCCGAGCCGGGCACCTCGAGAGCAGAGGCGCCCGTGCGCTCCCGGTAGCTGCGCGCCATGCCCGCGGCCGACGCGTAGGTCTCGGCGCACCCGCTGCCGCCGCAGGGGCACGGCGTCCCGCCGCGCACTCCCCCGTGGCCCAGCTCGCCCGCGAAGCCGCGCCCGGCGTAGACCTCGCCGCGCAGCACGATCGCCGCGGCGATGCCCGTACCGACCGACACGTACGCGTGGTCGGGCTCGCCGCGGCCCGCGCCGAGACGGGCCTCCGCGAGGCCGCCCGCACGCACGTCGTGGCCGAACCCCACGGGCAGTCCCGTCGCGTCCGCGACGACCTGCCGCAGCGGCAGGTCCACCCAGTCGAGGTTCTCCGCGTTCAGCACGACGCCGGCGTCCTCGTCGACGACGCCGGGCACCGCGAGGCCCACGCCCCGCACGTGGTAGCCCGCCGGGACCTCGGCACGCAGCGCCTCGACCGCCGCCAGGACCGCGGCGACCGAGGCCTCGGGCCCCTGCGCGGCACGCGTGGGTGCCACGCGCTCGAGGAGGATCTCGTCAGGTTCGCCCGGGCTCGCACCGCGCGCGACCAGCGCCGACTTGATGTCCGTCCCGCCGACGTCGAGCGCGATCACCGCCGGACGGAGCCCCGCCGTCCCCGCCGCGGGCTCCGGGGCGGCGGGGAAGGCGGGCTGCTCCTCCCCGGGCCTCATGATGCGACGTCCTCCAGGATGATCGAGCGCGTCAGGTGGCGCGGGGCGTCGGGGTCCAGGCCCTTGCGCTCGGCGTTCGCGACCGCGAGGAGCTGGCAGCGCACGAGCGTGAGCTGAGCGTCCTCGTCGAAGCGGACCACGAGGGCTCCCGTGCGCTCGACGTCCTCGACCAGCCCCGGGACCTCGGCGCCGAGCAGGATGACCGCGCTCGTCTCGTCCGAGATGCTGATGGGACCGTGGCGGTAGTCCATGGCCGGGTACGCCTCGGCCCAGGCGAGCGACGCCTCGCGCATCTTGAGCCCCGCCTCGTTCGCGAGCCCCACGGCCATGCCGCGCCCCAGGAACGTGAACTGGGTGCGGTCCAGGACCTCCTCGGGGACCTGCCATCCCACGACGTCCTCGGCCGCTGCCGCGAGCGCCTCGACGTCGTCGCCGAGTCCGGCACGCAGGAGCGTGAGCGCGGCCGTCGCGAACCGGGTCTGGACCACGGACTGCTCGTCGGCGAAGGGCATCACGACCACGTCGTCCGCGGCGCCCGCACCGGGCGAGGTCGGGTCACCCACGATCGCCAGGGTGCGCTGCCTGCCGCCGAGCACGTCGAGGAGGTGCAGGATCTCGGTCGTGGTCCCGGAGCGCGTGATCGCCACGACCCGGTCGTAGTCGCGGCCCACCGGGTACTCGCTGCCCGCGAACGCGTCGGTGACGCCCTGGCCCAGCTCCTCGCGGCGGGCCGCGTAGGCCTGCGCGACGAACCAGGACGTGCCGCAGCCGACGATCGCGACGCGCTCGCCCGGCTGCGGGAGGACCGCCGCGCGCTCGGCCGCGAGGCGTGCCGCCTCGCGCCAGACCTCGGGCTGGCTCGCGATCTCGGTGCTGACGTGGGAGGTGCTCATGGTGTCGAACCCTTCTGGTGGGGCCACCGGGTGCGCGGACCGCGCACGCCCGGAGTCCGTCATGGTGCGGACGTCGTGGACGGGACGCCGGGAGGGGCGGGAGGTGCCGTCGGGACGACGACGACCTCGACCCCTGCGTCCCGCAGGGGGGCGAGCTGCTCCTCGGTCGCGCCCGCGTCGGTGACGAGCGTGGTGACGGCGGACAGGTCGCAGATCTGCGCGAACGAGCGGACCCCGAGCTTGTCCGAGGTCCCGACGGCGACCACGGCGCGCGAGTGCTCGACCAGGGCGGTCGTGACACCGGCCTCGTCGGGGTCGGCGCACGTGAGCCCGGCGTGCTCGTCGATGCCGACCATCCCGACGACGAGCACGTCGAGCCACAGGCTCCGGGCCATCGTCACGGCGAGAGGTCCGGTGAGCTCGTAGGACTGCGCGCGTGCGGTCCCGCCCAGGCACACGGTCCGCACCTGGGGGCGCAGGACGAGGTCGGTCGCGATGTTGAGCGCGCTCGTGACGACCGTGTAGACGTGCTCGCCGTGCCGAGCCGCCTGCTCGGAGGCCTGGTCGGAGATCTCGCCGAGCATCTTCGCGACGAGCGTCGTGGTGCGCCCGCCGTTGAAGCCGACGACGGGCTGGCCGGTGTGGCGCTGCGCGACGAGCCGCGCGGCGGCCTCGGCCACGAGCTGGCGGTCGTCGACCTGCTGGCCGTAGCGACCGGGCAGGCCGTAGGCGACGGACGCCGCGACCACCCCGCCGTGGGTGCGGTGCGCGAGGCGCCGGTCGGCCATCTGGTCGAAGTCGCGGCGCACCGTCGACTCGGAGATGCCGAACTGCTCGGACACCTCGGTCACGGACAGCCGCTGCCGGTCGGCGAGCAGCGCGAGCATGCGTTCCCACCTGACGGACTTGCTGAGCCCGCCTGGTGCGTCGCCGACGGTCGGGTCTTCGTGGCGTGCCATGCGTCTCTCCCTGCCTCGGGGGCTGCGGCGCCTGCGCTGCGAGCCGGACCACCTGATGAACCCGCGTGACTGATTCTGACGGATTGAGGTCCGTTCCTGTCAGATTCAAGCAGACATCGTGGCGGGCGTCCAGCACGCTGCCACCGCCCGGGCCGCTCGGCACACGGTCGGCACAGGGTCGGCACCTCCTCTCCTCCAGGTCGCCGGACCGTCGAGGCGCCACCGCACCGCGCGGTGCGTAGTCTTGCGACGTGAGTGCAACTACCCGCGTCTTCGTCGCGCGCCTGGCCGGTACGGCGGTGTTCGACCCCCTCGGTGACCAGGTCGGACGCGTGCGTGACGTCGTCGTCCTCCTCCGCCCCAAGGGGGCCCCGCGCGCCGTCGGCCTCGTGGTCGAGGTGCCCGGTCGACGACGCGTCTTCCTGCCCCTGACCCGCGTCACGAGCATCGACGCGGGACAGGTCATCAGCACCGGCCTGGTCAACATGCGCCGCTTCGAGCAGCGCGCCATGGAGACCCTCGCGGTGAGCGAGCTGCTCGACCGGACCGTGCAGTTCGTCGACGGCTCGGGGTCCGCGACCGTCGAGGACCTCTCGATCGAGAAGCAGCGCACGGGCGACTGGCTCGTCAACCAGCTCTTCGTGCGCCGTCACACGACCCCCAACGCGCTGGGGATCCGGCGGCGCGGCGACGCGTTCGTCGTCGAGATCGGCGCGGTCACAGGCCTCGCCGGGACGCCCGAGACCCAGGGCGCCGCCCGCCTGCTCGCGGCCTACGACGACCTCAAGCCCGCCGACCTCGCCGACGTCCTGCACGACCTCGGCGACACGCGCCGCCTCGAGGTCGCCACGGCCCTCGACAACGAGCGCCTCGCCGACGTCCTCGAGGAGCTCCCCGAGGACGACCAGGTCGCGATCCTCTCGGGCCTCGACACCGACCGTGCGGCCGACGTCCTGGAGGCCATGCAGCCCGACGACGCCGCCGACCTCCTGCACGAGCTCCCCCAGGAGCAGGCGGCCGAGCTCCTCGAGCTCATGGAGCCCGAGGAGGCGCGCGACGTGCGCCGGCTCCTCGCGTACGACGAGGACACCGCGGGCGGTCTCATGACGACCGAGCCCGTGGTCCTCGGACCCGAGACCACGATCGCCACGGCCCTCGCGCAGATCCGCCGGCAGGACCTGCCGCCCGCGCTCGCCGCGCTCGTGTTCGTCGTGCGCCCCCCGCTCGAGACGCCCACCGGGCGCTTCCTGGGCGTCGTGCACTTCCAGAAGCTCCTGCGCGAGCCCCCGCACGTGTCGGTCGGGTCGGTGCTCGACTCCGACATCGAGTGGGTGCGCCCCGACGCGCCGCTCGGGCGCGTCACGCGCCTGCTCGCGGCGTACGACCTGCTGGCCCTGCCCGTTCTCGACGACGAGAAGCGCCTGCTGGGCGCCATCAGCGTCGACGACGTGCTCGACCACATGCTGCCCGACGACTGGCGCGAGACGGACGACGACGCGGACGAGACGAGCCTCGGCACGCAGACTCCCGCGTCCTCCGCCTTCCCGATCCGCCGAGGAGGTCTCCGTGGCTGAGCGCCTCGACACGCCCAAGGCCGCGCGCCGCACCCTCCTGCCGCGCGTCCGCGTCGAGCAGGACGCGTTCGGCAAGATCTCCGAGGGCATCGCCCGGTTCATGGGCACCCCGCGGTTCCTGCTCTACATGACCGTGTTCTGCCTCCTGTGGCTGGGCTTCAACACGTGGGGACCCGAGTCGCTGCGCTTCGACTCCGCGGCCCTGGGCTTCACGGCCCTGACGCTCATGCTCTCGCTCCAGGCGTCGTACTCGGCCCCCCTCATCCTGCTGGCGCAGAACCGCCAGACGGACCGCGACCGCGTGAGCGCAGAGCAGGACCGCCAGCGCGGCGAGCGCAACCTCGCCGACACCGAGTACCTCGCGCGGGAGATGGCCGCGCTGCGCATCGCGCTCAACGAGGTCGCGACACGTGACTTCGTGCGCTCCGAGATCCGCAACCTGCTCGAGGAGCTCGACGAGAAGGAGTCGGAGCGCGCCGCGGAGGCCGCCGACGTCGGCCGCTCGACGACAGGCTCTGCGGGCTCGACGGGCACGTCCGGCCGGGGCGGGCTCGACTCCCCGCTACCACGTTCGACGTCCGGCCGCGGCGCGAACCGCGACGGGCGCCGCGCGACCACGGGACGCCGCGGGCCGGACGCCACGACCGAGCAGTAGGGCGGGTCCGAGCGGTCCGGGGCGGTCCGGGCCCGCTCCAGGGCCTCGCGCGGTCAGGCGGTGGCTACTGCATCCCCTCGTTCGCGACGGCGCGCAGCCGGTCCACGAGCGCGGGGTCGCCGTGGACCGTCAGCCCCTGCCGGTCGGCCCGGCCCCACAGCCACAGGTCCAGCGCCCACGCCGGGCCCGAGACCTGGGCCGTCGTGGACCCGGGCAGGTCCACGAGCTGCGCCGAGTCGAGGTCGTACGCCGTGCCCGACTCGGGGCCGACCCCCGTGAGCCGCCCGAACGCGAGCTCCCACGACCGCGGCGTCTCCCCCGGCCCGTCGACCGCGACCGAGACCGTGCTCCCGTCGGGCGTGAACGTCCCCCAGGCGGGGATCCCGTCGACCAGGACGCGCAGGACCTCGTCGACCCCGTCGGCCGCGACCTGCGGGTCGGCGCTCGTGACGTCGCGTCCTGCGGTCTGCTCGGCGTCGACCCGGTGCACGAGGGCCTCGTGGGCCTGGCGCCGGGACACCCACCCCACGGTGCGCCCCGCGTCGTGCCAGGACCAGCACGGCTCGGACGGGTCGCGGCCCGTGAGGGCCGCGAGCAGGCGCGCGGTGGCGGTCGCGGCGAGGTCGGGCAGCGCCGCGTCGTGCGCCGGACGCGCGAGGGGAGCGACGTCGTCGGCGTCGAGGCCCTCGCCCGCCGCAGGCCCGACGACGGCGCTCCAGAAGGACTGCACCTCGGCCAGGTGGTACGTCAGGTCCGCGGCGCCCCACTCCGGGCAGGCCGGGACCCGCGCCCCTGGCGGCGCGGCGCGCACCGCGTCGAGGAAGAGAGCCGAGTCGCGCGCGATCGAGGCCAGGGCGTCCATCCTCGAACGCTAGCGGGCCCGCTTAGGATGGGGCCATGGCTGGCGGCTCTGCAACACCCACGACCGACGTTCTCGAGGATCTCGTCCGGACGGCTCTGACCCAGGTGATGGACCCGGAGATCCGGCGCCCCATCACCGAGCTCGGGATGGTCCGGTCGGTCGAGGTGACGGGGGGCGCCGAGGGCGCCGCGCCCGGGGACGGCACTGCGGCAGGCGGCGCGCGCGTCGTCGTCGGCGTCGACCTGACCGTGGCGGGCTGCCCCATGAAGTCGACCCTCGTCAAGGACGTCACGGCCGCGGCGCAGACCGTGCCGGGCGTGGGCGAGGTGAGCGTCGACCTCGGCGTCATGAGCGCAGAGCAGCGCACCGAGCTGCGCACCATGCTGCGCGGAGGCGTGGGCGAGCCCGAGATCCCCTTCGCCAAGCCCGGCTCGCTGACCAAGGTGTACGCGATCGCGTCGGGCAAGGGTGGCGTCGGCAAGTCCTCGGTGACCGCGAACCTCGCGGTCGCCCTGGCCGCGGACGGGCTCAGCGTGGGGGTCGTCGACGCCGACATCTACGGCTTCTCGATCCCCCGCATGCTCGGTGTGGACCGCCAGCCCACACGCGTCGACAACATGCTCCTGCCGCCCGTCGCCCACGGGGTCAAGGTCGTCTCGATCGGCATGTTCGTGCCGCAGGGACAGCCCGTGATCTGGCGCGGCCCCATGCTCCACCGGGCGCTCCAGCAGTTCCTCGCGGACGTGTACTGGGGCGACCTCGACGTCCTGCTCCTCGACCTGCCGCCCGGCACGGGCGACATCGCGATCTCGGTCGCGCAGCTCCTGCCGACCAGCGAGATCCTCGTCGTGACGACCCCGCAGGTCGCGGCCGCCGAGGTCGCGGAGCGTGCGGGATCGATCGCGACACAGACCCAGCAGGGGATCGTGGGCGTCGTCGAGAACATGTCGTGGCTCGAGCAGCCGGACGGGTCACGGCTCGAGCTGTTCGGGGCCGGCGGCGGGGCGAAGGTCGCGGCGAACCTCACGGCCGCGACGGGCGGACCGGTCGAGCTGCTCGGGCAGGTCCCCCTGGACATGTCGCTGCGCGAGGCCGGGGACGACGGCACCCCCGTGACGCTCTCGGACCCCGACTCCCCTGCGGCCGTCGCCCTGCGCGGCGTCGCGCGCAACCTGGCCGCCCGCAGCCGCGGCCTCGCGGGTCGACGGCTGGGTCTCTCTCCCGTCTGACCCCGCCCCTCCACCGCCCGAACGTCGCGAAGGCCCGTCTCCCCCGGGGGCGGGCCTTCGCCGTGTCTCACGCCCGCGCTCGACGACGCGCGCGGACGTCAGCGCGGTCCGAACCACCCGTGTGACCTGGCACACCTGTCCCGGGTGTAGGGTGCCCACATCGTTCGTCAGAAGCGTGACCAGCGCCGGTCGCCCAGGGGGGCATCGACAACGCATCACGGCAGGAACCACACCTGATCGTGATCTTCTGCGCAGACATCTCATACCTGAGGTGGATACGCGGGCCGAATCGGCCCCCCTAGGCTTCCCGGAGCATGCCAAGACCTTGAGCTTCCTGCTCATCGGATTCACCTGGAGACCTGCCGTGGGCGTCACCCGCCGGATCATCTTCCCAGCCCTTCGCATCGTGATCTGGGCGGTGATCGCCGTCACCCTCGTCGTGATCGCCTTCAAGTCCGCCCCGCAGGCCGAGGGCGACACCGAGTCCCCCTCCGCCGTCGTCACGCTGCCGCAGGTGGCCGTGGCCAAGGGACCCATCACCAACACCGTGACCCTCACGGGCCAGGTCGTCGCGGACCCGGCGAGCACGGAGAAGGTCACCCAGCTCGGCAAGGTCACGGCGGTGCACGCCAAGGTCGGCGACGTCGTCGCGGTCGGCGCCCCGCTGCTGGAAGTCACCCTCGAGACGCCGCAGGAGCCACTCGTCACGACGAACAAGGAGACGGGCGAGGAGACGGTGACCGAGCGCAAGCCCAAGGTCACCAAGAGCACCATGAAGGCCACGACGCCCGGCTCGGTCGCGACCTTCACCGCGATCAAGGACCAGGAGGTCGCGGTCGGCGACACGTTCGCGACGGTCTCCCCCGGCACGCTGTCGGTGTCCGCCTCGATGCTCCCGGAGCAGCAGTTCCGGCTCCTGACCATCCCCACCGAGGCGACCGTGACGGTCACCGGCGGGCCTGCGCCCTTCACGTGCACCGGACTGCGCATGGGCACGGCCGCCGCGGCTCCTGCGGAGAACCCGGACCCGACGGGCGCCGAGCCCGGTGCGACGCCTTCCGCGTCGATCACGTGTGCCGTCCCTGCGGGCGTCACGGTCTTCGCCGGCCTCGCGGCCAAGCTCGAGGTCACCGCCGGCTCGGCCGAGGACGCGCTGCTCGTCCCCATCACCGCGGTCCAGGGATCGGTCGAGACGGGCAACGTCTGGCTCGCGGGCGAGGAGGGCGGCGAGCCCGTCGAGACGGCCGTGAAGCTCGGCATCACCGACGGCACCCAGGTGCAGATCGTCGAGGGCGTCGCCGAGGGCGACCTCGTGCTCCAGTTCGTTCCTGGCCAGGACGTCGCCCCGGTCGACGAGGGCATGACGACGTACGGGGGCTCGGCCGGATGAGCCTGCTCGAGCTGCACGGCGTGACCCGGTCGGTCCGCCTCCCCGACGACCGGATCCTGGAGATCCTGCGCGGGATCGACCTCACGGTCGACGCGGGCGAGCACGTCTCGATCGTCGGCCGGTCGGGGACCGGCAAGTCCACGCTGCTCAACATCCTGGGGCTGCTCGACACGCCCACGGCGGGCGACTTCCTGCTCGACGGCGTGCCCATCGGCCGCCTCTCGGGGCGGGTGCGCGCGCGCCGGCGCGGCGCGGACTTCGGCTTCGTGTTCCAGCAGTTCAACCTGCTCCAGGCACGCACGGCCCTCGAGAACGTCGCCGCTCCGCTGCTCTACGCCCAGGGCAAGCAGTTCTGGGCCCGCAAGCGCCTCGCGGCGGAGATGCTCGAGCGCGTCGGCCTCGGCGACCGCCTCGACACCATGCCGGAGAAGCTCTCGGGCGGCGAGCAGCAGCGCGTCGCGATCGCCCGTGCGCTGGTCCGTGGTCCGCGCGTGATCCTCGCCGACGAGCCCACGGGCGCTCTCGACGTCGACACGGGCGGCGAGGTCATGGACCTGCTCGACACGATCGCCCAGGAGAACGGGTCCGCCCTGATCGCCATCACGCACGACCTCGCGGTCGCCTCGCGCGCCAAGCGCCACTTCCGGCTCGCCGAGGGGGTCCTCACGCCCATCGCGATCGGAGCGCGCAGCGCGGGCTCCCTCGACGGCCTGGGCTCCGGCATGGAGCACGTGCCCGACGGCGAGGACCACCAGGCGGAGCACGTCGCCGTCACGCTGGGCCCGGTCGCGCCCGCCCCGGCGGCAGGCGCCGAGCCGGCCGGGACGCCCCGTCCCCGCACCGGCGTCGACGGGCTCTTCGACGACTCGGTGGTGGCCTCGTGACCGGCTTCTTCGGTGCCCTGGCCGAGGCGTGGGACGAGCTGCGGGTCCACAAGCTCCGGGTGCTGCTCGCGCTCATCGGGGTCGCGGTCGCGGTCTGCGCGATCACGACCATCACGGCGGCGGGCGACATGCTGCGCCAGGTGTCGGCCGAGGCCAACGAACGCTGGAGCGGCCGCCCGGCGACCCTCAGCGTCTCGGCGTACCCGACGGGTCAGGAGATCCCGGGCGTCGAGGAGTACGTCGCCGCCTACGAGGACATCGCGGCCCGCTACGAGGTCGAGTACTCGTCCATGGTCATGTGGTCCGAGACGACCTTCCGGTTCCCCGGCGGGACCATGCCGACGCAGACGAACGCGGTCAGCGCCGACTGGGCCACCATGCACCGCTTCGTGGTGGACGGCGGCCGGTGGTTCACCGAGAGCGACGCCGACAACCTCTCCCCCGCGCTCGTCGTCAACCAGGCGTTCCTCGACGCGCTCGGCCAGCGTATCGAGGACCATCCGACGATCACGATCGGCGGAGAGAACCCGGTCGAGGCGACGATCATCGGCTCCTACGCCAACACCTGGCCGGGCGAGTCGCCGAGCGCGTACATGCTCGTCGAGTCCAAGCTGCGGTGGAGCACCCCCGAGTCGCTCATGAACGCGGGGCCGCCGATGCTCGAGCTCTGGGTCCCGACCGACACCGTCGACGCGCTCACCCACGCGGTCCGCCGTGACCTGTCCGGTGCCATCGCCGGGGCGCAGGTCGACGTGTCCCGCATGGACAGCCCGGAGATGAACATGATCGACGGGGCCACCAAGTGGGTCATCCTGGGCGTGAGCGCGGTCGCGCTCCTGCTGGGCGGCCTCGGCCTCGTCAACATCGCGCTCGTCACCGTGCGCTACCGGATCCGCGAGATCGGCATCCGCCGCAGCTTCGGGGCGTCCTCCGGTCGGGTCTTCTTCTCGGTGCTCATGGAGAGCGTCGTCGCGACCGTCGTGGCCGGGGTCGTCGGGGTCTCGCTCGCGATCGTGATCCTGCACAACGTCCCGCTCGACACCATGATGGGCTCGCCCGTCCAGGACCAGCCGGGCTTCCCGGTCTCCGCCGCCGTGACCGGCATGGTCGCGGCAGTCAGCGTGGGCGCTCTCGCCGGTCTGATCCCCGCGCTCGTCGCGGTCCGGGTCAAGGTGATCGACGCCATCCGCTACTGACCCGACGCTCGTGGGAGGGCGTGCCGCACAGCAGCGCACGCCCTCCCAGAGCCCGACGAACCACCGCGGTCGAGGCCGCGCGCAGTGTCGACACGCATGTCCTAGGGGGGGCACCGCATGAACCTACCGTCATCCACCCGGCCGTCCGGGCCCGGGCGCGCCCGGCCAGCGCCCGCGAGGGCCCCGGTCCTCGCGCTCCTCGCCGGACTGTCGCTCGCGGCATGCACGGCACCGGAGAGCGAGCAGTCGCCTCTCGACCTGACGCTGTTCGCGAGGTTCGACACCTTCCTCGAGGAGAATTCCCAGATCGACTGGGTGGCGAGGCACGAGGACGCCATCGCGGACTGCATGAAGGCCCAGGGGTTCGACTACGTTCCCGACCTGCCGGTCGTCACCGTCGCCGACCTCGACGGCGCCCCGCAGCAAGGCACCCCCGAGTACGCCGCCGAGTACGGCTACGGCGTGACCGACTCCCCCGGTCGCACCGAGGAGATCACCGAGGGTGAACGGTTGCTCGAGGAGCAGGGAGACCCGCAGCAGGACCTCGTCGACGCGCTGTCCGCCGCGCAGAAGGCGGCGTACGACTCGGCCCTGTGGGGCGCCGACCCCGCGACCGGCACCGAGGACGTCCGCAAGAGCGTCGCCACCGAGGACCGAGGGTGCCGGGCGATCGCCGAGGACGAGGTCGGCCCCGACCCCGCCTCGTTCCTGTTCACCCCGGAGCTCGAGGCCCTGCAGGCCTCCATGGCGCAGATCGACGTCCGCGTCGCCGACGACCCGCGGCTCGCGGCCACCCACGAGCAGTGGGCCGACTGCATGTCCGACGCCGGGATCGTCGGCTTCAGCCACCCCGACGACGCCCTGCAGTCGATCGTCACGGAGCTCACCACGGACTTCCCGACCCTCGAGAGCGCAACCCTGGAGAACCCCGCGTACGCCGCGCTGCAGCAGCGAGAGCTGGCGACCGCGACCGCGGACCTCGCGTGCCGCACGGAGATCGACTACGACGCGCAGCAGCAGACGGTCCGCCACGACCTCGAGGCGGACTTCCTCACCGAGAACCGGGAGCTCGTCGAGCAGGCGGTCGCCCAGTTCGAGAAGGTCTCCGGCTGGGACGCGCCATGAGCTCGTCCGACGAGACGTCCCCCCACGCACGCCAACCCACCACTTCCCACCGAACGAAGGAATGCACCATGCGTCGACCCTCGACACGGCCCGCCGCGATCACGGCACTCAGCCTCACCGGGATGCTCCTGCTCACTGCCTGCGGGGGCGGCGCCGACGCGCCCTCCGCCGACGAGGACAGCCCGCTGACCGCGTTCTACGAGTCCATCAGCGGCGACCTCGACAGCGAGGCGCAGCAGAAGAAGTGGGAGGAGCAGAACCGCAAGACCGAGGAGCTCACGGCCGCCTGCATGGTCGAGCAGGGCTTCGAGTACATCCCGGTCGACCACAGCGCCGGCATGGTCACCTTCGACGAGGAGGAGCACGACCCGGAGAAGTACGCCGCCGAGTACGGCTACGGCATGACCATCTACCAGGAGCCGACCGAGGAGGAGCAGGCCGAGATGGACTCGTTCGTCGACCCGAACCAGGAGTATCTCGCGTCGATGTCCGAGACCGAGATGAACGCCTACTACGAGGCCCTCTACGGTGCCATGAGCTCGGCCGAGCCCGACGAGAACGGCGAGATGCCGCAGTTCACCCCCGAAGAGATGGGCTGTCAGGGAATCGCCCAGGACGAGGCGAGCGGCGGCGAGCAGGAGCTCTGGGAGTCCGAGGAGATGACCGCGTTCAGCGAGGCCACCACCAAGCTCTACGAGGACGTCGAGAAGTCGCCGAAGCTGACCGAGGCCGCCGCGAAGTGGTCCGACTGCATGGCTGAGGCCGGACTGGACCACACCACTCCGCAGGCGGCCATGGACTACTTCATGGAGGCGTCCAACGCCCTGTACGACAACGAGACCGGCGAGGGCCCCAGCGAGGACGAGCTGACCACGCTCCAGGAGGAGGAGAGGAGCACGGCCGTGGCCGACTACGCCTGCCAGGAGAAGGTGGGGTACCAGGACGTCCACCGCACGGTCCAGTTCGAGCTCGAGAAGACGTTCGTCGACGAGAACAAGGACCTCCTGGACCGCGTGGCCGCCGCCTACAAGGAGCTCGAGAAGTGAGGCTCTCTCGCTCCCGCGCAGACCGCACCAGCGGCACCCCGGCGACCGACGTCGAGGGTGCGCAGGCGGGCGGGGCGGCCGTCGACGCACCCGGTACCGGGCTGCGGGGCCACCGCCTCATCTGGCTCGTCGCCGGGATCGCCGTCCTGAGCCTGCTGGCAGGCATCGTCGTGAGCCGCCTGGTCGTCTCCCCCGCGCAGGCTGCCGCAGACGCCAAGGCCCCCGACGCCGGGCTCATCACCGTCCCGGTCGAGAAGAAGGTCATCGCGAACGACGTGACGCTGCGCGGAGACGTCAAGTACGACGACGCCGTCCAGGTGAAGGTCGAGACCGCGGACCTCGGCGGTCCCGCGGTCGTGACCGGGCAGGTCCCGGCACTCGGGGCCGAGCTCGGCCAGACGTCGATCGCCCTGGAGGTCTCGGGGCGCCCGGTCATCGTCCTGCCCGGCGAGCTCCCCGCCTACCGGACCCTGCGCGTGGGGGTCTCGGGCCCGGACGTCGCCCAGCTCAAGGCGGCCCTCACCGCGGTCGGGATCGACCCGGGGAAGGCCGACAGCAACGTCTACGACGCCGCGACGGCGACCGCGGTCGACAAGCTCTACGCGAACGTCGGGTATCCCTCGCCGTCGAGCGGCGACGAGGCGAAGGACGGCGTGGAGGCCGCGACCCAGGGGGTCAAGGACGCCGAGGACGCGCTCACCTCGGCTCGCGCGGACCTCTCGACGTCGAGGGGAGGAGCGACCGAGGTCGAGAAGCTCGAGGCGGACAACGCCGTGCGGGGGGCCGAGCGAGCCCTGGCCGCCGCACAGGCCGGGACGACGGACCCCGCAGCCGAGCCCGGGACACCGCCCCAGCCAGGGGACGTCGCGGGCGCGCAGGACGCGCTCACGCTCGCGCGGGCGCAGCGGGCTGCGCTCGACAAGCCGAAGGACGTCGCGGCACAGACCGCCGCGGTCACCAGGGCGCAACGCCAGCTGGACGACGCCAAGAAGGCGCTGGGCGAGGCCCGCACGCAGACGTTGACCGCGCTGCCTGCGAGCGAGGTGCTCTTCCTCTCCGGCCTGCCGCGACGCGTCGACGAGGTGCTCGTGGAGCGCGGCGCGACGATCTCGGGCCCCGTGATGGCGGTCTCCGGGGCGACGCTCGTCATCGAGGCGTCGGCCGGTGCCTCTGACGCCGAGCTCCTCACGCCGGGGGCCAAGGCGACCTTCACCCTGCCGGACGACTCGGAGGGGACCGCGACCGTGACGTCGGTCGAGGCCCGCAAGGCGGACGGCGAGGGCAAGGAGTCGGGCGCCGAGGCCAAGAAGGGCGCCCGCTTCACGGTCTCGCTCGCGCCGGACGCACTGACGCCGGAGCAGATCACCCTCTTGCAGGGGAGCAACCTCCGGCTCACGATCCCGGTGAGCTCGACCGACGGAGAGGTGCTCGCCGTGCCGCTCGCGGCGCTGACCGCCGGGCCGGGCGGCGAGTCCCGGGTCGAGGTCCTGCGCGGCGACGCCGCCAGCCCGAGCAAGGGCACGGGCAAGGACCGGGCGACCGACCTCGTGCCGGTCACGACCGGCCTCGCTGCCGGTGGGTTCGTCGAGATCGTCTCGTCCGACGACCCCCTCGAGCCCGGTGACAAGGTGGTGGTCGGCAAGTGACCGGGGACGTCGACTGGCTCGGCCTGAACGGGTCGGCAGGTCCCCCCGCGAGCGTCCTCGACGGTGGTCGGGATACCCCGGCGGCCCCTGCCGACGACCAGGTCGGGGCGGGTCCCGGCACCGTGACGGCCGATACCCCTCCAGCGGTCGTCGAGCTCGTGGACGTGACCCGGAGCTTTCCTGGGCCGCCCGTCGTGGACGCCCTGACGTCGGTCGACCTGCGGATCGAACCGGGCGACTACGTGTCGATCATCGGCCCGTCCGGCTCGGGCAAGTCGACGCTCCTGAACCTCCTGGGTCTCCTGGACCGGCCCACGTCCGGGGACTACCTGCTCGACGGCGTGGCGACCGGGCGCGCGTCCGAGTCGGTGCGCTCTGCCCTGCGGGGCGGCCGGATTGGCTTCGTCTTCCAGTCCTTCCACCTGCTGCCGCACCGCACGGTGCTCGACAACGTCCTCCTCGCGACGCTGTACAGCGGCGTGCCGAGGGGCGAACGGCAGGAGCGCGCGCGGGCCGCTCTGGACCGGGTCCACCTGTCGCACCGCGTCGACTTCACGCCGACCACGCTCTCGGGCGGGGAGCGTCAGCGCGTCGCGGTCGCCCGTGCCGTCGTCGCGAGCCCGCACCTGCTCCTCGCCGACGAGCCGACGGGCAACCTGGACTCGACCAACTCGGTCGAGATCATGGAGCTGTTCGACGAGCTGCACGCGGACGGGCTCACGCTCGTGGTCATCACCCACGACCCGGCTGTCTCCGCCCGGGCACAGCGCCGGGTGCGGATCGCCGACGGCCGGCTCACGGAGCTCGACCGATGAGGGCGTTCGAGGCGTTGAAGGCCCGGCTGCCTGGTCGGGCGACGCAGGACCCGCCAGGCGACGTTCCCACGAGCGGCCGACGGACGCCGGAGCAGCGGGTCCACCGAGGCCGGGCACGCGACCGGTTCAACGCTCGCGACCTCTTCGCCGAGGCCGCGCACGGGATCGGCGCCCGTCCCGGGCGCCTGGTCCTGACGATCCTCGGCACGGTCCTCGGCATCGCGTCGGTCGTGATCACGGTCGGTCTCGCGCAGACCGCCGCGGGCCAGATCAGCCGCCAGTTCGACGCCGTGGCCGCGACCCAGGTCGTCATCACCCCGGCCAAGGCCGGCACCGGGGACGACGCACGCCCGAAGGGCCGCATCCCGTGGGACGGCGCGGAGCGCGTCACCCAGATCAACGGGGTCGTCGCTGCGGGGCTCGTCGCTCCGGTCGACGTCGAGGGCCGGCAGGTCACGGCCGTGCCGGTCAACGACCCGTCGGTCGCCGACAAGGCGAGCCCTGCGGTCGTCGCGGGCTCCGCCGGTCTGCTCGACGCCGTGCGGGGGCAGGTCGTGGTCGGACGCTTCTTCGACAGCGGCCACGACGCGCGCAACGACCGGGTCGTGGTGCTCGGTGAGCGCGCCGCCGAGCAGCTCGGCATCAACCGCGTCGACAGCCAGCCGTCGATCTTCATCGGCGAGGACGCGTACACCGTCATCGGGATCTACGGCGACGTCAAGAGACGCACGGACCTCCTCGACGCGGTGGTGCTCCCGGTCGGCACGGCGAGGCAGGACTTCCTCGTGGGCGCGCCCGAGGAGCTGCAGATCCACATCGAGACGGGTGCCGGTTCCTTGGTCGCCGAGCAGGGGCCCGTCGCCCTCGACCCCAACTCACCCGAGTCCTTCAAGGCCCAGGCGCCGGCGAGCGGTTCCTCGCTCCAGGAGAACGTCCAGGCGGACATCAACGCGATCTTCCTGGCCCTGGGCGGGATCGCGCTGCTCGTGGGTGGCCTCGGCATCGCGAACGTCACGCTGCTGTCGGTCATGGAACGTGTGGGGGAGATCGGTCTGCGGCGTGCCCTCGGCGCGACGAAGCGGGACATCGCCGGGCAGTTCGTGGTGGAGTCCGTGGTCATCGGGCTCCTGGGCGGCCTGGTCGGCGCGTCGCTGGGGGTGTTCACGGTCGTGATCGTGTCGGTCGCGCAGGAGTGGACGCCCATCCTCGACATCCGCATGGCGATCGGCTCGGCGCTCCTGGGTGGCGTGATCGGCCTGCTCGCGGGGACCTATCCCGCACTCAAGGCGGCGGCGATCGAGCCGATCGCCGCGCTGCGCGGGGGCATCTGACCCCGGGACGCACCCCTCGACGGCCGACCACCCGCCCGGGTGGTCGGCCGTCGTCGTCGGGCGGCGGCGCCGTCCACCGTGCCGACCGGGACGTTCGCCACGACCAGCCCCACCATGTTCAACATTGTTTGTTTCTGTTCGAATGTGTCACCATGGCTGCATGCTCGCCTCCCAGCGCCACGAACGCATCCTCGCGGGGCTCCGCGACCACGGTGCCGTCCGGATCGCCGACCTGACCCAGGAGCTCGGCGTCTCCGACATGACGGTCCGCCGAGACCTGCTCGAGCTCGCCGAGCAGGGCCTGCTCCGCAAGGTCCACGGCGGCGCGGTCTCGCCTCAGGCCACGTCCCACGAGCCCGGGTTCGAGGCCAAGAGCACCCTTGCTCTCGACGAGAAGCGCGCGATCGCCCGCGCCGCCGCGCGTCTCGTCTCCCCCGGGTCCTCGATCGCCCTGTCCGCGGGCACGACGACGCACCTGCTCGCGGTCGAGATCGCGGCGGACCCGCGGCTGCGCCCGCTGACCGTCGTCACGAACTCGCTCCCGGTCGCCGAGGCCCTGCACCGCGCGGGCGACCCGCGGCTCGAGACCGTCCTCACCGGTGGCTCCCGGACGCCGTCGGACGCACTGGTCGGCCCCCTCACCGAGGCCGCGCTCGCGAGCCTGCGCGTGGACCAGACGTTCCTGGGCGCGCACGGCGTGAGCGTCGAGGCCGGGCTGACGACCCCCAACCTGGACGAGGCCGCGACCAACCGAGCGCTCGTCGCGATCGCCGGGCAGACGGTCGTCCTGGCCGACCACTCCAAGTGGACGACCACGGGCCTGAGCGTCTTCGCGCGGCTCGACCAGGTCGACGTCCTCGTGACCGACGAAGCCCTCCCGGCCGGCGACCAGGCAGCCGTGCGTGACGTCGTCGAGCACCTCGTGGTCGTCACGCGCGACGGGCCGACTCCGCCGGCCCTGCCTGGCCCGTACCCACCCACCCCCGCACCCCAGGACGGTCGTACCTCCCGATGAACCAGCACCTGCGCCGCACCCCGACCCGCCTGGCCGACGGCCGCGAGCTCGTCTACTTCGACGACTCGCCCGCGTACGTCGCGGGCGAGCTCACGCGTCGGCTCGACGACCCCCGCCCGCTGGGCGACCGGTTCGCCGCCGTGACCGGCCCCGACGGGCACGAGCACCCCTACACGGGCCCCGAGATGCGCCTCGACCCGCTCTCGGGCGACTGGATCCCGATGGCCGCGCACCGCATGAACCGCACGTTCCTGCCCGCTGCGGACTCGTGCCCGCTGTGCCCGGCCCGCCCCGGCGCGGCCTACTCGGACGGCGAGGTCCCGGACACCGACTACGACGTCGTGGTCTTCGAGAACCGCTTCCCGTCGCTCCAGCTCGTGCCGGGCGTCTCCGACGTCGACGGAGCGCTCGAGGGCGAGGGGACCCTCGAGACCCGCGCTCCGGCGTCGGGCCGTTGCGAGGTCATCGTCTTCTCGAGCGACCACTCCTCGTCGTTCGGCGCGCTGCCCCCGCAGCGAGTGCGCACCATCATCGACGCGTGGGCCGACCGCACCGAGGCCCTCGGGCGCGAGCCTGGCGTCGAGCAGGTCTTCTGCTTCGAGAACCGCGGCCAGGAGATCGGCGTCACGCTCCACCACCCCCACGGGCAGATCTACGGCTACCCGTACCTCACGCCCAAGACCCGCTCGATGCTCGCCCAGGCCCGCGCGCACCACGAACGCACGGGCGGCAACCTGCTGCGCGACGTCCTGGACGCCGAGCTCGCCGACGGCCGTCGCATCGTCCTGCAGACCGAGCACTGGGTCGCCTACGTGCCCTTCGCGGCCCGCTGGCCCGTCGAGGTGCACGTCGCGCCGCGCCGGGACGTGCCCGACCTGCCCGCGCTCACCGACGCCGAGCGCGACGACCTCGCGGTCGCCTACCTCGAGCTCCTGCGCCGCCTCGACCTGTTCTTCGAGGGGCCGGGTGGCGCGCCCGTCCCCCTGCCCTACATCGCGGCCTGGCACCAGGCCCCGGTGCGCGAGGGGCGCGAGCTCTCGCGCCTGCACCTGCAGGTCTTCTCGGTGCTGCGCGCACCGGGCAAGCTCAAGTACCTCGCGGGCTCGGAGTCGGGCATGGGCGCCTGGGTCAGCGACACCACCCCCGAGCGGATCGCGGCGCGCCTGCAGGCGCTCGCCCCGGCCCCGGCGGCACAGTGGGTCGAGTCCTGGCCCGACGACGTCGGTGCGGACCGCGTCCGGCAGGCCTTCGCGGCCGCGTACCCCACTGACGGCACGGAAGGCGGGGACGAGGCGGACGTTGCCCCCGAGGTCCGCGTCTACGCCGCACCGGGGCGCGTCAACATCATCGGCGAGCACACCGACTACAACGCCGGGCTGTGCCTGCCCATCGCGCTCCCCCACCGCACGTACGTCGCGCTGCGCCCCCGGACCGACTCGGTCGTGCGCCTCGCCTCGGCCCAGGAGCCCGGCGCCGCGTGGACCGGGCGGCTCGAGGACGTCGCGCCCGGAGCCGTGACCGGCTGGGCCGCGTACGTGGCCGGGGTCGCCTGGGCGCTCGGGCAGCACCTCGAGGCGACCGGCGGTTCGGCCGAGACCATCCGCGGCTTCGACGCCGTGGTCGACTCGTGCGTACCCTACGGCGCGGGCCTGTCGTCCTCGGCCGCGCTCGAGTGCTCGGTCGCGGTCGGGATCGACGACGTCGCCGGCCTGGGTCTCGCGGCCACCGACGCCGGTCGCGCGACGCTCGCAGCCGCCGCGATCCGCGCCGAGAACGAGGTCGCGGGCGCCCCGACGGGCGGCATGGACCAGTCGGCCTCGCTGCGCTGCGCCCCCGGCCATGCGCTGCTCCTCGACTGCCGGCCGGGGCTCGACCCTGCCCGCGCCGTCGAGCAGATCCCGTTCGACCTCGCGGCCGAGGGGCTCGCGCTGCTCGTGATCGACACCCGGGCCGAGCACGCCCTGGTCGACGGCCAGTACGCGCAGCGACGGGCGACGTGCGAGGCGGCCGCCGCGACCCTGGGGCTCGCGAACCTGCGCGAGCTCGCGGACTCGGTCATCGCCGCCGCGGAGGGAACCCCGAGAGGCGAGGCGGCGTTCGCCGAGGCCCTCGGCGAGGCGCTCGACCGCCTGCCCGACGACGTCTCGCGCCGTCGCGTCCGGCACGTGGTGACCGAGATCGCCCGGACCCAGGACCTGGTGTCGCTGCTGCGCGCGGGGCGAGCCTCCGACGTCGGGCCGCTCATGGACGCGTCCCACGCGTCCCTGCGCGACGACTACGAGGTCTCCGCGACCGAGCTCGACGTCGCGGTCGAGGCCGCACGGCACGCCGGCGCCCTGGGCGCGCGCATGACGGGCGGCGGGTTCGGCGGGTCCGCGATCGCGCTGGTCCCGGCCGACCGCGCCGACACCGTCGCGGAAGCCGTCGCCGCAGCCTTCGCCCGAGCAGGGCTCGGCGCGCCCGGGTTCCTGCGGGCCGTACCGTCAGCCCCGGCCGGCGCCTGCTGACGTCCCGCTACCCACGAGGGTGCGCGGCGAGGGCTCCTCGCCGCGCACCTCGTCCGGCCCGACGCCGAGGCCGTGGCGCGTCCGCGCACCCGGGAACCACCAGTTCCAGCGCCCCAGGAGCGACATCGAGGCCGGGAGGAGCAGGCCGCGGACGATCGTGACGTCGAGCAGGACAGCGACCGCCATGCCCACCCCGATCTCCTTCATGGCCACGAGGTCACCCAGCGCGAAGCCCGCGAACACGATCCCGATCGACACGGCCGCGACCGTGATGACGGGACCGGACGCCACGATGCCCGCGAGGACCGCGCGGTCGTTCGCGCGGCGGTCGTCCCCCGTACGACGGCGCCACTCCTCCGCGATGCGCGCGAGGAGGAAGACCTCGTAGTCCATCGACAGGCCGAACAGGAAGACGAACAGCAGCGCCGGACTCGTGGCGTCGATCGTTCCCGTGGGCTCGAAGCCCAGGAACCGCGCACCCCAGCCCCACTGGAAGACCGCGACCAGGACCCCCAGCGACGCGGTCAGGGCGAGCAGGTTCAGGACCAACGCCTTGAGCGGGACCACGACCGAGCGGGTGAGCCAGCCCAGCAGGAGCATCGCGGGCAGCACGACCACGGCGAACGCCCAGGGCAGCCGGTCGCGCGACTGCTGCGTCGCGTCGACCAGCTCGGCCGCGGGGCCCGCGACCTGCACGGAGAACGGGACGTCGAGCGCCCGCACGTCCCGGACCACGGCCTGCGCCGTCTCGTCCGTCGCGGTGCCCACCGGGGTCACCTCGGCGACCGTCACGTCGGGCGGGAAGTCGGTGAGGTGCTCGACGTCCTCGACACCGGGCAGCGCGTAGACCGCGTCGAGGAACGACTGGACGCCGGGATCCTCGACGGGCGCCCCCAGCACGAGCTCGACCGGCTGGACGCCCAGGATCTCGAAGTCCTGCTCGATCCTCTCCTGGGCAACCCGCTCCGGCGTCCCCGGGGGGAGCGAGCGGGCGTCCGAGGCGCCCAGCGCGAGCGACGCCAGCGGCGCGCTCAGGAGCAGGAGGACCGCAGTCGACCCGAGCGTCACGGCCACGGGGCGGCGCTGCGCGAACGCCGCGGACCGGGCGAGCAGACCGGAGCCGCGCCCCGTGCGGCGGCGGGCCCAGGTCCGGGTCCGCGCGGCCGGGATCGACGCGCGCAGCACCGCGACCAGGGCAGGCACGAGCGTGAGCCCGGCGAGCGTCGTGAGCGCCACCACGAGCAGGCCGCCCAGCGCCATGCTCGCGAGCAGGGGGTCCGCCAGGACGAGCAGCCCACCGAGCGCCGACGCGACCGCGAGCCCCGAGACGAGGACCGCCCTGCCCGCGGTCGACACGGTCCGGGCCAGCAGCTCCTCGAGCGGGGCCCCGGGCGCCGCCTCACGCTCCTCCCGGAACCGCACGATCACCAGGAGGCTGTAGTCCACCGCCAGGCCGAGGCCCAGGAGCGTCACGACGTTGACCGCGAACTCGCTCACGGGCACCGCTCCGGCGAGCGCGCTCAGCGCGAGGAGGGAGGCCGCGATCGACGCGAGCGCGGCGACGATCGGTGCCAGCCCGGCCCGCAGGCCGCCCAGCACGAGCACCAGCACGACGCACAGCACCACCAGGGCGACCGACTCCCCCACCACGGCGTCGGCCGTGGCGATGTCGGCGAACGTCCGCTCGGCCATGAGCTCCCCGCCCACGACGACCTCAGGGGCGTCGATGGTCTGGAGAGCAGCCGCCACACGGTCCCCGACCTCGAGCGCCTGCTCGTCCGTGAGGTCGGGGTCGAGCTCGACCACGACGAGCGAACCGAGGCCGTCGTCCGAGATCAGCCCACCGGACGTGAAGGCGTCCGAGACCTCCAGGACCCCCGGCATCTCCCGGACCTCGTGCATCACGCGGCTCCCGCTCTCGACGAGCGAGGGCGTGAAGAAGTCGACCCCGCCGACGACCGCCGTGAGCGTCTCGCCCTGCGGGTCGAGCTCGTCGAGCAGGGCCTGGGCCCGGGCCGACGGCGCGCCGGGCGGCAGGCTGTCGACCGTCGTCGTGCGGTCGAAGACCCCGCCGCCGATCACCGCGCCCAGCAGGGCGAGCACTCCCCACAGGGCGAGGACGGCGATGCGATGCCGGGCCATGACCCGTCCCAGGTGCGCGAGCATGGGTCGACTACCTCCCGACGACACGGTGGGACGTCGTCGTCGACGCCCCGGCAGATGGTGACAGACGCTGCGCCGCAGCAGCAAACGAGGCTGCGCCTGTCGTGGTGGGTGCGTGGTTCGGCTGCGACACACCGGGCGTGTCGCAGCCGAACCATGCACTCAGCGAGGAGCTGTCACGTCAGCCACAGCTCGACGCGTCGTAGGCCGTCTCGACCACGACCTCCTTGTCCCCCGCGCTCGCCGTCACGGTCGCCGCCCCGGCCTCGATCGAGGTCGAGCGCGTCGCGAACGTCTGCTGGGCGGACTTGCCCGGCAGGACCCCGACCATGGTCTTCTTGCCGAACGGCGTGCTGAGCACGACGTCGACCGGCACCGTGTCGTCGTTGACGGCACGCACGGTGAGCGTGACCTTGCCGGCCACGCACTTGGGCTGGACCGTCACCGACACCGCGAGCTCGGGCTCGGGCTCGGCACCCAGGTCCTTGACGCGGATGTTGCGGTAGGAGACCGTCTCACCGGCGCCGTGGTTCTGGATGCCGATGAACCCGCTCGACAGGTCGCGCGCCGGGTCGGTGCTCGTGAAGTCGTTGACGAGCACGTCGTTGAGGTAGATCCGGATGCGGTCGCCCTCGACACGGATGTCGTACGCGTTCCACTGCCCGACGGGCTTGAGGGCCGCGCTCACGGCCGCCGCGTCAGCACCCTGGAACGTGTAGATCGCGCCCGTGGTGCGGTCGGCCGCGTCGCTCGCGTCGATCTGGATCTCGTACCCCTGGTTGACCGCGACCCAGGGGTCGTTGCCGGGGTTCGGGAAGCCGACGAACACGCCGCCGTTGTCGTCCTTGACGAGCTTCCAGTCGAGCTTGAGCGAGTACTCCTCGAGCTCCTGGGCCGTGTACCAGAGCAGACCCATGCCGCCGTTGGTGCGGATCGAGCAGTCGTCCTGGCGGCCGAACGTCCCGGAGCCCGCGAGCTTCCAGTCGGCCAGGCTCGCGAGGGTGCCGTCGAAGATGCCGCGGTAGCCGTCCTCGACGTCGGCCGGGGAGCAGATGTCGGGGTTCTGCCCGATCGACAGCACGTCGAGGTTCACGTTGCCCTGGTCACCCTGGTCGTACTTGAGGGTGATCGTGTTGTGCCCCGCCGTGAGAGCGACGTCACGCGTGATCGTGTCCCAGACCTTCCAGTCGCCGGTCGTGGGCAGCGTCCACGGGCCGACCTTCTGGCCGTTGACGTAGAGCGACACGTCCTTGGAGCGCAGCTCGGTGTACGGGTGGATGCCGTTCGCGTAGCGCAGGTTGAGCGGGTAGGTGCCCGCCTCGGGAACCGTCACGGCGAACGTGCGGCCGGAGCCGACGTTCTGCATACCGGCGGCGAAGCCCGTGCCGGAGTAGTTGCTGTGGTCCGAGCCGAGGCTCGAGCCACCGAGCGGCTGCGCCTCCTCGGCCTCGTACCAGCCGCGGTCCGCCGGGGCGACGTAGCCGGGCAGCGAGTTGAGCGTGTACCAGGCCTCGGTGCTCAGGAGCTCGGCACCCTCGTCCGAGGCGAACGGGCGCGGCGAGCGCAGGTGCACGACGTGGCCGGGCTTGAGCCCGTCGACCGTGAGGGTGACCGTGGTGCGGTCCTCGGACACGGTGGCGTCCGTGACGAACAGCGGCTGCTCGTCGACCTTGGGCCCGCCGTACTGCTGGGTCGGCACGTAGCGCCACTGCGTGAGGCGGTAGGCGTCGGCCAGCTTCGCGACCACGGCGTCGGACACCGGGTCGGTGTACTCGATCTCGAACCCGCCCTCGACGACGCGCATCTCCACCATGTCGAACGAGTCCTCGTTGACCGTCGCGAGCTTCTGCAGGCCGAACCGCAGCTTGCCGGACTCGCCCCAGTTGCCGCCCTCGCCCGTCCCGCCGACGTACAGCGCGCCGTCGGGGCCCGTGATGACGCGGTTGGCGCCCACCTCGAGGCCCGCGGTGTGGCGGAAGACGGCCCCCTGGAACTCGCCGTCGACCTTCTCGAGGAACGCGCGCTGGAGACCGCCGTAGGTGACGTCGCCGAGCAGCATCTGGCCCGCGAACTCGCCGTCCTGCACGAGGATCGGATTGCCCGGGGAGTTGGCGATCTCGTTCTGCGGGAGCCACAGCGCGGGCTGGGACACGGGGTTCGCGTCGAACGGCCCGGCCGGGGTGGTGAAGTGGTTGAAGAACTTGTCCTGCTCGATGTGCACGAGCTTGTTCGCGGGCAGCCACGCGCCCTGGTTGTCCGTCCCGAAGATCTCGCCCTCGGGGCCGAAGCCGATGCCGTTCGGCGTGCGCAGGCCGCCCGCGACGTAGGTGACCTCGCCCGTCGCGCGGTCGATCTTGATCGACGTGCCACGGTTGGCGGCGGGCTGCGGGGTGGTCGTCGCGCCGCCGTTGTCGATCGCTACGGAGAGGTTGACGTAGAAGTAGTTCTCGTCGTGGATCAGGCCGAACGCGAACTCGTGGAAGTTACCCCCGTCGGGCCACCCCGCGATCTTCGTGTGCGTGTCGTAGAAGCCGTCGCCGTCCGGGTCGGTGAGCTGCGTGAGCTGGTACCGCTCGGAGACGAAGATCGAGTCCTCGATGACTTCGATGCCCATCGGGTTGAGCAGCTTGTCCGCGACCTTGGTGACCGTGACGTCCTCGGGTCCGGTCGCGTCGATCACGCCGTCGAGGAGGTACACCTCACCGGTCGTCGGGTCGGGCCGCCAGCCGCCGGAGCTCACGTCGCCCGTGGTCACGACGGCGAGCTTCTCGTCCGGCGTGAACGCGAGGCCCGAGACCTTGGGCTCGAAGCCCGCGGGGCGCAGGTCGATCAGCTCGTAGTTCGGGTTGACCGTGTCCAGGCGCAGCCCGTCGCCCGAGGTGTCCGTGGCCCCCTCGCAGTACTTGTTGCCGGGCGCGGTGACCCGCACGACGTTCGCCTCGGTGCTCAGGGCAGACGTCGGGACGACCTGGAACGTCGAGGACCCCGGGGTCTTCCACGCGAGCGTCAGGCGCTGCTTGTCGGTGCCCTCGTAGTACTCGACCCGCAGGTCGTGCGCCCCTGCGGTCAAGGTGATCGCCCCCTCGACCGACGTCGAGTCGTTCGGGCCGTCGTTCTCGAGGAGGAGCTGGTCGTCGACGTAGACGAGCGCGCCGTCGTCGTTGGTCACGCGGAACGTGTACTCGCCCTCGGCGGGAACCGTGAGCGTCGCGAGCGCGTGCGTGATGAAGCGGTCCGACGCGCCGAACTGCTCGGGCGTGCTCCAGTCGATCGTCGGCATGAGCTTGTCGACGTTGGGCGTGGTTCCCGACTTGAGGGTGCACACGGACCCGGGGTCCTGGGCGAGCTGGAAGGTACGGAGCGTGACGCCCGGCTCCATCTCGGTGTCGGCCGCCTGGGCGGAAGGGAGCGCTCCGGCGAAGGCGAGCGGGACGAGCAGCGAGGCTCCGAGCAGGCCTGAGAGGCCTCTTCGATGACGTGAGGGGATTCGCACTGGAGATCTTCCTCCTTGAAGACGAGTCAGCGTTGACTCTCGGACCCTAAGGAGGCTTTTGTCTTCTGTCAACCAAAAGTTGCAAGTTGTCAGGCAGATTAAGACCGGACGACCCGGCTCCACCGCGTTGAGTGCATGATTCTGCTGCGACACGCCCGGCGAGTCGCAGCGAGATCATGCACTCGGGCGCGGGTCGCGGCTCGTGTCGTGGTGGATCGCGACGAACACCGACCACGGCTCGCCGTCGGCCACCGGCTCACGCTGCCGGAAGTCCTCGAGGACCTCGTTGAGGCGTCGCGAGAGCTCGTCCCGCCCCTCGGCGTCGAGCCGCAGGCCGAGCCGCCCCATGTCGACGGTCGCAGGATCAGCCACGGCCAGCTCCTCCAGGAACGCGTCGAGCAGCACGCGGTGACCACCCGGCCCCAGGTCCGCGGTCCACGACCTGCCCGTCGCGAGGTACGGCACCTCCCGCGCCCCCCGCGCCCCCGTGCGCTCGGGCTGCGCCGCGAGAAACCCCCGCGCGACGAGCGTGCGGACGTGATGGAGCGTCGTCGCCGGGTTCTTGCCGAGCACCTGGGCGATCTCCTTGTTGGTCCGCGGTTCGTCGAGGCAGATGCGCAGGATCCGCACCCGGAGCGTCGACGCCAGAGCGCGCGCGTCGGCGTCCCGCTCGGCGACCGAGTCGCCAGCCGTCGGCAGGTCGGCAGTCGGCGCGTGCGCACCGCGCGCGGCACCGCCGGCCACAGGAACTGGCGCCGCCGCGCCGGCCACGGGCTCGGACACTGGCGGCGTGGGGTGAGTAGCACGATCCGGGGTCACCCCCACAGGCTAACTGATTGACATTCCTCAATCACTTGCACCAGGCTGCCCCCATGACGCCCGACGAGCCCGCGCCGAGCACCACTGCTCCCCCGCGCAGCCTGGTCCACCATCGCGACTTCCGGCACCTGTGGGGCGGGGACGCGCTGGGCCAGCTCGGCGCCCAGCTCACGGGGTTCGTCCTGCCGATCTTCGCCGTGTCCCACCTGCACGCGAGCGAGTGGCAGATGGGCGCCCTCAACGCCGCCGAGACCGCGGCCTTCCTCCTGCTCAGCCTGCCCGCGGGTGCCTGGGTCGACCGGATGCGCAAGCGCCGGGTCCTCGTCACCGCCGACCTCGCGCGTGCCGCGATCCTCTCGGCCGTGGTCGTCGCCGCCCTGACCGGCCACGCGAGCATGGGACTGCTCATCGGCGCGGCCGTCGTCATCAGCACGTTCAGCCTCTTCTTCGACGTCGCGCACCAGAGCTACGTACCCGGCCTCGTCGGGCTCGACCACGTCGTCGAAGGAAACTCCAAGCTCCAGGCGACCCAGTCCGTCGCGATGATCGCCGGACCCGCGATCGGCGGCGTCGCGCTGCGCGTGCTGTCCGCACCGCTCGTCATGGTCGCGACCGTCTGCACCTATCTCGCGAGCGCGCTCGCCGTCTCGCGGATCCGCCACCACGAGGACCTCCCCGACCCGGCGGCACGACGCCCCCTGCGCACCGAGATCGCCGAAGGGCTCCGCTTCGTCGCGAGCGAGCCCCTGCTCCGCCGCATCCTCGCGTGCACGTCGCTCGGCAACCTGGGCGGCGCGATCGGCAACGCGGTCGTGGTGATCTTCGCGCTGCGCACGCTCGACGTCGGGACGGCGACCTACGGCGTCGTGCTGTCGGCGAGCGCGGCCGGCGGGCTGCTCGGTGCGGTCCTCGCCGACCGGGCGGCACGGTGGGTCGGCCCGGCGCGGGTCATCCCCGCCTCAGCGGTGTTCACCGGGGTCTCGTACGCGATCACGCCCGCGGCAGCCTGGGTGGCGGCCACGGGCGCCGCCGATGCACTCGTAGCGGTCGTGCTCGTCGTCGGGGGCTTCGTGTTCAACCTCGCCGTCGTCGTCTACAACGTCGCGCAGGTGAGCTTCCGCCAGCGGCTCTGCCCGCCCGCGCTGCTGGGGCGCATGAACGCCTCGGCCCGGTTCCTCGTGTGGGGCCCCCTCCCGATCGGCGGACTGCTCGGCGGGTGGATCGGGACCGTGTGGGGCGTGGCGCCCGCCCTGTGGGTCGGGGCGCTCGTCATGTCGCTCGGGGCACTGCCCGTGCTGCTGTCACCGTTGTCCCGCATGAGCGAGCTGCCCGTCCCGGCCCGCGACTGACGCTGGGGCGGGAGCGTCCCGTCAGAGGTCGTACGTCGCGACCAGCGCGGCATGGTCGCTCCAGCGGCTCTCGTAGTCGTCGGCGCGGTCGACCTCGACCTTGACCGCGCGCTCGGCGAGCGCGGGCGTCGCGAGCTGGTAGTCGATGCGCCACCCCGAGTCGTTGACGAACGCCTGCCCGCGCCACGACCACCAGGTGAACGGCCCGGGGCCCTCGCCGCCGTGCTTGCGACCGAGGTCGACCCAGCCGAGCTCGTCGAACCAGGTGTCCAGGTAGTCACGCTCCTCGGGGAGGAAGCCGGCCGACTTCTGGTTGCCCTTCCAGTTCTTGATGTCGACGTTCTTGTGCGCGATGTTCACGTCGCCCGCGACGACCGCGAGACCGCCCGCTGCGGAGAGCTCGCGCAGGCGCTCGGTGACCTTCTCGAGGTAGGCGTACTTCTCGTCCATCTTGGGCGTGCCCGCGGTGCCCGAGTGGATGTACGTCGAGACGACCGTGAGCCTCTCGCCCGACGGCAGCTCGAGGTCGGCCTCGACCCAGCGGCCCGTGTCGACCGGAGGCTCAGGCTCGCCCTTGCCCAGCCCGACGCGCACTGCCGTCACGGGCAGGCGCGAAGCGACCGCGACACCGGCCCGGCCCTTGATGTCGCACGCCTGGTGCGCGATGTGCCAGTCCTCGCCCACGAGCTCGTTCAGGATCTCGTCAGGCGCGCGGACCTCCTGCAGCAGCATGACGTCCGGGGTGCGCGACGCGACCCAGGCGTCCATCCCCCGGCGGTAGGCGGCGCGGATCCCGTTGACATTGGCTGTAGCGATCGTGAGCACCTCGACATCAAACCCCACGCCACCCACACGAGCGAAAACCGCGCGGCGAGACGCTGGTCACGGCCCACCATGGACAGCCCGTGGCCGCACGGCACGTGTCAGAGCGAGCGAAACCCCCGCATCACGCTGGTTCTGACAGGTCCTCCGGCAGCGACGCCTCGCGGAACCTCCCCGCGAGCAGCACCGTCGCGAGCGCCAGCACGGCCAGCACCCCGAACCCTGCGCGCAGCGCGTCGGTCGTCGCGAAGACCCCGGTCATCGCGCCGCCGAGCACCGCGCCGACGTACGTGAAGACGTTGAGCCTGGCCACCGCGCGGTCGGTCGCGTCCTCGACCGTCGGGAGGTCCGTGCTCGGCCCCGCGGCACCGACCGTCGCACCGGCCCCAGCACCGGCCCCCGCGACGGCCTCCGCCGCCCGGTCGCCCGCGGCCGAGAACGCCATGGGCGCCACGACCCCGAGCCCCAGCCCGGTCGCGGCGAACCCCAGCACCGCGAGCGGCCACACGGGCGAGACCGCGACGAGCCCGAGCCCCACGACGCCCACGGCGCCTCCGAGCGCCACGACCCGCACGCGCCCCCAGCGTTCGACCGCCCGGTCTCCCAGGAGCCGTGAGCAGATGAGGGTCGCCTGGTAGGCGCCGAAGCCCAGCGGCCCGACGACGGCGCTCGCCCCGAGCACGCCCTGCAGGAACGTCGCGCCCCAGCTCGAGACCGCGGAGTCCGCGACGGGGAAGGCCAGCATCGCGATGCCCAGCACGATCACGGTCCCGGCGCCCACCATGCCGGTCGCGCCCCGAGCGCCGGCCGCAGCGGCAGCGCCGACCCCCGCCTCGCCCTGGCCGGTCACCGCGGACCCGCCGGCCGACCCGGCGGCGGGAGCGACGCCGTCGGGCAGCTGGCTCCCGCTCCCCGCCGCAGGCCCCCCGGAGGACCCCGCGACCGCGACCGCCGCGGTCCGCGAGAGCAGCCCCGCCCGCAGCACGAGCACCGCCACCGTGACCACCCCCGCCACGAGAGCGAGCGACACGGGCAGCGCGAGCCCCAGGGCCGCAGCCCCCGAGACCGCGAGCGAACCGACGACCCCGCCCGCCGCGTTGGCCGCGAAGAACGCCGCGATGAGGCTGCGCCCGTAGGCGCGCTGCACGTCGATGCCCTGCATGGACGTCGACGCGTCGACGGACCCGAGCGCGAGACCGTACACCGCGAACGCGAGGAAGAAGGTCGCGAGCAGCCCGCCCCCGGCGCTCAGCCCGACCGCGAGGATCCCCGCCGCCGCGACGAGGAGCCCGCCCGTCACGACGCGCGCCGACCCGAACCGGGCCGCGAGCCACCCCGACAGCGCGCTGCCCGTCGCCGCGCACACGCAGACGCCGAGGATCACGAGCGTGATGACGTCGGGGCCGATGCCGAGGTAGCGCTCGTACGTCGGGACGTTGGTCAGCATCACGGCGAACCCGAAGCCCTGCGCCGCGTACGCGGCCGTGGCGCTGCGGCGGGCGCGCCGGACGGACGGGGGGACGGCGAGAGGCGCAGGGACGAGGGCCGCGATGCCGTCGTCCCCCCCTGCCCGGGACGCGGGGGTCATGGCGGAACACTAGTCCTGCGCAGGGCCGGCGCACGACAGGACGTCAGGAAACGACGGGACGGGCGCGACCCGCAGGTCACGCCCGTCCCGGGAACGGGTCAGGCGCTGGCGATGCCCGCCGCGCGCTCGGCCGAGTCCACGACGTTCGCGAGGAGCATCGCGCGCGTCATGGGCCCCACGCCGCCGGGGTTGGGCGAGATCCAGCCCGCGACCTCGGCCACAGCCGGGTCGGCGTCGCCCACGACGCGGCTCTTGCCCGTCTCCTCGTCGACCTCGCGCGAGACGCCCACGTCGATCACGACGGCGCCCGGCTTGACCATGTCGCGCGTGATGATGCCCTTGACGCCTGCCGCCGCGACGACGACGTCGGCTCGCCGGACGAGCGAGGCCAGGTCCTGGGTGCCCGTGTGCGTGAGGGTCACCGTCGCGTTGACGGCACGGCGCGTGAGGAGCAGGCCGATCGAGCGGCCCACGGTCACACCGCGGCCCACGACCACGACCTCCTTGCCCGCGAGCGAGACGCCGTGGCGCTCGATGAGCTCGATGATGCCGCGCGGCGTGCACGGCAGCGGCGACGTGACGTCCTCGTTGACGCGCAGCACGAGACGCCCGAGGTTGGTCGGGTGCAGGCCGTCGGCGTCCTTGTCGGGGTCGATGAGCTCGAGCACGCGGTTGGTGTCGATGCCCTTCGGGAGCGGGAGCTGCACGATGTAGCCCGTGCACGCGGGGTCCTCGTTGAGGCGGCGGACCGCGGCCTCGATCTCCTCCTGCGTGGCCTCGGCGGGCAGGTCCTCGCGGATCGAGGAGAGCCCGATCTCGGCGCAGTCGCGGTGCTTGCCCGCGACGTACCACTGCGAGCCCGGGTCGTCGCCGACCAGGAGGGTGCCGAGGCCCGGCACGACGCCGTGCTCGGCGAGGGTCACGAGACGGGTCTTGAGCTCGGCCTTGATGGCGGCGGCGGTGGCCTTGCCGTCCAGGATCTGCGCGGTCATGGGGCTCCTCGGGGTCTGGCGGGGACGAACAGACCGCTGAGTGCGGAGCAGTTGTCGCGGATCGGCCGGATCGGCGACAAGTACTCCGCACTCAGCGGGTCGTGCGTGACTTACTGCGACAGTCCCGGGTACAGCGGGAAGTCGGCCGTCAGCTTGCGCACGCGAGCGCTCAGGCCCTCGACGTCCGCGCCGGCACCGGCCTTGAGGGTCGCAGCGATGATCTCGGCGACCTCCGTGAACTCGGCGTCCCCGAAGCCACGGGTCGCGAGCGCGGGCGTGCCGATGCGCAGGCCCGACGTGACGCGCGGGGGACGCGGGTCGAACGGCACGGCGTTGCGGTTCACGGTGATGCCCACGGCGTGCAGGAGGTCCTCGGCCTGCTGGCCGTCGAGCTCCGAGTGGCGCAGGTCCACGAGGACCAGGTGCACGTCGGTGCCGCCGGTGAGGACCGAGACACCCTTCTCGGCGACGTCGGGCTGCGCCAGGCGGTCCGCGATGATGCTCGCGCCGCGCAGCGTGCGCTCCTGACGGTCCTTGAAGTCGTCCGAGGCGGCGATCTTGAACGACACGGCCTTCGCAGCCACGACGTGCATGAGCGGGCCACCCTGCTGACCCGGGAACACCGCGGAGTCGATCTTCTTGGCGTACTCCTCCTTGGAGAGGATGAAGCCCGAGCGGGGGCCGCCGATGGTCTTGTGGACCGTCGAGGACACGACGTCGGCGTACGGCACCGGGGACGGGTGCAGACCCGCGGCGACGAGGCCGGCGAAGTGCGCCATGTCGACCCAGAGCTTCGCGCCGACCTCGTCAGCGATCTCACGGAACGCCGCGAAGTCGATGTGGCGCGGGTACGCGGACCAGCCGGCGATGATCACGTCGGGGCGGGTCTCGAGAGCCGTCTTGCGGACCTCGTCCATCTCGATGCGGTACGACTGCGGGTCCACGCCGTACGCCGAGACGTCGTACAGCTTGCCGGAGAAGTTGATCTTCATGCCGTGCGTGAGGTGGCCGCCGTGCGCCAGCTCGAGGCCGAGGATCTTGTCGCCCTTGTTGATGAGGGCGTGCAGGACGGCCGCGTTCGCGGTCGCGCCGGAGTGCGGCTGGACGTTGGCGTGCTCGGCGCCGAACAGCGACTTGGCGCGGGCGATCGCGAGGTTCTCGGCGACGTCGACCTGCTCGCAGCCACCGTAGTAGCGGCGGCCCGGGTAGCCCTCGGCGTACTTGTTCGTGAGGACCGAGCCCTGCGCCTGCAGGACGGCGCGCGGCACGAAGTTCTCCGAGGCGATCATCTCGAGGGTGTCGCGCTGGCGCGCGAGCTCACCGTCGAGGACCGCGGCGATCTCCGGGTCCACCTCGAGCAGGGACTGGTTCAGGACGTTCGGCTGAGCGCTCATGCGTCTCCTTGGGTCTGTCTGCGGATGACGGTCTCGCGGGAGGGCATACCCCGTCCGGGCACGCTCCCCACAGGGGGCGACCCGGGGCCCAGGCGAACGACCCGTCGTCTACACAGCATGCCGCTCCCCGGTGGTGATCCACCATTCCCGTCCGTCCCGCGGCCTCCCCTGGGGGCGGCGTGCGGGGCGCGGGTGCGCCAGTCGCGACGAGCACGATCCTAGCCCACGTCCGCACGCCGCGGCAGTGGCGACCGTCACGCCCTGCCGGTTCCTCCTGCCCGACGGCGGAGCGCACGTCGGGCGGGCACGTCACCCTCGGCGAACGGGCACGTCGCCCTCGGCGGGCGGGCACGTCACCGTTGGCGGGGGGAAGGCGAGCGGCGCCGTCGGGCCCGGGGACGACGCAGCGGGGTGCGCGCGGTCCCCACCGCGCGCACCCCGCTGGTCCGTGACCTCGGGAGAGGGTGTGCGCCCTCCCCCCGTCACCTCCTGGTCACCGGCTCAGGAGAGCGCGGCGCGCCTCTTGCTCAGCAGGTCGAACGCGACCGCGAGGAGCAGGACGAGGCCCTTGATCGCCTGCTGCCAGGCAGCGTCGACGGCCATGATCGACAGACCCATGTTGAGCACGCCCATGATGAGCGCACCGATCATGGCCCCGGACACGCGCCCCACGCCGCCCGCGACCGCGGTGCCGCCGATGAAGCACGCGGCGATGGCGTCGAGCTCGTAGTTCATGCCCGCCGCGGCCACGCCGGCACCGGCGCGCGAGGTCGTGATGACGGCCGCGACCGCGGCCAGCACGCCCATGTTGACGAAGATGCCGAAGTCGACGCGGCGCGAGTTGACGCCCGACAGCACGGCCGCGTGGCGGTTGCCGCCGATCGCGTAGACGTGGCGGCCGAACACGCTGCGGTTCAGGACGAACGAGTACGCGATGATGAGGATGCCCACGATGAGCAGCACGATCGGCGTCCCCCCCGAGCTGAGCGACAGCCAGTACGTCACGACCCCGATGAGCACCGCGGCCAGGACGATCTTGACGACGAACGCGGGCAGCGGCTCGACCGCGAGCTCGTGGCGACGCAGCGACATCCGCGAGCGCCACTGCGCCACGGCGAACGCGACGATGCCGATCCCGCCGATCACGAGGGTCACCACGTCGAGGTTGCCGACGAACCCGAACCAGTTGGGCACCGAGCCGTTGCTGATCGCGATGAACCCGCTGGGCAGGCCCGCGACCGTGGTGCCGACCAGGACGATCGCGAGGCCGCGGAAGATGAGCATGCCCGCGAGAGTCACGATGAACGCCGGTATCCCGACGTAGGCGACCCAGAAGCCCTGCCACATCCCGACGAGCGCCCCGACCCCGAGGGACAGGACCACGGCGAGCAGCCACGGCAGCTCCCACTGGCTCATCATGATGGCGCACAGCCCGCCGACGAACGCGACGACCGAACCGACCGACAGGTCGATGTGCCCGGCGACGATCACCATGACCATGCCGATCGCGAGGATCATCACGTAGGCGTTCTGCTGGATGAGGCTCGCGACGTTGTTCGGGTAGAGCAGGCGCCCGTCGGTGAGGACCTGGAAGAGCAGGACGATCACGAGCAGTGCCGCGACGATGCCGTACTGGCGGACGTTGCGGCCGAGGTATTCCCTGACGGCGTTCATCGGACGTCGACTCCCTTGTCCATGGTCATGTAGTGCATCAGTGCTTCTTGGGTGGCGTCGGCTCGCGCCACCTCTCCGGTGATCCGGCCCTGGCTCATCGCGTAGACGCGGTCGCACAGGCCGATGAGCTCGGGGAGCTCGGACGAGATGACGACGACGGCCTTGCCCGCGTCGGCGAGGGCGTTGATGATCGCGTAGATCTCGTACTTAGCGCCCACGTCGATGCCGCGCGTGGGCTCGTCGAGGATGAGGACGTCCGGGTCGGAGTACACCCACTTCGACAGGACGACCTTCTGCTGGTTCCCGCCCGAGAGCTTGCCGGCGATCGCCTCGACCGTGGGCGCCTTGATCCGGAAGTCCGTGCGGTAGCGCTCGGCGACCTGGGTCTCGGCCTGCGAGTCGACGACGCCCCAGCGGGACACCTTGCCGAGCGCGGAGGCCGAGATGTTCTCCCGGATGGTCTGGATGAGGTTGAGGCCGTACCGCTTGCGGTCCTCGGTCGCGTACGCGAGTCCGTGCCCGATGGCCTCGGAGACGCTGCGCGTCCTGATGGGCGCACCGTTCTTGTAGACGGTCCCGGAGATCTTCGCCCCGTAGGAGTGTCCGAACACGCTCATCGCGAGCTCGGTGCGACCTGCGCCCATGAGCCCGGCCATGCCGACGATCTCTCCGGCGCGCACGGACAGGTTCGCGTGGTCGACCACGACGCGCTCGGTGTCGATCGGGTGGTGCACGGTCCAGTCCTCGATGCGCAGCACCTCCTCGCCGATGGTCGGCTCGTGGTCCGGGAAACGGCTGTCGAGCGAGCGCCCGACCATGCTGCGGATGATGCGGTCCTCGGTCACGGGCTCGGTGCCGTGCAGGTCGAGGGTCTCGATCGTCGCGCCGTCGCGGATGATCGTCACGCGGTCGGCGATCGCGGCGATCTCGTTGAGCTTGTGGCTGATGATGATGCAGGTGATCCCGTGGCTGCGGAACTCGTCGATGAGCTTGAGCAGGTGGGCGCTGTCCTCGTCGTTGAGCGCCGCGGTGGGCTCGTCGAGGATGAGCAGGTCCACGCGCTTGGACAGCGCCTTGGCGATCTCGACGAGCTGCTGCTTGCCGACGCCGATGTCCATCGACTTGGTCGCGGGGTTCTCGGACAGGCCGACGCGCTCGAGCAGGGCCGCGGCCTCGCTCGTGGTGCGGTGCCAGTCGACGATCCCCGCGGAGGCCTTCTCGTTGCCGAGGAAGATGTTCTCCGCGATCGACAGGTGCGGGACGAGCGCCAGCTCCTGGTGGATGATGACGATCCCGCGCGCCTCGCTGTCGCGGATGGTCCTGAACTCGCACGTCTCGCCGTCCATGACGATCGTGCCGTCGTAGGTGCCGTGCGGGTAGACGCCCGACAGCACCTTCATCAGGGTCGACTTCCCGGCCCCGTTCTCCCCGCAGATCGCGTGGACCTCGCCCCGGCGCACGTCCAGCGTGACGTCCTGCAGGGCCTTGACGCCGGGGAACTCCTTGGTGATCCCCCGCATCTCGAGGATGTTGCTCTCGCTGGCCATGGGTCAGCTCCTCACTCGTCCGTTCCGTGGTGGCCCGTCGCCGCGGCGGTGCCGCGGGTCGGACGACCGTCTCGCCCGTCGTGCTGCGCGGACCGTGCCCGGCCCCGGGACTGCTGCCCCGGGGCCGGGCACGGTGCGACCGGTCAGAGGCCGAGCTTGTCGGCCGTGTAGAAGCCGGAGTCGACGAGCGTCGTCTGGACGGTGTCGGCGGTCACGACCTGCGGGTCGAGGAGGAACGAGGGCACGACCTTCACGCCGTTGTCGTAGGTCTCGGTGTCGTTGACCTCGACCTCCTCGCCGTCGACGATCTGCTGGACCATCTTGGCGACCTGGTCGCCGAGCGTGCGGGTGTCCTTCCAGACCGTCATGGCCTGCTTGCCGGCGAGCATGTTCTTCACGTTGGCCTCGTCGGCGTCCTGGCCCGTGACGAGCGGCCAGCCCTCTCCGGCGGAGTAGCCGCTGCCCTCGAGCGCCTGCTCGATGCCGAGCGCGAGCGAGTCGTTGGGCGAGAGGACGACGTTCACCTTCTTGTCCGTGTAGAACGAGTTGAGGCGGTTCTCCATCTCGGACTGGGCCTTGGCGGACTCCCAGCCCTGGATGCCGATCGTGGTCCAGTCGTCGACCGTGGCGGGTGCCTTGCCCGAGGGCACGACGAGCTGGCCCGACTCGACGTAGGGGGTCAGGACGTCCCAGGCACCCTTGAAGAAGAAGCGGGCGTTGTTGTCGTCGGGCGACCCGGCGAAGGGCTCGAGGTTGAACGGTCCGGCGCCGCCCTCGAGGCCGAGCTGCTCGGCGATGAACTCGCCCTGGAGCGTGCCGACCTTCTCGTTGTCGAACGTCGCGTAGTAGTCGACGTGCTCCGAGTCGTTGATGAGGCGGTCGTACGCGATGACCGGGATCTCCTCCTTGGCGGCCGCGTCGAGGACCGGGCCGAGGGCCGTGCCGTCGATCGAGGCGATGACCAGCACGTCGGCGCCCTGGTTGATCATGTTCTGGAGCTGGGTGATCTGCTGGTCGACCTTGTTGTCCGCGTACTGGAGCGTGGTCTCGTAGCCGGCGTCGCCGAGGAGCTCCTCGAGGTGTGCGCCGTCGTTGTTCCAGCGCTCGAGGCTGCGGGTCGGCATCGCGATGCCGATCAGGGGCGTGTCGCCACCGCCGGTCTCGCCGCCGCCCGACTCGCTGCCCGCACGCTCGGAGCTGCATGCCGTGAGGGCACCGAACAGGAGCGTCATCCCAGCAGCGGCCGCGACCGCCTTGCGCATTGACGTCATCGTCATTCCCTTTCGTCGTCGAACCAGGGGGCGGGCCTCGGCTGTGAGGCCCGCGTCGCCTCCGAGCCGCGGAGGGGGGTCCGCGTTGCCTCGGTCGGCACTGGAGCGAAACTAGCCAGGCTTGAGTTAGAGCGTCAAGCGCAGTAACCAGTTCGTGACCTAATTGTGTTCGAGACTCAAACTCAGAGTGGAAGCGGTACCACCGCTGCACCCCCGGAAAAGGCCCGTGTCGCCTCGGTTCTCCGGCCCTCACCAGCGTGTACGCTGCTGCCTGTGAACAACGACCGGTCCACACCCGGCTCGCAGACCTCACTCCGAGAAGCGAACCGAACACGCATCGTGGATGCGGTGAAGCGCTACGGCGGCCTCACCCAGGTCGAGCTCGCCGAGGCCACGGGGCTGTCCACGGCGACGGTCTCGACCATCGTCAAGGAGCTGACCCAGGCAGGGGTCGTCGACACCCGACCCACCTCGCGCTCCGGACGCCGCGCGCTCAAGGTCACGCTCGCGCGCCAGCTCGGTCTCGTCGCGGGCATCCAGTTCGGCCACCGCCACCTCAAGGTCGCGCTCGGCGACTTCGGCCGCACGATCGTCGCCGAGCAGCAGATGCCCCTGCCCGTGGACCACCGCGTCGACACGGGGCTGGACCGCGCGGCCCTGCTCGTCATGGACCTCCTCGAACGCATCGGCGCCTCGACCGACGAGCTCCTGACGGTCGGCATGGCCCTGCCCGCCCCGGTCGACATCTCGACCGGGATGATCTCGGTGCGCGGCATCATGCGCGGCTGGGACGACCTGCACGTCGGACAGGTCATGTCCAAGCGCCTCGCGCGCCCCGTCGTCGTCGACAACGACGCGAACCTCGCCGCGCTCGCCGAGGCCGAGCTCGGGGCCGCCCGCGCGTATCGCGACTCGGTGTTCGTCCGGGTCTCGTACGGGACCGGGGCGGGCGTCGTCGTCGGCGGGCACGTCCACCGGGGGTACGCGGGGACTGCCGGCGAGATCGGCCACGTCCAGGTCGACCCTGCCGGACCCATCTGCCGCTGCGGCAACCGTGGCTGCCTCGAGACCGTCGTGGGGTCGGGCGCGCTGCTCGACCTGCTGCGCACGAGCCACGGGGACATGACCCTGCGCGACGTCATCTCCCGCGCGGTCGACGGAGACCCTGGCTGCCGACGCGTCGTTGCCGACGCGGGCGACCGCATCGGCATCGCGGTCGCGACGCTCGCGAGCGCCATGAACCCTCAGGTCATCGTCGTCGGGGGTGAGCTCGCGGAGACCGGCGAGATCCTCGCCGGCCCCCTGCGCGACGCGGTCCGGCGCCACCTCGTGCCCAACACGATCGCCCCGGTCGAGGTCGTGCTGGGCGAGCTCGGCGCGCGCGCCGAGGTCATGGGCGCGCTCGCGCTCGCCCTCCAGTCGACCGACGTCACGAGCGACGTCCGCCTCGCCCCGGGGGCGCCCGGCCCCGTGGGCCTCGTCGCCGCAGGAGACTCCGGCCCCCCGTCTCCGGGAGACCGACCATGACCGCGACCGCACGACCGTCTCGCCACGACGACGTGGCGGGCACGACGGCGCCCCAGGGCGCCCGAGCACGAACAGGTGACAGAACGTGAGCAGCTCCGCCCTCCCCGCCCTGTCGTTGCACGGCATCGACAAGTCCTTCGGCGCGGTCCGTGCGCTCGAGGGCATCGACCTCGAGGTGCACCGCGGCGAGGTCGTCGCGCTCGTCGGCGACAACGCCGCGGGCAAGTCGACGCTCGCCAAGGTCATCGCGGGCGTCCTCGTCCCGGACGCGGGCATCATCGAGTCCGACGGCGTCCCCGTCACCATCCCCAACCCGGCGGCCGCGCACGCGCTCGGGATCGCGACGGTCTTCCAGGACCTCGCGCTGTGCGACAACCTCGACGTCGTGTCCAACCTCTACCTCGGGCGCGAGCTGCGCCACGGACCGCGGCTCGACGAGGCCGCGATGGAGGACAACGCGCGCCGGATCCTGCGCGACCTCACGTCGCGCATCCCCTCGGTCCGCACGCTCGTCTCCGACCTGTCGGGCGGCCAGCGCCAGAGCGTCGCGATCGCACGCACGCTGCTCGGCGACCCGCGCATCGTCGTGCTCGACGAGCCCACCGCCTCGTTGTCCGTGTCACAGACGGCGGAGGTCCTGACGCACATCGAGCGCCTGCGCGACCTGGGGCACGCGGTCATCCTCATCAGCCACAACATGACCGACGTGCGCGCCGTCGCGGACCGGATCGAGGTCCTGCGCCACGGGCGCAACAACGGCTCGTTCTCCGGGCCCGGCACGAGCTACGAGGAGATCATCGCGGCGATCACGGGCGCTGTCGCCGCTCCGCGTCGGGCAGCCCGCCTGGCCTGACGCAGGATCCGACCTGCCTCCGCGCGGCGGGAAGGCCCTGCCACGTCGACGGACCCGGCGGGCCGCACCCACGGGCCGCACCCACGGGCCGCGCCCACGGGCCGCGCCCACGGGCCGCAACTGCGGGCCGCACCTGCGCGGGAGGGCGCCCGTCCGCGAGCGCCCCGACGTGTCGTCGCGGTGAACGGGACGGGGACCGGCGCGCCCTGGCGTTACCGCCGGGTTGCCGGCCTGTGGAGATCCGGGCGCAGACCGGACGAACGGCGCAGACCGCCCCGCGCACCGCTTCCCCTGCGAACTTCACCCGCTCTACATTCGAGGCACGACACCACCGGGGGTCCGCTCGACCGGACCGCCCGTCGTCGTGACCGGCACGCAGGGGTGTCGCTGCCCGTCCCGACGTCATCGCCGCCGCCGCTCTCGAGCCGCCGCGCGCCGACCTTCTCGTCGCTCGACGTCCCGGTCCCGCTTGCCGTCTCTCGTCGTCCGACGGAGGAGAACGCATGGGTAGCAGCAGACTGGCCGCGGTGCGGCTCCTGGCCGTGGTCGCGGTGGCCTTCGGGCTCGTGTACATCGGGTGGCGCTGGACGGGGACCGTGGCGTGGGACGCCTGGTGGATCGCGGTCCCCCTGGTCGTGGCGGAGACGTACAGCCTGGGCGAGACCGTCCTGTACTCGCTGACCATGTGGAACGCGAGGCGCCGGCCCCCGGCTCCCCCGGCCCCCGAGGGCCTGAGCGTCGACGTGTTCGTCACGACGTACAACGAGCCCGTGGACCTGGTCCTGCGGACCGCGATCGCGGCGCGCGACATGACGTACCCGCACGCGACGTGGGTCCTCGACGACGGCAACCGGCCCGAGCTCGAGGTCGCGGCGTCCCGCGTGGGCGTCGGGTACATCACGCGCGGTCCCGAGTGGGAGGGGCGGCCCCGCTTCGCGAAGGCGGGCAACGTCAACAACGCGCTGTTCCGCACGAGCGGCGACCTCGTCGCGATCCTCGACGCCGACCAGGTCCCGGAGCCGCGCTTCCTGGACCGGGTCCTGGGCTACTTCGAGGACGAGGAGGTCGCGTTCGTCCAGACGCCGCAGCACTTCTGGAACGTGCCGCCGAGCGACCCGCTGGGTACGCAGGCCGAGCTGTTCTACGGTCCCATCCAGCAGGGCAAGGACGGCTGGGGCGCGGCCTTCTTCTGCGGGTCGAACGCGGTGCTGCGGCGTGAGGCGCTCATGGCGCTGGGGCTGACCCGGTTCTCGCGGGACGCGCGCGGTGCGATGCGCGCCGCGCTCCGGGCAGGGCGGTCGCGGCTCCAGGACCTCCTGAGCCAGCTCGCGGTGCGCGAGCCCTCGGCGATGCCCGTCGCCGAGCAGGCCCTGGCCGCGGTGCGCCGGGCCGAGGGGCAGTTCCGGCGCGGCGACGTGCTCGCCGAGATCACCTCGGAGCTGCGATCGGCCTTCACCGCGGCCCTGGTCCAGGCGCCTGTGGCGCCTGTCGCACCTGTCGCGCCTGTGGCGCCTGTCGCACCTGTCGCGCCTGTGGCGCCTGTGGCGACCGCGGCGACCGGGACCGTGGAGCCGCCGGAGATCCAGGAGACCCCGTCCCTGCCCGAGGACGTGGCGGGCGAGCTGCTCGCCGAGCTCGACGGGGTGCTCGAGCGCGTCGACGTGGCCCGCACGGACCAGGCCCTGACGATCAACCCGCTCGACACGACCACGATCACCGAGGACATGGCCACGGCGATGCACCTGCACGCGATGGGGTGGACGAGCGTCTACCACCACGAGGTGCTCGTGCACGGGCTCGCGCCCGAGGACGTCGGCACGGCGCTGTCGCAGCGCCTGCGCTGGGCCACGGGGTCGATGCAGGTCTTCTTCCGGGACAACCCGCTCCTGGTCCGCGGGCTCTCGCTGGCCCAGCGGCTCATGTACCTGGGCACCATGACGAGCTACCTGAGCGGGTTCGCCGCTCTGGTCTACCTCGCCGCGCCCGTGCTCTTCCTGACGCTCGGCGTCTTCCCCCTGCATGCGGACCCGGCGCTGTTCTTCCTGCACTTCCTGCCGTTCTTCGTGGCCTGCCAGCTCCTCTTCCAGGTGTCCGGCAAGGGCAGCCGCGGGCTGTGGCGGGGTCAGCAGATGTCGTTCGCACTGTTCCCCACGTGGATCGCTGCGACGCTCTCGGGAGCCTCCGCGGTGTTCCTCGGCCGGCACGTCGCGTTCTCGGTCACGTCCAAGACCAAGCAGGCCACGGGCACGGGCTACCGGCACGTCCTGCCGCAGGTCGTCGTGACCGTGGTCCTGCTCGTGGCCTCGGCGGTCGGGGTGACCCGGATGCTTGCGGGCGAGGCCTCGGCGCCCGCCACGTTCCTGACCCTGGGCTGGGTCGCTGTCGACCTGGCCCTCCTGTCCGCCGCGCTGCGCGCTGCGCGGTACACGGGGCCCGGCGACACCGTCGGGGACCCCGTCCCCCCGTCCGTCGCACTGCTCGCGGCCCAGGCCGTGGGCGACGTGCTCGACGGCGACGACGCACTCCCGACCACGTTCGACCCGACGGAAGTCCCGCTAGACCTCACCGTCCGCCACGTCCCCAGGAGCTCGCCATGGCCGCCTTCGTCAGCGCACCCGACCTCACCCTGACCCATCCCGTCACGAGCATCGACCTCCCCACCGGAGGGCGGCTCGACGCCGCCGCCGTCCTGTCCCTGCGTGAGCCCGTGTCGTCGGCCGTGGCCGACGGTCCGGTGCTCGTCCTGCTCGACGTCTCGGGGGTCGACGGCGTGTCGCCCTCGGGCGTGGCGGGCCTGCTCGACCTGCTGCGCGTGGTCCGGTCGCGCGGCGGGGACCTGCGGATCTTCGGCGCCTCGGCCGCGCTGCAGCACGCGTTCACGGCGCTGCGGCTCGACACGGTCACGCGCATCTACGGCGGCCACGACGAGGCGCGGGGTCTCCTCGCGTCCCGGGCCTCCTGATGGCGTTCTACCTCCCGGGCGGCCGTCGCCGCCGGCCCGGCCTCGTGACGCCGCTCGTGGTCATGATGCTGGGGGTCGGCGCGGTGGGCGCGGGGTTCGCCGTGGCCGGTCCGCCCGCGACCCCGGAGGCTCCCGTGGCCGCGGCGTGCACCGCGGAGGCGGCGAGCATCGTGCCCGACGACGGCACGCTGCTCGGCGTCAACCTCGACTGGGCGTCGGAGACCCTCGAGGAGCACCGGACCTACCTCGACCACGCCCCGGCGGTCGCGGTCCAGTTCTCCGACGTCCCCTACGACCGCGAGACGTGGGAGCACACGGTCAGCGCGGTCACCCAGATGAAGGCCAACGGGGGCGTGCTGCTCCTGACGCTCGAACCGCACGCGGGGCTCGCGGCCATGTCGGACGAGGTGGTCGCGACGCTCGCCGACGACCTGCGGGACGTCAACGAGCAGGGGGTCGCGGTCGTGCTGCGGTTCGCGCACGAGATGAACGGCTCCTGGTACGCGTGGGGCCAGCAGCCGGCGGCGTACGTCGAGACGTTCCGTCGGTTCGCGGCCGCGGTCCATGCCGAGGCGCCGGGCACGGCCATGATGTGGGCGCCCAACTACGGCGGCGGGTACCCGTTCACGGGCGGCCAGTTCGCGGCGCTGCCGGGGTCGGCCGACTACGCGGCTCTGGACACCGACGGCGACGGCACGCTCACCATGACCGACGACAGCTACCTGCCGTACTTCCCGGGGGACGACGCCGTGGACTGGGTCGGGGTCTCGCTCTACCACTGGGGCAACCAGCGCCCGTGGGGCAACAACGAGGTCCCCGAGGACGGCAAGTTCCTCGCGATGCTCACGGGCACGTACGTGGGCACCGCGGGGGACGACGCCGCGGTGCCGGACTTCTACACGGTCTACGGCGTCGAGCACGGCCATCCCGTGGCGGTGCCGGAGACCGCCGCGATCTACACGCCCTCGCGCGGCGGGGCCGCCGAGCTCGACATCAAGCGGGCCTGGTGGCGGCAGGTGTTCTCGCCCGAGACGCACGAGCGGTTCCCGCAGCTCAAGATGGTCAACTGGTTCGAGTGGGACAAGTACGAGATCGAGATCGACGACGACGTCGACTGGCGGGCAGCGGGCGCCGCCGACGTCCGCGACGCGTTCGTCGCCGACCTCCCGGCGTGGCTGCGCTACGCCGAGGACGTCTCGACCTGCGAGGAGTGACATGCGACCGACCCCGCGCAAGGCACCGCGTCGCGCACCTCGCCCGGGCGTCCTCGTCGCCGCCGTGATCGTCGTGGTGGGCCTCGCCACCCTGGCGGCCGCCGCCGTCGGGCCGCCTGCGTCCGGGCCCGGGGCTCCCCGGATGGGGGCCCCGCCCGGGCCCCTGACCTGGGCCGACGAGTTCGACGGCGCGGCCGGCGCCCCGCCCGACCCCTCGCGCTGGCGTCTCGAGACGGGCGGCAGCGGGTGGGGCAACGGCGAGCTGCAGTACTACACCGACAGCCCGGGCAACGCCTCGACCGACGGCGAGGGCCACCTCGTCATCACGGCCCGTCGGGAGAACCCCGGCGACCTGTGGTGCCACTACGGTCGCTGCGAGTACACGTCCGCGCGGCTCATCACCGCGGACCGCTTCGCCCAGCAGTACGGGCGCTTCGAGGCGCGCATCAAGATCCCGGGCGGGCAGGGCACCTGGCCGGCGTTCTGGATGCTGGGCCAGGACATCTTCACCACCGAGCCGTGGCCCGCGAGCGGCGAGCTCGACGTCATGGAGAACGTCGGCGCGGAGCCGGGCACGGTGTGGGGCAGCCTGCACGGCCCCGGGTACTCGGGCGCGGACGCGATCCACGCGTCGACCACGCTCCCGGACGGTGAGCGGTTCGCCGACGACTTCCACACCTTCACGGTCGACTGGGCCCCGGGTGCGATCACCTGGTACGTCGACGGCGTCGAGTACTCGCGCAGGACCCCCGCCGACACCGGTGGTGACCCGTGGGTCTTCGACGACCCGTTCTTCCTGCTGCTCAACCTCGCGGTCGGCGGCGACTGGCCCGGCCCGCCCGACGAGAGCACCCCGCTACCTGCGCGGATGCTCGTCGACCACGTCCGGGCCTACGCGTGGGACGAGCCGTAGACGCGGGCGAGGCGCGCCCCCGCACGGGGGACGCGCCTCGCTCGCGGGCGGACGGGCTCAGCCCTGGGCGTCGCTCGCGTTGCGCGCCTCGGCCTCACCCAGGATGCGGCGCAGGTACGTGTACGTGAGGTCGCCCGCGGCCTTGTCGTACTGCTCCTCGTAGCCGTGGCGCGTGTACAGCTCCAGGTTCTGCTTGGAGTCCTTGCCCGTGAAGACCCAGATCTCCGTGGTCTCCTCAGGAAGGTGCGGCAGGACCGCGAACAGCATCTGCGTGCCGATGCCGCGGCCCTGGAGGTCCGGGGCCACCGCGAGCCGCCCGAGCGTGGCCTTGCCGCCCTCGATCTCCACGCGCACCGACCCGACCAGGCGCGGCCCCTGCCACGCCCCGAGCGTGATGACGCCCTGGGTCGCCAGGTCCGCCTTGAGCTCGGCGAGCGTCTGCGTGAGCGGCGGGATGTTCGGGTCCCCGTAGAGCTGCGCCTCGGTGACGAACGCTGCCCGGCGGAGCGTGAGGAGCTCCCCCGCGTGCTCGTCCGTGACGAGGTCCATGGTCATCGGCGTGTCGGTCATGGTCCCATCGTGTCAGAAACGGGCGACCCCGCGGTGCGCGTCCGCGGGTGGAATGGTGACCGTCTCACCTAGCCCTTCACCGCCCCCGCCAGCCCGGACACCAGGTGACGCTGCACGAGCACGAAGAAGACCAGCACGGGCACCGTCATGATGACCGAGCCCGCCATGATCGCGCCCCAGTCGTTCTGGTCGTCCTTGAAGAACGTGAGGATCGCGAGGGGCAGCGTCTGGTTCTCCTGTGCCGAGATGATGAACGTCTTGGCGAACAGGAAGTCGTTCCACGTCGAGATGAACGAGAACACGCTGACCGCGACCACGCCCGGGAACACGAGCGGGAACAGGATCGAGCGCACGAACCGGAAGCTCTTGGCCCCGTCGATCCGCGCGGCCTCCTCGAGCTCGACCGGGACGGCCGCGACGAAGCCGCGCAGCATCCAGATCGCGAACGGGATCGAGAACGCGAGGTGCACCAGCACGAGCGAGCCGAGCTGGTTGAGGCCGAGCGCGGGGACGGACGCCCCCATGTTCCGGAACAGGAAGAACAGCGGGATCGTCAGGGCCTCGATGGGCACCATCTGCGCGATCAGCACGATCACGAGCAGCGTCGTACGGCTGCGGAACCGGTAGCGCGTGAGCGCGACCGACGCGAGGAACGCGCAGATCGTCGAGAGGACCACCACGGCCAGGGCCACGACGAGCGAGTTGAGGAAGAACCGCCCGAAGTCGTTGACCGTCAGGACCCGCACGAACGAGTCGAGCGTGAGGTCCGTCGTGAACAGCGACGCGTCGCCCGCGTCGATCGCGGCCTTGGGTCGCAGGGCCGACAGGACCATCCAGTAGAGCGGGAACGCGACGACGAGCGCGACCAGGAGCGCCACGGCGTTCGAGCCGGGGTTCTTCCACGCCCGACGGCGCCGCGCACCCGCGGCGCCCGCCCCGCCCCGCGCGGTGGTCGCCCCGGCGTCCGGGGAGCCCGTGCCCCGCACGGCGGACGGTGAGGTGCCGCGCCCGACGGGCGCTCCGGCGTCGGGCATGCCGGCGGTGACGCTGGTGCTCACAGGACCTCCCCTGATCGGCGCAGCAGGCGCAGGTAGACGAGCGTGACCCCGAGCAGCAGGAGCGTCATGACGACGCCGATCGCCGACCCGAGCCCGTACAGGTTGGACGCGAACGCCTGCTGGTAGGAGTACACGTTGAGGACGAGGTTCTGCCCGCCGATCCCGCCGCCGTTCGTCATGACGTAGATCTGCGTGAACACCTTGAAGTCCCAGATGATCGACTGGATCGTCACGATGATGATGATCGGGCGCAGCATCGGGACCATGATCGAGCGCGCGATGCGCGGCATCGACGCACCGTCGAGGCGAGCGGCCTCGAGCAGCTCGCTCGGGATCGCGAGGATGCCCGCATACACCGTGACCAGCACGAACGGGAACGAGCACCACACGACCTCGGCGCCCACGAGCGCGAACGCCGGCCACTTCTCGGCCGTCCACGAGTGCCCCGCGAAGCCCGACAGGCCGACGTCGACCAACGTCTTGTTGACGAGCCCGAGCGTCGGGTCGAACAGGAAGAGCCAGACCGCGGAGCCCGTCATCGCGGGCGTGGCCCACGCGCCGAGCGCCGCGAGGAACAGGACCGAGCGCACCCACCGGCTGACCCGGGTCGCGAGGACCGCGAGCGCCGAACCGAGCGCGAGGGTCGCGACGACGCAGCCGGCCGCGAAGACCGTCGTGTTGAGCAGGACCGTCCAGAACTTCGCGTCCCCGAAGAGCTGGGCGTAGTTGCCGAGACCCAGGAACTCGAGCGGCGCCCCGCCCGTGACGTTGGCCTGGCGGTAGTCGTAGAACGACGTGACGACGAGCTGGTAGAGCGGGTACCCGAGCAGGCCGACGAGGATCGCGGCGGCCGGCAGCAGGTAGGCCCACGGTTCGAGCCGGGAGGTCCCGGTCCGGGAGCGACGCGCGGGACGCGGGGGGCGGGCGGACGTGCTGCCCGCCCCCGGTGCGGTGGTGAGCGAGGTCATCAGGGGGCCTCGGAGAACGCCTTGTCCATCGCGGCGGCCGCGGTCTGCGTGGCCTGCTCGACCGTGGCCTGCTTCGTCGCGACGGTCTGGAGCATGGTCTTGATGTCGCCCTGGGCGTCGATCTGGGTCCACGCCGGGGTCGAGGGGACGAACTCGGTGCCCGCCGCGAGGGTCTCGGTGAAGGGCTCGATCGCGGGCGTCGCCGCCGCGACCTTCTCCTGGACGTCGGTGAACGTGGGCAGGTTGCCCATCGCGTCGAACATCTTCTCCTGGTACTTCTTCCCGCCCAGGAGCGTCATGAAGTCGACCGCGAGGGACTTGCGCTCGGTGCTCTTGAAGACGCCGAGGTTGTTGCCGCCCGCGAACGCCGGGGCGATCTCGCCGGCCTTCTCGCCCGGGAGCGGGACGATCGCGTACGTGGCGCCCACGGCCGACTCGTCGACGGCCTTGCGGTTGAAGTCGCCGCCCACGACCATTCCCGCCGTGCCCGCGACGAACTGCTGGACGCTCGCGCTGCCGGTCCACTCGGCGCACAGGGCCGAGGGGCAGATGTCGTCGGCGAGGAGGTTCGTGTACGCCGTGACGCCCGCGCGGGACTCGGGCGTGGTGAGCGCCGAGGTGTACGCGCCGTCGGAGCCCTGGGTCGCGAGCGCTCCTCCGCCCGCCCACAGGAACGGCATGGCCGCGTACTGGTACGCGCCGCCCGCCGCGATACCGACCATCTCGGGCTTGGCGGCCCGGATCGCGCGCGCCGCGGTCTCGATCTCGGCGAGCGTCGCGGGGACGGACAGGCCCAGCTCGGAGAAGACGTCCGTGCGGTAGTAGAGCGCGCGGACGCCGATGAACCACGGGACCCCGTAGGTCGCACCGTCGATCTCGGTCGTGGCGGCGATCGAGGGGGTCAGGTCGCCCGACTCGTCCCAGGCCGCGACCTCCTTGGTCACGTCCGCGAGACCGCCCGCGGCGACGTAGGCCGCGATGTCGGTGTTGCCGAACTCGGCGACGTCGGGGGCCGAAGCAGGGTCGTTGAACGCGGCGTTGAAACGCTCGGCGCGGGTGTCGACGGGGATGTACTGGACGTCGACCTCGACGCCGTCGTGCTCGGCCTCGAACTCCGCGACGGCCTCGTCGACCACCGCGGCCTTGGGGTCCTGGTTGACCTCGGCGAAGAGCCACACGCGCAGCGTGCCCGTGCTCTCGTCGTTCTCGGCCTCGGTGATCGTGGACTGGGTGGGGGCGCAGGCCGTCAGGGCCAGCACGGCGGCGACGCCGAACGCCGCCAGGCGGGACTTCTTCATATCGACTCCGTCATCGACTCGGGGGCCGGCGTCGTCGGTGGCGCCGGTTCCGGGAGGTTATGCAGCCGTTCGCGGTGCGGTCCACGTCGTGGCACCCTCCGTTGCGCACTGCACAATGGAAGACAACTTTGTTGCCTATCAGGCGGTCGGCCGGACGCGGCCCGGACGGAGCCGGTGGACGCGCGACGGCGCGGCTACCCTGGGACCGTGTCCAGCACCTCTCTGTCGAACGTTCCTGCCTCCGGCGCGCCCGACGCGTCCACGCCGACCCACTGGGTCCTCACGCTGTCCTGCCCGGACGGTCCGGGGATCGTGCACGCCGTCACGGGGACGCTCGCCGAGCACGGTGGCAACATCACCGAGTCGCAGCAGTTCGGCGACCCGCTGTCCGGGCTGTTCTTCATGCGCGTCCAGGTCGAGTCGACCGCGTCGCGCGACGAGCTCGAGACCGCGCTCGCGCCCGTGATCGAGGCGTTCGACATGACGTGGAACCTCGACGTGGTCGGGCGCCGCGTGCGCACCCTCGTCATGGTCTCCAAGGCCGCGCACTGCCTCGTCGACCTGCTCTACCGCGAGCGCTCGCAGGGCATGCCGATCGAGGTCGTGGGCGTCGTGGGCAACCACCGCGACCTCGAGGACATCGCCGCGTTCTACGGCAAGCCGTTCCACCACGTGCCCGTCACGCGCGACACCAAGGCCGCCGCCGAGGACCGCCTGCGCGAGCTCGTGGCCGAGCTCGACGTCGAGCTCGTCGTCCTCGCGCGCTACATGCAGATCCTGTCCGACGACCTGTGCCGCGACCTGTCGGGCCAGGTCATCAACATCCACCACTCGTTCCTGCCGAGCTTCAAGGGCGCCCGCCCCTACGCGCAGGCGCACGACCGCGGCGTCAAGCTCATCGGCGCGACGTCGCACTACGTGACGGGCGACCTCGACGAGGGACCGATCATCGAGCAGGACGTCGAGCGCGTCGACCACTCGCGCGCCGTCGAGGACCTGGTCGCGCTGGGCGAGGACGTCGAGCGCCGCACGCTCGCGCGGGCCGTTCGCTGGCACGCCGAGCACCGCGTGCTGCTCGACGGGCACCGGACGATCGTCTTCCGCTGACCTGCGCGCCACTGCTGCACGCTCGACGCAGTCACGGCTCCGGCGCCAACCGGACCTCGACCGGGGTGAGCCCTAGGTCGAGGACGCCCGTGGTCCACGGGGACACCCATCGCCAGGCCTCGGGCAGCGCCTCCGGGGCGGGTCGCGCCCAGACCGACACGTCAGCGCCTGAGACGGCGATCCTGACGCCCTCGACCGTCGACGGCGGTACGTCGCGGGCAAGGTCGACGAGCGCGGCCAGGCGGCCCGCCAGGGCAGGGTCTTCGCACTGCAGGGTCATGGGCGCCGCGTCGGTCGTGACGGCGAAGAGGTAGTCGGCGCCGTGGTCCCCTTCTCGGCCCCCGTGCTCGCACAGTGCGGCAAACACCTCCTCGAGCTCGGCGGGTGTGCCGGAGACCGTGACGTCGATCATCTCGGAGCGGGCGTCGTAGCCGGTCTGCACCATGCTGGCAGGCTCGACGAGGTCCACCACTCCCGGCATAGGTACCAAGGTGTCGAGGAACGCGTCCCGGCGCGCGGTGGCCTCGACGTCGGCCGTGCGGTCGGGCGCATCCGGGACGACCAGGCCGATGACGACGGCCGCGACACCGATCAGGACCCCGACGAGGACCACGCTGACGACCAGGGCGAGGACCGTGCGACGCCGCTCAGCCGGTCCTCGCGCCTCGGCGTCGTCGCCGGCGAACGCCGACGTCCCCGACCTGCTGACCTCTGACGTGTTCTCCCCCGCGCGAACCATGGCCCGAGCATACGGACCGACCGCCTGCCTCCCTGCGACCCGCCCACGCCAGCGCCAGCGCCAGCACCGCGCGCCCCTACCTCCCCGCGGCCCGCACCGCCGCCGCGAGCCGCGCCACGGCCTCCTCGACGCGCGCGTCCGCGAGGTTGCCGTACCCGACGACGAGCCGGTCCCTCCCGGCGTCGCGCCCGGCGGCCGTCGCCCGGTACCGCTCGACCGCCGCGACGTTGACCTCGCGCAGCGCCGCCTCGCGCACCACGTCCGTGGCCACGACGCCGTCCGGCAGCTCGACCACGGCGTGCATGCCCGCGGCGATCCCCGTGACGAGCGTCCCGGGCAGCGCCTTCCCGAGCGCCTCGACGAGCACCTGCCGGCGCCGTCGGAACCGTCCCCGCGCAGCGCGCAGGTGCCGTTCGTACGCGCCGGACGTCACGAACCGCGCGAGCGCGAGCTGGTCGATCGTCGACGGACCGGCCCCGCCCCGGTCGACCACCGGGTCCCGCCACCCCGGCGGCAGCACCGCCCACCCGAGCCCGAACGCGGGCGACAGCGTCTTGCTCAGCGAGCCCAGCAGCACCACGCGGTCGGGCGCGAGCCCTTGCATCGCGGCCACGGGCCGACGGTCGTAGCGGAACTCGGCGTCGTAGTCGTCCTCGACGACCAGCCCGTCGACGTCGCGCGCCCACCGGACGAGCACCTCACGCCGCGCGGGCGAGAGGGCCGCTCCCGTGGGGAACTGGTGGGCGGGCGTCACGAGCACGGCGCGCGCACCGGTCCGGCCCGCCGCGGCGAGGAGCGCGTCGACGTCGATCCCGTCGCCGTCGACCGGGACCGGCACGGGCGTGAGCCCCGCGGCGGCCGCGGTCTCGCGCAGGCGCGACCAGCTCGGGTCCTCGACGAGCAGGGCCCGGTGCCCGGCCCCGTGGAGCGCCGCCGCGACGCGCCGCATGGCGTCGTCGGCGCCGTGCGTCACGACGACGTCGCCCCCGCCTGCGCGCACGTGCCGGGCGCGGGCGAGGTAGTCCGCGAGCGCCGCCCGCGTCGCGGGATGGCCGGTGGGGTCGGGGGCCGCGAGGTCCGCGTCGGGCGCCTCGGCGAGGGCCTCGCGCAGCGCGCGGACCCAGGGGGCGCGCGGCACGTGCCGCAGGTCGGGCACGCCCGGCCCCAGGTCGAGTCGGGCCCGGGTGGTGGGCAGCCCTCCCGTGCCCGACGGCGTCGCCCGGGCCCCGGGGCCGGTCGCCCAGGCGTGGGTCCGGGCCGTGAGCGGGACCCTGGTCCCCGACCCTGTCCGGGACTCGAGTGCCCCTTCGGCGACGAGCTGACCGTAGGCCTCGGTCACGACCCAGCGCGAGACGCCCAGGGTGTCGGCGAGCACGCGGCTCGGGGGCAGGGCGGCCCCGGGCGGGACGCGTCCGAGGTGGACGGCCTCGCGCACCGCGTCCTCGAGCCGCCGGTGGAGCGGGCCGGGCCCCGTGCCCAGGTCGAGGACGGTCTCCCAGGCGAGCGCCGTCGTCGGGCCGGGGCTGGGCGGACCGGACGCACGAGGCGAGCGGGGCGGCACCCTCGCCTCGTGTTCGCGCCGCACATTGGTCTGGTCAGATGCCATGCCAATGGACCGTACACCCAGGCCGCTCGACTCCTAGCGTGGAGACCGTCAACCAGCAGCACTCTTCGCAGGAGACCACCATGCGCTACCGCACCCTCGGCGACGGCCGGACGTCGTTCGACGTCAGCACACTCTGCCTCGGCACCATGCTCATGGGCACCAGCACGGACGAGGAGACCTCGTTCGCGATCCTCGACCGCTACCTCGAGGCCGGCGGGACCTTCCTCGACACGGCCAACAACTACAGCCTCTGGGCCGGAGGGCACGGGCGCGACAGCGAGGACCTGCTCAACCGCTGGCTCGTGAGCCGCGGCGCGCGCGACCAGGTCCGCATCGCGACCAAGCTCGGCGCGGCCCAGAAGGACCGCACGCTGCCCCTGTCCAGCACTCCCCCGACCAACTACCAGGGCCTGGCCGCGGAGACGATCGCCTGGGAGGCGCACGAGAGTCTGCGGCACCTCGGGGTCGACCACCTCGACGTGCTCTACGGGCACGTCGACGACCTCGACACCCCGCTCGCGGAGACCGTCGGGGCGTTCGGCAAGCTCCAGGCCGAGGGCGCCGTCGGGATCTCGGGCATCTCGAACGTCGCGCTGTGGCGCGTCGTCGAGGCGCGCGAGGAGGCGCTGCGACAGGGCGTCGCGCCGTACGGGGTGGTCCAGGAGCAGCTCAGCTACCTCTACCCGACCCCGGACCCCGACCGGCACAACTGGGCCTCGCCCGAGCTGCTCGACTACGCGCGCTCGACGGGGAGCGAGGAGCGGCCCCCGCTCGCGGTCACGGCCTACTCCCCGCTGCTGCAGGGCGCCATGGTGCGCGACGACAAGGAGCTGTGGGAGGGCTACGGGCACCCGACCTCGCTCGAGCGTCGCCGCGTGCTGCACGACGTCGCGCGGCAGATCGGCGCGACGCCCAACCAGGTCGCGCTCGCGTGGCTGCTCGGCGGCCCGGTACCGGTCATCCCGGTGATCGGTCCGAGCAGCGTCGCGCAGCTCGACGAGCTGCTCGGGGCGGCGGACCTGGACCTCGACCCGGAGGTGCGGGCCCGGCTCGACGCGGTCTAGTCCCCGCACGCACCGAGAGCGGAGCCCGTGCGCGACGTGTCCGGCACGTCGCGCACGAGCTCCGCTCTCGCTCGTTCACCCGGAGGCGCTAGCCACACTCACGCGCGGCGTACGACACGTCGTAGCCCGTCCGGACCTCCTTGCCGTCGATCGTCGCCGTGCCCGTGACAGTGGCCGTGGCGGCGGGGACCTGCGTCTGGCGGGTCGCGAACGTCTGCTGGGCGGACTTGCCCGGCAGGACCCCCGTGAAGGTCTTGGCACCGAACGGCGTCTCGACCCTGACCGTCGCGGGGACTGCGCCGGCGTTGACCGCGCTGACCGTGACGGTCACGCGGCCCGCGACGCACTGGGTGCGCGCCGAGGCGGTCAGCTCGACCTTCGCGGCACGCGGCTCGACGAGCACCGCGACCGTGCGCGCCGGGACCGTGACCGTGCCGGTCGCCGCGTCCCACGTGGTCGCCTTGACCACGTCGTCGTGCCCCTCGGCCTGGACCGGCGAGAGCGCGTACTGGCGGCCCGCCAGCCCCGCGACCGTCTGCGTGACCGGTTCGGGCGAGGCGTTGAAGACGACGAGCGCGCCGTCGAGCTCCTCGTCCACGTCCGCCCCGACCGTGTCGTCGATGCTCATGACGATCACGCCGGGCGTCTGGCCGGTCCCCGCGTCGGGGAACGTGACCTTTTCGTTGACGAGGTCCGCGCTGCCCAGGCGGAACAGGTCCGTCGAGGACCGCAGCCGCAGCAGGTCGGCCGCGTTGTCGGACGCCGTCTCGATGTCCTGCGCGACCGGCTTGAGCGCCGGGTTCGCGAGCAGCGGCGCCATGAGCGGCCACTTCTCCCCGTTGTCGGCCTCGAGCGGCAGACCCTTGCCGAACCCGTTCTCGGTCCCGGTCCAGTCGATCGCGTTGAACCAGTCGCCCGAGTCGTAGCTGTTGCGGTCGAGCGACTTGGAACGCAGCAGGTCGGTGCCCGCGTGCCACAGCGACGGCGTCTGCGACAGGGCCGTCGTGGCGAGCGAGACGTTGTTCATGCGCACCCGGTCGGCCATCGACGTGTCCGCCGGCAGCTTGAGGGTCAGCAGGTCGAACAGCGTCTCGTTGTCGTGCGCGTCGACGTAGCTGATGATCTCCTCGGGCGAGTCCGCGTAGCCCGCGGGCGCACCCCGGTAGTCGATCTCGTCGCCGCGCCGGGTCTCGCCCGTCGAGGTCGTGAACGTGAAGCTGCGCAGGTTGCCCGCGAGGCCCAGCCGGACCAGGTCCGTCTCATGCCCCAGCGCTGCGAGCTCGTCGGGAGACCCGTCGTTCACCGTGCCAGGCTCCCCCGCCCGGGCGGGCTGCCCGTTCGGGTCGGTCGCGAGGCCCGTGCCGAAGCCCTGCGTGAACGTCGACGCCCCGTCGACGGGAGACCCGCCGTGGACCGCGTCGCGCAGGCGGTCGGAGAACGTGCCGATGCCCGTCCCGCCGAGCTGGCCCTGCGTGGCCTGCTCGAACAGTGCGTTGTCCGCGACCTCGCCGAAGTTCCAGCCCTCGCCGTAGAGGTACACGGCCTTGCCGTCCACGCCGTCCTTCTTCGGCGTGAGCTCGTCGAGCGCGGCCCGGACGTCGAGCATGTTCTGCTTCGAGTGGTGCCCCATGAGGTCGAAGCGGAAGCCGTCGACCTTGTAGTCGCGGGCCCAGGTGACGACCGAGTCGACCATGAGCTTGCCCGTCATGGCGTGCTCGGTCGCGAGGTTCTGGCAGCACGTGCTGGTCTCGACCGCGCCGGTCGTCGTGTTCTGGCGGTGGTAGTAGCCGGGCACGACCTTGTCCAGCACGCTCTTGGGGTCCTGGCCGCTGGCCGCGGTGTGGTTGAACACCTGGTCGAGCACGACCTGGAGCCCGGTCTGGTGCAGCGACCCGACCATGGTGCGGAACTCGGCGACGCGCGCGGCCCCCTCCGCGTCGACGGCGTACGAGCCCTCGGGCGTGGAGAAGTGCAGCGGGTCGTAGCCCCAGTTGAAGCCGTCCGTGCCCCGGATCGCGGACACGGCCGCCTGCTGCTCGGTGCCGTCGGGCGCGAAGCCGCTCAGGTCACCGGTGACCGACTGCTCGGCCCGGTCCTCTTCAATGGTCGCGATGTCGAACGTCGGGAGCAGGTGCACCGTCGTCAGGCCCGCGTCGGCGAGCTCGGCGAGGTGCTTCATGCCGGCCGACTTCTTCTCCCCGAACGCGAGGTACGTGCCGCGCTTGTCGGCCGGCACAGTGGCGTCGGCGATCGAGAAGTCCCGCACGTGCAGCTCGTAGATCGTCTGGTCGACGGCCCGCTCCACGACAGGAGCCTTGGTGTCCTTCCACACCTTCGGCTGCGTGCTCTTCGCGTCGAGGTCCACCACGACCGAGTGCGTCGAGTTGAGCGTGAGCCCGAGCGAGTACGGGTCGGTCACGACGTTCGTCTCGACCTTGCCGGTCGACGGGACGAAGACCTCGACCTCGTAGAGGTATCGGGCACCGACCCAGCCGAACTTCTTGTCGGCGTCCTTCCCGTCGACCGTCCACGTCCCGTCCGCCTGGCGCTCGGCAGGGAACTGCCGGGCGTCCTCGGTCTTCAGGTCCGCGGCGTCGCCCGTGCCGGGCCACGCGAGGAGCGTGACCTTCTTGGCCGTGGGGGCCCACAGCGCGAACGAGGCCCACTTGCCGTTGGTGTAGATGCTCGCGCCGAGCGTGCGGTCCGCGGCGCCCTCGGCGAACAGGTCGTCCAGGACGCCCGGGAGCTGCACCCCGGTCGTCGCGGTGAGCGGTGCGTCGGCCGCGGGTCCGCCGCGCTGGGCGACCAGGAGCTGACCCGTGAGCGCGGCGGTCGCCGCGTCCACGGAGATCGGCTCGCCGTCGGTGCCCGTGACCCGCAGGGCCACCGCGTCGGCGAGGGCCGGGAAGTCGGCTACGACGTCGTCGGGCAGGCCGGCAGGGTCCAGGACGAGGGAGTACGACGACGCCCCCTCCGGAGCGACGACCGCACCGTCGGCGACGCTCAGGCCGCCCGTCGGCGCCGAGTGGAGCGTCCAGCCCAGCGTCGCCGGGTCCGCCCCGGCGAGAAGCTCGCGCGGCCACGCGACCAGGTCCTTGCTCACCCAGTGCGCCGCCTGCTGGCCCGTGCCGGGCAGCGGCGGGTCCGCCACCTCGATCGTCAGGACGTGCGTCGCCAGCACGTAGGAGAAGGTGACGGCCTTGCCCTCGGTCGCGCTGAACGAGTAGTTCTGGCCGTCCTTGACGCCGCCGACGCCGTAGTTCTCGGCCCAGCTCATGCCGTGCGTGACCTTGCCCTCGTAGGCGCCCGTGGCGAGCGCCGACGTCGTGAACGTATAGACGCCGTCACCGTCCGGGTCGCGCAACCACGACCCCAGGCAGTCCGGAGACCAGGCTGCCGAGCAGCCGAGCTGGTCCTGGAACGAGCCAGCGACCGTGACGATCGGGCCCTGGGCCGTGCTCGAGAAGTCGTGCGAGACCGGGTCCCAGTAGAACGTCACCGGGCCGCCCGCAGTCGTGTACGTCGCGTTGGAGCCGTCCTTCGCGCCGCCCACGCCGTAGTTGAGGTCCCACGAGCCGTTGATCGCGACCTTGTACTCGTACGTCCCGGCCGGGACGTCGAACGTGCCCGCGTAGACGCCGTCGGCGCGCTTGGTGAGCTTCGCGGCCTCGCAGCCGGGAGCCCAGTCGCCCGCGCACCCCATCTCGGAGTTGTGGCTGCCGGGGACGGTGACCAGGTCGATGTCCGTCGGGGGCTCGACCTCCTCGTCACCGCTCACCGCGTTCCCCACGCTCGCGAACGTCGAGGACGCGGCCCGGTCGCCGTCGGCGTCGACCGTCACGGCGCGGTACTCGACGAGCGTGCCCTTCGCCAGGTCGCTCACGTCGTGGAAGACGCGCGGCGAGGTGTCCTCGGCCGTGCCGAGGCCCTGCCACTCGTCCGACCCGACGACGCGCCACGCGAAGCTGGTCTCGGACCACGCGGCGTCGTCGACGTCCGCGCTGACCGGGGCGACCCCGGTGAGTCCCGCTCCCGCGGCCGGGACCGTGACCGACACGTCGCCCGTCGACTCGACGCCCACCGTACGGTCGGCCTTCAGGACGACCGAGCCCAGGGCCGGGACCGTGAGCGAGACCGTGCCGTCGGCACCTGCCGTGACGGGGTCACCCCCGAGGAGCGGCGTGTACGTCGCTCCCGGCGTGAGCGTCGTGAAGCCGACCGTCTTGGCCGCGGTCGAGTTGTTGAGCCCCACGAGGTGCTCGACCTTCTCGGTGCGGTCCACGCGCGAGAAGGCGTAGACGCCCGCGCCCGAGTCCGTGTAGCGCTCGATCTGAGCCCCGGTGGCGAGCGCCGGGTTGTCGGCACGCAGCGCGGAGAGCTCCGCGATGTGGGTGTAGAGCGGCGACGTGGTGTCGTAGCGGTCCTGGCTGCCGGCCGTCTCGCCCGTGACGAGCGGCTGGTCCGCGTACTCGCCGACCTGGGTCGCGAACAGCGACTGACGAGCGTTCTTGTCCTTGCCGTCGCCCACGCCCGCGAAGCCCTGCTCGTCGCCGTAGTAGACGACGGGCTGGCCGCGAGTGAGGTACATGAGGTCGTGCGCGAGCTCGTCGCGACGCTGCGCGTCACCCGTGGTCTGCAGCAGGTACCCGATCCGGCCCATGTCGTGGTTGCCGAGGAAGGTGGGCAGCGCCGAGGCCGACGAGTCGGGCGTCGTGTACATGTCGTCGCTCGCGAAGAGCTGGGACAGGCCCTTGGCGCTGTTGCCGCTCGCGAAGCTCGCGGCCGAGGACTGGAAGGCGAAGTCGAGGACCGAGCTCATGTCCGTCCTGCGGACGTACGGCGAGAGCTTGGCGGCGTCGGCGTCGTAGATCTCGCCGAACATGAAGAAGTCGTCCTTGCCCTTCGAGTGGGCGTAGTCGAGGACCTCGGTGGTCCACGTCTCCCAGAACTCGAAGTTGACGTGCTTGACCGTGTCGATGCGGAAGCCGTCGATGCCGAGGTCGACCCAGCCCTGGTAGACGTCGACGAACCCGTCCACGACGCGCGGGTTCTCGGTCATGAGGTCGTCCAGGCCGTCGAAGTCGCCGTAGGTGACCGACTCGCCGGACCACGTCGAGTTGCCGCGGTTGTGGTAGAGCGTCGTGTCGTTGAGCCACGCGGGGACCTTGGCGTCCTTCGCGTCGTCGGCGACCACGGGCGTGTAGGGGAACGACGTCGCGGGGTCCATCGCGGGGAACGTGTCCTTGCCCGCGTGGTCGGCCGGGTCGAACACGTTGCCCGCTGCGTCCTTGTACGGCGCGGTCGCCTGGTCGACGTACGAGTACTGCTTCTGCTCGTTGTCGATCAGGTCGGCCGTGTGGTTGGTGATGATGTCGAAGTAGACCTTGATGCCCTTGGCGTGCGCCTCGTCGATGAGCGCCTCGAGCTCGGCGTTGGTCCCCAGGTGCGGGTCGATCTGCGTGAAGTCCGTGACCCAGTAGCCGTGGTAGCCCGCCGAGGCGTTCTCGCCCTCGCCCTGGACCGGGTTGTTCTTGAACGACGGCGTGAGCCAGATCGCGGTGGTCCCGAGTCCTTCGATGTAGTCGAGCTGGTCGCGCAGGCCCTGGATGTCGCCACCCTGGTAGAAGCCCTTGTTCGTGGGGTCGTAGCCCGAGCGCAGCGCACCGCCCTCGATGCCGGCCTCGTTGTTGGTCGGGTCGCCGTCCGCGAAGCGGTCGGTCATGACGAAGTAGAACTGCTCGTCCGAGCCCGGCTGGCGCACGGGCGGGGTCACGATCGGCGCGTCGGTCGCCTCGTCGTAGGCTCCTCCGAGCCCGACGGGCGCGAGCGAGACGCGCTTGGCGACGTCGTCGAACGTGAAGCGCAAGGTCGTGGGGCCGCCGACGACGAGCGGGATGTTGTCCGCGCCACCGTTCAGGCCGTACGCCTCGTCCCACGAGTCGTTCACGGCGACCTTGTACTCGTAGGTGCCCGCGGGCACCTGGAAGTCGGCCGAGAAGACGCCGTCGGTGCCGGTCGGCACGAGCTCGGTCGCGGCGCAGGCCGGGTCCCAGTCCGCCGCACAGCCCGCCTCGTCCTGGAGGCTGCCGACGAGCGCGAAGGTGCGCGGCGCATCGTTCGCGGTCGCCGCGGGGCCGGTCGCCGCGTTGGCGACGGCCGTGAAGCCGGTCAGCCCGGTCAGCGCGACCGATATCGCCGCGAGGGAGGCTGTGGTGCGGCGCGGTCTGGAGGACCGCCTGGGGGCAGGTGCTGGCATGAGGACTCCCTTGTCACCGGGGAGTCGGACGTGCGAACGCACCGCCGGGCGACCGAGCCTCTGCGCTCCGCGTGGTCTCCCGAGCCGGGCGCTCCCCGCCGCCGGCTGACCCAGACTGTAGCCCTTGCAGAAAGTTGCAGCAAGAGTTTGTTGTCAGGAGACGCCGAACGAGGCTCGGAACGGGACGAATCGACGCTGCGGGTCAGCCCGCGAGATGCCCCCACCTCGGCGCCAGGTCGCGCCACGGCCCGACCTCCGCGATCGCACCCTCGTGCAGGACGACGACCCGGTCCGCACGCGCGAGAGCCGCGCGCTTCGAGGTCGAACCGATCACGGTGGTCCCGCGCTCGCGCAGCGACGACCACAGCTCGATCTCCGTCGCGGCGTCCAGGGCGCTCGACACGTCGTCGGCCAGGAGGAGCTCGGCGTCGGTCGCGAGCGCCCGGGCGAGCGCGAGCCGCTGCACCTGACCGCCCGAGAGCCGCACACCGCGATGCCCCACGAGCGCCCCGTGCCCGCCCGCCTCGACCACGTCCCGCTCCATGCGCGCGGCCGCGACCGGTCCCTGGACCTCACGCTCGTGACCGAGCCGCACGTTGTCGGCGAACGTTCCCGACAGCACGCGCGGGACCTGCGCGACGTGCGCGACCTGCCCCGGACGCAGGAACGTCTGCGCGTCCTCGACGTCGGTCCCGTTCCACCGGATGTGGCCCGTGTGCTCCATGAGCCCGGCGAGGGCCGCGAGGAGGCTCGACTTGCCCGCACCCACCTGGCCGAGCAGCAGCACGAGCTCGCCGCGCTCGATCGTCAGGTCGACGCCCTGCACACCGATCGTGCCGTCGTCGTGCAGCGCGCTCACGCCCGCCAGCTCCAGGAGCTCGAGCGCCTGCCGGGGGCTGGGCGCCGGCGTGGGCGCCGCACCGGTGAGCAGGTCGACGCCGGGCGGCACGTCCATGAGGTCCGCCCCCGCGGCGAGGCGGCTCGTCGCCCGCTGCCAGGACCGGGTGCCGGGCGCCTCGGTCACGACCGCCCCGGCCACGACGCCGAACCACCCGAAGCCGTTGACCGCGTTCGCGACCAGGAGCGCCGTCGCGAGGTCCCACGTACCCGTCAGGAGACCCGCCCACGCCGCGACGACGCCGAGCTGGATCATGACGAGCGGCACGCCGTCGAGCGCGGCCTGCACCCGGTGCTCGAAGATCGCGGCCCGCACCCGGCCCGCGTCGACCTCGTGCAGGTGCGCGTGCACCTGCGGGGTCCGGGCCGCGAGCTTGACGGTACGCGCCGAGTCGAGCGCCGAGACCAGCGACCGCCCGAACCGGGCACGCGCGGCCGAGGAGCGTGTGGCCGACCGACCGGCGATCGGTCGGCCGAGCGCCGACGCAGCGGCCGACACGACCATGACCGCGAGCAGCACGGCCCCCGCGAGCCACGACCGGCTGAGCAGCGCCGTGACGCCCGCGATGACGAGCCCGTTGACGAGGTCGACCCAGCGGTCCGCGTACCGCACGAAGCGGTCGGCGTCCATGGCTCGCGCCACGACCTCGCCGGGCGGCGTCGCCGTGAGCCGGTGCTGGCGCGTCTGGCCCGTCATGACCGACATGCGCACGCGCAGCAGGACCTCGATCCACCAGCGCGGGTAGACGTACAGGGCGCGCGCGAGGCACAGCGGCGCGACCACGAGGAGGACCGCGAACGGGACGAGCAGCCCCGCCGGGAAGCCCTCGTCGAGCCCCTGGACGGCGCGCCCCCAGAGGAACCCGGTGACCGCTCCCTGCGCCGAGACGAGGCTCGCCACGAGGAACAGCCCGGCCCCCACGACGCCCCACGCCGGACGCACGAACAGCGCGTGCAGCACGCCGCGCGCGAGGCTGGGGCCGTCTCCCGGGTCGGCGAGGACCGGGGGTGCGCCCAGTCGGCGCCGACCGCCGACGGCCTCGTCCGCCTGCCCCGGAGCCGCGGCCGGACGCTCACCGCTCGAACCGGCGTCGTCGAGCCCGTGGTCCGGGCGGGCCCCGCGCTCGAGACTGCCTGCACCCTCGGCCGGTGCCGGCGACGCGAGCCCGTCCTGCGCGACGCTCGCCTCGAGCAGGTCACGGTAGGGACCCGCGAGCCGCGCGAGCGCGGCCCGGTCACCCTGCTGGACGACGCTCCCCCGGTCGAGCACCGCGATCAGGCGGGCGCGTTCGATCGTCGTGAGCCGGTGCGCGACGAGCACGCCCGTGCGGCCCGCGAGCAGCCGCTCCGAGGCGGCCACGACCCGGGCCTCGGTCAACGGGTCCATGCGCGCCGTGGCCTCGTCCAGGACGACGACCTGGACGTCGCGCACCAGGAGGCGGGCGAACGCGACGAGCTGCTCCTCCCCCGCCGACAGGGACGTCCCGCCGGGGCCGAGCACCGTGTCGAGCCCGTCGGGAAGCCCGGCCACCCAGTCGTCGAGGCGCAGCTCGCGCACCGCGTCCTCGATCGACGAGCGCGGGACGTCGGCGAACAGCGCGACGTTCTCCGCGAGCGTGCCCGCGAGGATCTCGGTCCGCTGGGTCACGACGCCCACCGCGGCGCGCAGCGCCTGCAGGTCGAGGTCGCGCACGTCGACGCCGCCCACGAACACCGCGTCGCGGGGCGGCTCGACCGCCCGGGACAGCAGCGACGCGAGGGTCGACTTGCCCGAGCCCGTCCGACCGACGAGCGCGATCGTCGCGCCGGCCGGCACGTCCAGGCTCACGCCGTCGAGGGCGAACGTGCCCTCGGCGTAGGAGAAGTGGACGTCCCGGAGCTCGATGCCCACGGGGCCCTCCGGGACGGGGCGCCCACCCACCGGCTCGGGGGCGACCGAGAGCATCTGCCGGATGCGCGTGAGCGCCCCGAGCCCCTCCTGGATGTCGGGCAGGTGGTGGACGAGGTTGTCGGTCTGCCCCACGAACATCGACGTGACCAGGAACAGCGTGACGAGACGGTCGACGCCCAGCTGGCCGTCCGCGGCGAGCGCCGCACCCGAGACCGCCACACCTGCGAGGAGCGAGGCGAGCACGAGCCCGGCACGCCGGAGCATGCTCGACTCGACCGAGAGAACGGACTCGAAGCGTCGGTGGACCTGCGCCGACCGTTCGGCGAGCCTGCGCACGGCGAACGACTGGCCCAGGCTCGTGCGCAGGTCGTCGCGCGCGGCCACGGCCTCCTCGAACGCGGCCGCATGGTCCGTCCAGGCCGCCTCCTCGATCACCTTCCGGCGAGCGATCTCCCCGAGCATGGGGCGCACGACCAGCCCGGCGACCAGGCCGAGCACGGGGAACAGGATCCACGCGGGCCACCACGTCAGCCCGGCCACGACCCACATGGGGACCACGCCGACGAGCGTGCGTCCTGCACCCCACGCCTGACGACGCACGAGCGTGCCGACGGCATGGGTGTCGTCGTCGACGCGGTCCAGCACCTCGCCCACGGCCTGCTCGGTGAGGGTGTCCAGCGGCTGGTGCAGGGCCGCGGAGAGCAGGTCTCCGCGCAGGCGCCCCTCGGCCCGGTCGACGACCCCGGCCCAGACCACCTGTCCGACGGTGTCGAGCAGGGCCGCGCCGACGACGCACGCGGCGAGGAGCTGGAGCGTCGCCGTCGTCGGGTCCGCGGCGAGCCAGCCCGCGACCACGGTGCCGTACGCGGCACCGATCGCACCGATCGTGAGCGCGACGAGCGCGACGACGGCCTGGGGCCCGCGCAGGCGCCGCCAGTCGAGGCGGCGCGCGGGGTCCGTCGAGGTGACGGACGGGGAAGGGACGACATGGTCTGGGCCGGTCGGAGTGCCGGTGGGTGCATCGGTCATGGCGCGTCGATCCTATGGCGGGGGTCCGACGCGCACGCAGGGATTTTCCGACGCCGAGGGTGGTCAGACGACCACGACGGGCTGCGTGGCCACCCTCGGGTCCGGCTCCCGGGACGAGGTCAGATCAGGCCGAGCCCGCGCACCGCGTCGCGCTCCTCGACGAGCTCCGCGACCGAGGCGTCGATGCGCTCGCGCGAGAAGTCCGAGATCTCCAGGCCCTGGACGATCTCCCAGCGCCCGCCGCGCGAGACCACGGGGAACGAGGCCATGAGGCCCTCGGGGACGCCGTACGACCCGTCGGACACGATGCCCGCGCTCGTCCAGTCGCCCTCGGGCGTGCCGTTGACCCAGTCGAACACGTGGTCGATCGCGGCGTTCGCGGCCGAGGCGGCCGACGAGGCGCCGCGCGCGTCGATGATCGCCGCACCGCGCTTCGCGACGGTCGGGATGAACTCGCCCGTGAGCCAGGCCGAGTCGGCGGCGAGCTCGGCACCCGGGCGACCGGCGACGTCGGCGTGGAAGACGTCCGGGTACTGCGTGGCCGAGTGGTTGCCCCAGATGCTGACCTTGCGGACCTCGGAGACGGGTACGCCCGCACGCTTGGCGACCTGCGTCAGCGCGCGGTTGTGGTCGAGGCGCGTCATGGCGGTGAAGCGGTCCTTCGGCACGTCGGGGGCGTTCGACGCGGCGATGAGCGCGTTGGTGTTCGCCGGGTTCCCGACGACGAGCACGCGGACGTCGCTGGCCGCGCCGGCGTTGATCGCCTCGCCCTGCGGCTTGAAGATGCCACCGTTGGCCTCGAGGAGGTCGCCGCGCTCCATGCCCGGGCCGCGGGGACGCGCTCCGACGAGCAGGCCGACGTTGGCCCCCTCGAACCCGGCGCGCGGGTCGTCGAAGATGTCGATGCCCGCCAGCAGCGGGAAGGCGCAGTCGTCGAGCTCCATCGCGGTGCCTTCCGCCGCCTTCACCCCCTGGGGGATCTCGAGCAGTCGCAGGCGGACGGGCACGTCCGGTCCGAGGAGCTGACCTGCGGCGATGCGGAACAGCAGGGCGTAACCGATCTGACCGGCGGCTCCGGTCACGGTCACGTTCACGGGAGTTGTCATGGCCACACTCTGTCACAACGCCCCCGCGCTCCCCAGGGGTACTCGCGAACCTCGTCCGTGGGGCGTCCGTCACACCCGCGGGCGGTGCCCGCGCCGCACGCGCGGGGCCGCGTCGGGCCGTGCGCGGCCCCGTCCCCCACCCCTGAGAACGCCCGACGGCGCCGCTCACCGGAGGAGGTGAGCGGCGCCGTCGGGCGTGCGGGGACGAGGATCAGGCCAGGCGTGCGGCCAGGTTCTCGTCGAGCGCCGCGAGGAAGTCCTCGGTCGTCAGCCACTCCTGCTCCGGGCCGACCAGGAGCGCGAGGTCCTTGGTCATCTTGCCGGACTCGACCGTCTTGATGACGACGTCCTCGAGCGTCTCGGCGAACGCCGTGACCTCGGGGGTGCCGTCGATCTTGCCGCGGTGCATGAGGCCACGGGTCCAGGCGAAGATCGACGCGATCGGGTTGGTCGACGTCGGCTTGCCCTGCTGGTGCTGGCGGTAGTGACGCGTCACGGTGCCGTGCGCGGCCTCGGCCTCGACGGTCTTGCCGTCGGGGGTCATGAGGACCGACGTCATGAGGCCGAGCGAGCCGAAGCCCTGCGCGACGGTGTCGGACTGGACGTCGCCGTCGTAGTTCTTGCAGGCCCAGACGTAGCCGCCCTCCCACTTCATGGCCGAGGCGACCATGTCGTCGATGAGGCGGTGCTCGTAGGTGAGGCCGGCGGCCTCGAACTGGTCCTTGAACTCGGCGTCGAAGACCTCCTGGAACAGGTCCTTGAACTGGCCGTCGTAGGCCTTGAGGATCGTGTTCTTGGTCGACAGGTACACCGGGTAGTTGCGCTGCAGGCCGTACGCGAACGAGGCGCGCGCGAAGTCCTTGATGGACTCGTTGAAGTTGTACATGCCCATGGCCACGCCACCGTCGTCGCCGTAGGTGACGACGGTCTGCTTGATCTCCTCGGAGCCGTCGGCAGGCGTGTAGGTGAGCGTCAGGGTGCCGGCGCCGGGGACCTTGAAGTTGGTCGCCTTGTACTGGTCGCCGTGGGCGTGACGGCCGATGATGATCGGCTTGTTCCAGCCCGGCACCAGGCGCGGGATGTTCGAGATGATGATGGGCTCGCGGAAGACGACGCCACCGAGGATGTTGCGGATGGTCCCGTTCGGGGAGACCCACATCTTCTTCAGGCCGAACTCCTCGACGCGTGCCTCGTCGGGGGTGATGGTCGCGCACTTGACGCCCACGTTGTACTGCTTGATGGCGTTCGCCGCGTCGATCGTCACCTGGTCGTCGGTGGCGTCGCGGTTCTCGATCGACAGGTCGTAGTACTTGAGGTCGATGTCGAGGTAGGGGTAGATGAGGCGGTCCTTGATGAACTGCCAGATGATGCGCGTCATCTCGTCACCGTCGAGCTCGACGACCGGATTGACGACCTTGATCTTGCCCATGCGGGGGTAACTCCAACTCTGCGAGGGGAACCTGCGGCCGCCCGGGGGCTACCGGCGAGTGCCGGAACTCGCGCGCGCGAACCGTTGATGCTGACCGCCGCCCAGGGTACTCGACTTCTCGACATCAAGATACTTTCCGTCCGGTGCGCGCGGCAGAGCACGGCACGCCCCGACGGCGCCGCCCACCAGCGGGCCCCGGCCCGCCCCTCTGGCGCGGTCGCGCTCGCGGAGTGAGACTGGTCACGAACTGATCAGCGAACTCCCAGACATCGGTGGCAGGATGCCTCCGAGATGCCGGTTCTGCACCGACCTCGCATGTTCATCCCGAACGTCCGGCCTTCCCGGACCCCTTACAGACACCAGACAGGAACACCATGTCCCAGGACACTTCAGCACCTGACGCAGTCGTCGTCGACGAGACGACCGTCGTGGTCGGGCCGAGCCTGCTCGCCCGGCTCGGCGCCGAAGCCTTCGGCACGTTCTTCCTCGTCCTCGCGATCCTCGGCGCAGCGCTCTACAGCGTCGGCGGCCTCGGCACGGGCACGATCGGCGTCGCTCTCGCCGGCGGTATCGCGCTGCTCGGAGGGATCGCCGCGGTCGGGCACGTGTCCGGCGGACACTTCAACCCGGCCGTGACGCTCGGCGCGGCCATCGGCGGCCGCACCGCCTGGGCCGACGTCCTCCCCTACTGGCTCGCCCAGCTCGTCGGTGGCGTCATCGCCTCCGCCGTGCTCTTCGCGACCATCCCCGCCTCCGCGCTCCCCGTGCTCCAGCAGAGCGGCCTGATCGCCGACGCGACGCAGCAGGCCTTCCTCTCCGCGACCGCCAACGGCTTCGGGGAGCACTCCCCGCTCGCGACCGCGACGAACGGCGCCTTCTCGTTCAGCGTCTGGTCGGCCCTCATCATCGAGATCGTCGCGGCCGCCATCTTCGTCGGCGTGATCCTCGGCGTCACGGACAAGCGCTCGAACTCCAAGCTCGCGCCGGTCGCGATCGGCCTGACCCTCACGGTGCTGCTGATCGTCGTCGCGCCGTTCACGAACGCAGGGCTCAACCCCGCCCGCTCGTTCGCCGCCGCCGTCTTCGCCGGCGGGTGGACCTGGAGCCAGCTCTGGCTCTTCATCGTCGCCCCGCTCGCGGGCGCGGCGATCGCCGCCCTGTTCTACCGTGCGTTCGCCTTCGCCCCCGTCCAGGACGACCTCCTGGCCGAGGACGAGGTCTTCGTGGTCGACGAGGCCGCGGTCGTGGCCGAGAAGTCCGCAGGCACCGCCGGCACCGCGACCGCTGCCGCGGTCGCCGAGGGAGCGACGTCTCCCGCCGCAGCGGCTCCGGCCGCTGTCGAGACGGTCGAGACGGTCGAGGTGACCGAGACCGTCGAGGTCGCCGAGGCCCCGGAGACGGGCACGAGCACCGACACCTCGGGCGACGAGCCGACCGGCGGCTCGGCCCCCAAGGCCTGACACCGCGGCTCTGCCGACGCGACGAGGCCCGGTCCGCTGCTGCGGGCCGGGCCTCGTGCCGTCCCGGGCGGTCCCGGGCGCAGCGGCCGTCAGATGTTGGGGACGGTGACGGCGAGCGTGCCCATGGCGCCAGCCATGAAGAGGTACATGATGACGTCGGTCCAGCGGGTGCGGACCGTGAGCCCCACGGGTCCCGGACCTGGCAGGAAGGCCCGGACTCCCGCCCCGGCGACGAGGATCCCCACGAGGACCAGCACTCCCGCGCGCGCCCCGACGACCAGCGTCACCGCGACCGCGAGCAGCACCCCGGCGAGGACGAGCCACATCGCGAGGTTGCTCTGGGGGGCGGGCACGACGACCGTCGACGGCCGGTCGAGAGGCTTGGTACCCCCGTCGCCGCCGGAGACCCGGGGGATCCCGGAGGGCGGGGCGACAGGTGCGAGCGGGTCCCCGGGCGCTGCCTGTCCCTCTGCGGCGCCCGCGGTCTCCGACGCGCCGTCGAGCCGGTGCCAGGCGGGTGCCGCCGGCGGTCGATGCTGCGTCGGGGTGCCGTTGTGCGGTCCGCGCCCGGGCGCGGTGACGTCGCTCACGCTTCCCACCAGTTCACGAGTCCGAGCCTACCGCCGACTACCGTAGGGATCGTGCCCTCACCAGTCACCACTGCTGTCCTGCCGCACTCGCGGCGCCCTGCGGCCGGGTCGGTCGTCGTCGTGGGCGCAGGTCTCGCCGGCGCTCAGACCGTCGCGGCCCTGCGGGCACACGGGTTCACGGGTCGCGTGACGATCCTCGGGTCGGAGGGGGTGCCGCCCTACGACCGCCCGCCGCTGTCCAAGGAGCTCCTCACCCGGCCGGACCCGGCCTGGCTGACCGAGGAGATCGGGGTCGACGTCAGCGTCCTCGCCGACGAGGCGCTGCTCGACGACCCGGCGGTCGACCTCGAGCCCGGCACCGAGTCCGTCACGGTCACGACCCGCTCCGGCCGACGCGTCACGGCCGACGTCGCGGTCCTCGCCCTGGGCTCCGAACCCGTGCGCCCGCCCGGCTGGGAGGCCGCCCTGACCCTGCACACCGCCGACGACGCTGCTCACCTGCGCGAACGCCTCACCCCCGGCACGCGCCTGGTCTCGATCGGCGCGGGCTGGATCGGCGCGGAGGTCGCCGGGGTCGCGTCGAAGGCCGGGTGCGACGTCACGGTGCTCGAGGCCGCGCAGACCCCGCTCGAGCGTCAGCTCGGCGCCGAGGTCGGTGGGCACCTCGTCCGCTGGTACGCCGACGCCGGCGCTCGCCTGCTCACCGGGGCCCAGGTCACCGAGGTGGGCCCGCGGTCCGTGGTGCTCGCGGACGGGCGGACGATCGAGGGCGACCTGGTCCTGGCCGCGGTCGGCGCCAAGCCCGCGACCGCGTGGCTCAAGGGCACGCTCCCGCTCGACCCGCGCGGCTCGATCCGGGTCAACGGCGCAGGGCGCGTGGCTCCCCCGACCGTCGCGGCGCCGTCGGGCACCTCGGGGCACCTGCCCCTCAAGGCGCTCCGCCGGCTGTACGCCGTGGGCGACTGCGCGACGCGCGACAACGCGGTGTTCGGGCCCGTGCCCGGCGGGCACTGGTCGGCGGCCCTGCACGACCCCGAGCCGACCGTGCGGGCCATCCTCGGGATCGACGAGATGCCCGCCGAGCCGCAACCCGTCCGCGAGCTGCTGGGGCTGGCACCGGTCCCCCAGCACGCGCCGTACGTGTTCTCGCAGCAGCTCGGGCACGACATCGCGTTGTTCGGCACGCCCTCGCCGTTCCACGAGGTCGTCTACCGCGGTGACCCGAGCGGCGGCGCCACGGGCCACGAGGGCTGGACCGCGCTCTACCTCGAGACCGTGGCGGGGGCGCACCGCACGAACGCCGAGGGGCACCGGCTCGCGACCGTGCGCGCGATCCTCGTGGTCGACGCGCCGCGCGAGGTGGGTCAGGTGCGCAAGCTCATGAACCGTGACGTGGCGCTGCACGTGGACGTCGAGGTCGCGACGGACCCCAGCCGCAGGCTGCGCGACGCGGTCGTCTGAGCCCCCCGCCCCCCCCGCTGCCGATTCCCGCTCCCCAGCCCCGCTGCCGAGCATGCGGTTGTCGTCCGGATCCGCGTGGATCCGGACGACAACCGCATGGTCGAGCGACGGCAACCGCATGCTCGGCCCCAGCCAGGCGCCGACCCGCCCTGCGGACGGACCGGCCCTGCGGACGGGTCAGTGCGCGAAGTGGCGCGTGCCCGTCAGGTACAGCGTGACGCCGGCCGCCTGCGCCGCCGCGATGACCTCGTCGTCACGGACCGACCCACCGGGCTGGACCACGGCCTTCACTCCCGCGTCGAGCAGGACCTGCAGACCGTCCGCGAAGGGGAAGAACGCGTCGGACGCGGCGACCGAGCCGCGCGCACGCTCCTCGCCCTCGGCGCCGAGCGTGTTGGCGCGCTCGACCGACAGGCGGCACGAGTCGACGCGGTTGACCTGCCCCATCCCGATGCCGACCGCAGCCCCGCCCTTGGCGAGCAGGATCGCGTTCGACTTCGCGGCGCGCACGGCCCGCCACGCGAACTCGAGGTCCGCGAGCGTCTCGGCGTCCGCGGCCTCGCCCGTCGCGAGCGTCCACGACGCGGGGCTGTCGCCGCCGGTCTCGGACGCGGCGTCGATGCGGTCGACCTGCTGCATGAGCAGACCGCCCGAGATGGGCCGGATCTCGACGCCCGCGCTCGGGGCGCCGTCGACCTGGAGCAGGCGGACGTTCTTCTTGCGCGAGAGGATCTCGAGCGCCTCAGGCTCGTAGCCCGGGGCCACGACGACCTCGGTGAACACGCCCGCGATCTGCTCGGCCGCGGCCGCGCTCACCACCGCGTTGGTCGCGATGACCCCGCCGTACGCGGAGACCGGGTCGGTCGCGTGAGCCTTGGCGTGCGCGTCGGCGACGTCGGCGCCGACCGCGACACCGCACGGGTTGGCGTGCTTGATGATCGCGACCGTCGGGGCGTCGCCGTGGTCGTGCGCGGCACGCCACGCGGCGTCCGCGTCGACGTAGTTGTTGTAGCTCATGGCCTTGCCGTGGAGCTGGGTCGCCTGCGCGAGGCCCGTGGCGCCGTGCCCGTTGGTGTAGAGCGCGGCGCGCTGGTGCGGGTTCTCGCCGTAGCGCAGCACGTCGGCACGGTCCCAGGTGGCGCCGACCCAGGCGGGGAAGCCGGTGTGGACGGTCTCGCCGTCGACCTCCGCGGCGTCCGTGGGCGCGACGACGCTGCTCATCCAGGACGCGACCGCGACGTCGTAGGTCGCGGTGTGCACGAACGCCTGCGCCGCGAGCGCCTTGCGCTGGGCGTACGTGAAGCCGCCGCGCTGGACCGCGGCGACCGCGTCGCCGTACGCGGCCGGGTCGACGACGACGGCCACGCTCGGGTGGTTCTTCGCCGCGGCGCGGACCATCGAGGGGCCGCCGATGTCGATCTGCTCGATCACGGCGTCCGGACCGGCGCCCGACGCGACCGTGTCCGCGAACGGGTAGAGGTTGACGACCACGAGCTCGAACGGTGCGATCTCGAGCTGCGCGAGCTGGTCGAGGTGGTCCTGCTTGCGGGTGTCCGCGAGGATGCCGGCGTGCACGCGCGGGTGCAGCGTCTTGACGCGCCCCTCGAGGCACTCGGGGAACCCGGTGAGGTCCTCGACCTTGGTCACGGGGACTCCGGCGGCGGCGATCGTGGACGCGGTCGAGCCGGTCGAGACGAGCTCGACGCCCGCGGCGTGCAGAGCCGTGGCGAGCTCGACGAGGCCGGTCTTGTCGTAGACGCTCAGGAGGGCGCGGCGCACGGGGCGCTGGGCGTCGTCGGCGATCTGGACGTCGGGAGAGGTGGGGGCTGCGGGCGAGCTTGCGGACATCAAGGGGCTCCTGTGGGTCGTCAGCGGGTCGCGGGAAGATACCGGTCACCCAGGCGCCCAGGCGGACGACGCACCAACAGGTCGATCGGACGCTCCCCGGTGGTCGTTCCCACCCTCGCCAGTCGCGGCCGCCTCCGATCCTACCGCGCCCCGGGGCGGGCGGTCCGGGGCGCGGTGGCCCGACGGCGCCCCGCACCCGGGGCGCCCCGCTCCCCCGGGGCGCGTGGCGCCGTCGGGCCCGCCCCCGGGTTCCGAACGGCGGGGTGTCACGAGTCTCGGCGCGCTGGGCTGCACGTGTCTCGGCGCGCTGGGCTGCACGTGAGATGCGGCCACCTGGGGTCGGAGAGCGCACCGGACCCCAAATCGCCGCATCTCGACGGAGGGCGCTGCGGGCCTCGGCGGCGGAGGGCCGCCGTCAGGCGACGACGTCCGAGGCCAGCAGCTCGTCGAGGCGGTCGTAGCCCTCGCTCATGCCGTCGGCCATGCCCGAGCCGACCATGGCGTCCCGCGCCTCGACCGACTGGTGGACCGAGCGCGTGACGATCCTGGTCCCGCCGCCCGGCAGGTCCTCGAACGTGACCTCGTCGAGGCTCACGTGCCCGGGGGCACCAGCGAACTCGAAGGTCTGGACGGCCCGGGTGTCCGGGACGACCGAGTGGAACGTGCCGAAGAACCCGTACTCCTCCTCGCCCGCGCGGTGGGCGTAGGCCCACGAGCCGCCCGTCCTGGCGTCCCAGTGGTCGAGGACCATCTCGTAGCGACGGGGACCGAGCCACTGCGTGACGAGCGTCGGGTCGGTGAAGGCCCGGAACACGAGGGGACGCGGGGCGTCGACGTCGCGCACGACCTCGATGAAGGGCGTCCCCGGAGGGGCCGTGACGGTCGTGGGGTGCGTGCTGCTCATGACTGCTCCTTCGATGGGTCCGACGACGGTGCCTGGAGCCGCCCGAGGAGGGCGTCGAGCCGGCGGTACTGCCGCTCCGCGGTGAGCCGGTACTCGTCGATCCACGCCGTGAGCCGTTCGAGCGCGGCGGGGTCGAGGTGGCAGGGTCGTCGCTGGCCGTCCCGGCTGCGGGTGATGAGACCCGCGGTCTCGAGGACCTGGATGTGCCGGGACACGGCCTGCTTCGTGATGGGGAAGGGTGCGGCGAGCTCGTTGACCGTTGCCGGTCCTCTGGACAGCGTGGCGACGATGCTCCGGCGGACCGGGTCGGCCAGCGCGAGGAACGCGCGGTCGAGGTCGTCGGTGCCTGACTCGTCGTGCGGGTCGTCCAGGAGGGTCATGTCGGCCTGCTCGTCGTGATCAACAGTTACGTTGATCAACGTACTCGTTGATCAAGGAGCAGGTCAAGAGGCCGATTCAACGGCCTGCCGCGAGACGGGTCTTCCCGTCCGAGACGGGTCCCCCCGGACCGTCGTCCAAGCACCCGTCTCGAACAGGTGAACCCCTCTCGTGCGACACGTGGCGTCAGCCCAGCAGCGCCCGGCGACCCTCGACCCGCAGGCCCTCGCGCGCCGCCCGGCCGACCGTCTCGACCAGCAGCGCCCGCTCGGCGACCTTGATGCGCTCGTGCAGCGTGGACTCGTCGTCGGCGTCCTCGACCGCCACGGTCGCCTGCGCGATGATCGGCCCCGTGTCCACGCCGTTGTCGACCACGTGGACCGTGCAGCCCGTGACCTTGACGCCGTACGCGAGCGCGTCGCGCACCCCGTGGGCGCCCGGGAAGGACGGCAGCAACGCCGGGTGCGTGTTGATCGTCCGGCCCGCGAACCGGTCCACGAACGCCGGGCTCAGGATGCGCATGAAGCCCGCGAGGACCACCAGGTCCGGCGAGAAGACCGCCACGGCCTCCGCGACGCCGTCGTTCCACGCGTCGCGGTCCGCGAAGTCGCCCGGCGCGACGACGACCGACGCGACCCCCGCCTCGCGCGCCAGGTCGAGCGCCCCCGCGCCCGGCTTGTCCGTGACGACACCCACGACCCGCGCCCCGTAGGCGGGGTCCTCGTGCGCCGCGAGGAGCGCAGCGAGGTTGCTGCCCGCCCCCGAGACCAGGACGACGACCCGCGCCGCGCTCGTCGTGTCGATGGGCTGACCGGAAGGTGTGCGCACGGTGCTCCTCGGAGGCGTCGGCAGTGGTGGAGAATGGGGGGAGAAAAGCCAGGTACCACCCTAGTCCGCGCCGGAGAGGTGCCGGTCTGCTCCCTCCACCGGGCGGGGGCTGCGCACCGGTCCGCGCCGTCGCCACCCGCGAAGCACCGAGGAGCTGCCCATGGGCAACCCGTACGCGCCCCCACGTCCCGGCCAGAAGCCGACCGACGAGGCGCGCAAGCCCACCCCTCCCCCGGTGCAGGGCCCCCCGGCTCCCCCCACCCAGGGCGTGCCGCCGGGTCAGGCCCGGCCCGGGCGTCCCGCCGGCGGCCCTCCCGCACCGGGCGAACCTCCCGTGCCCGTCGACCCCGACACGCTGCGCGCGACGACGCGGCAGGTGCTGCACTTCGGGCTGCTCATGCTCGTCACGCTCGTCACGAGCTCGCTCGCGTTCCCGTGGCGGGTCTCGAGCCTCTTCTTCGCGGTCGTGACCATCGTGTTCGGGGTCCGCGCGATGCGCGCGGTCTGGCGCGCCCGCCTGGGCGGCGCGCTGCTGCCCGCGGTCGCCGTCGGGCTGGGCCTGACCGCGACCATGTCGCTGTCGATGCTGGGCGGGCTCGCCATGTGGGACGTCGAGCTCGACAACCAGCAGTGCCTCGACGGCGCCATCACGGTCGCCGCGCAGCAGGAGTGCGCGGTCCAGTACGAGCAGGCGCGCGAGCAGTGGACCAAGGACCGGCTGGGCCAGTAGGCCCGGCCGGTCGCCCCCGCGTCAGTCGACGGGTGCGGCCGCGTCGTCGGGCGCGGCGTCGTCGTGTCGGTGACGCACCCGCTCGGTGACGGCGGCCTTGCCCCACACGAGGGCGAGCGCCGCCCCGCCCGCGAGCTCGGCGGCGACGATGCCTCCGGCGAGCAGGGGCGGGGCACCGACCTGCGCCATGCGCCCCGGCCCGACGGCGCCACCCGCCACGAGCTGCAGGGTCACCACGAGCAGCCCGGCCGTGAGGGCGAGACCCAGCAGCGCGAGCCCCAGGTCCGCCCACCGGGCGTCGTGCCCACCGCAGCGTCGCCACACGAACACCCCGGCGACGACGCCCAGGAGCACGACGACCACGGGCGCGAACGAGGCCAGGACCGTGGTCCACTCGGGTCCGGGCAGGGCGCCCAGGAGGGGGACGGCGGGCAGCGCACCCGGCTCGGACGCGCTCGTCGTGAAGCTGCTCCCCTCGCCCACCACGAAGCCGGGGCCCGCGATCCAGGAGCTCACCCAGAGCACCAGGTTCGGGACGACCGCGAGCTGCGAGACCGCGAGGATCAGTCCGCCGAGCAGGCCTGGCGCAAGGCCCACGACGATGTCCCCCGACGTCGCCCGGCCCGCGACGACCCAGGCGCCGACCACGAGGCTCGACACCCCGACCAGCAGGGCCAGGCCCAGCAGGCCCGCACGGGCCCCGAGCCGCACGACGGGCGGGACGTAGGGGTCGAGGGCCGCGGTCAGGTCGCCGACCCGTGGAGCGTCAGGGCGCGAGAGGATCCCGGCACCGAGGCCGACCCCCGCGACGACCGTCCCGCCCAGCAGCGCGAACAGGACGTCCCACCCCGGGGCGGACCCGGCGAGCAGCGCGATGACGAGCGTCGCGACCGCGTAGACCCCGACCCCGACCGCCCACGACGACGTCGCGGTGTGCGCCGAGCGGCGGGCCGACGCGAAGCACGTGAAGACCACCAGGAACGTGAGGCCGAGCGGCACCAGGGTGATCGAGGTGCCTGCGGCCGCGAGCGGGACGCCGTGGGCCAGGAGCCAGAACCCGGCCGCGACCGACACCGACTGGCCCCATCCCCCCGCGTCGCCGTCGCCGGGCCCGGCCGAGGACGCGAGGAATGCCGCGACGGCCGGCAGGATCACCACGGCCAGCGAGAGCGCGAGCGCCTGGAGCGCGGCGACCATGCCCGAGATCCAGCGCCGTGGGGCTTCGAGGGGACGACGAGGACCGCGGGCGGGCTCCTCGACCGTACGGGGTGCCCGTCGCCCGGCGACGGACTGGGTGGGCGTGGTCATGGTCTCCATCGTCGTCGATCGGTCGGCCCTGGCGGTGCAGGTCGGGCGGCGCGCCCGCGATCAGCGCACCTGCCCGGTGCGCGACCGGGCGCCGGCGCGCGTCCGGGAAGAACAGGGTACGCCGACGGCGCCCGGCCGAAGGGTGGCCGGGCGCCGTCGGACCTGCTGAGCGGGTGCTCAGCAGGACGTGATCAGGAGAGGATCTCGCGCATGAGAGCGGCGGTCTCGGACGGCGTCTTGCCGACCTTGACGCCCGCGGCCTCGAGGGCCTCCTTCTTGGCCTGCGCGGTGCCCGACGAGCCGGACACGATGGCGCCGGCGTGGCCCATGGTCTTGCCCTCGGGAGCCGTGAAGCCCGCGACGTAGCCGACGACCGGCTTGGTCACGTGCGCCTGGATGTACGCCGCGGCACGCTCCTCGGCGTCGCCACCGATCTCGCCGATCATGACGATCGCCTCGGTGTCGGGGTCCGCCTCGAACGCCGCGAGGGCGTCGATGTGCGTGGTGCCGATGATCGGGTCGCCGCCGATGCCGATCGCGGTCGAGAAGCCGAAGTCACGCAGCTCGTACATCATCTGGTAGGTCAGCGTGCCGGACTTCGAGACGAGCCCGATCTTGCCGGGGCCCGTGATGTCGGCCGGGATGATGCCGACGTTCGACTTCCCGGGGCTGATGATGCCGGGGCAGTTGGGGCCGATGAGTCGGACACCCTTGGCCTCGGCCAGGGTGAAGAACTCCGCGGAGTCCGCGACCGGGACGCCCTCGGTGATGATGACGGTCAGCGGCATGCCGGCCTCGATGGACTCGACGACCGCCGACTTGGTGAACGCCGGGGGCACGAAGATCACGGAGACGTCGGCACCCGTGGCGGCGATCGCCTCGGCGACGGACCCGAAGACGGGGACGTCGACGGTGCCCTCACCCTTCGGGAAAGAGACCGACGTGCCGGCCTTGCGCGGGTTCACGCCGCCCACGATGTTGGTGCCGGAGGCCAGCATGCGCGTCGTGTGCTTCTGGCCCTCCGAACCCGTCATGCCCTGGACGATGACCTTGGAGTCCTCGTTGATGAAGATTGCCATGTCTGTCTGTTTTCTCTCTCGGGTCTCGGGTCAGGAAGCGGCGTTGGCCAGCTCGGCAGCCTTGTCGGCGCCGCCGTCCATCGTCTCGGCCAGGGTGACGAGCGGGTGGTTCGCCTCCGCGAGGATCGCGCGCCCCTCCTCGACGTTGTTGCCGTCCAGGCGGACGACGAGCGGCTTGTTCGCCTCGTCGCCGAGGATCGCGAGCGCCTGGACGATGCCGTTGGCGACCTCGTCGCACGCCGTGATGCCGCCGAAGACGTTCACGAACACGCTCTTGACCTGCTCGTCGTTGAGGATGACGTCCAGGCCCGCGGCCATGACGGCCGCGGACGCGCCGCCGCCGATGTCGAGGAAGTTGGCGGGCTTGACGCCGCCGTGCTGCTCACCCGCGTAGGCGACGACGTCGAGCGTGCTCATGACGAGGCCCGCGCCGTTGCCGATGATGCCGACCTGGCCGTCGAGCTTGACGTAGTTGAGGTCGTTCTCCTTGGCCTTGGCCTCGAGAGGGTCGGCCGCGTCCTTGTCCTCGAGCGCCTCGTGGTCCGCGTGGCGGAAGCCGGCGTTCTCGTCGAGGGTCACCTTGCCGTCGAGCGCGACGATCGAGCCGTCCTCGGTGCGGACCAGGGGGTTGACCTCGACCAGGGTCGCGTCCTCCTCCTTGTAGACGGTCCACAGCTTCTGGATGACGTCGGCGACCTGTGCCTTGACGTCGTCGGCGAACCCGGCGGCGGCGACGATCTCGTCGGCCTTCGCCTGGTCGATGCCGACGGTCGGGTCCACGGCGACCTTGGCGAGCGCCTCGGGGCGCTCGACCGCGAGGACCTCGATCTCCATGCCGCCCTCGACGCTCGCCATGGCGAGGTACGAGCGGTTGGCCCGGTCGAGGAGCACCGAGAAGTAGAACTCCTCGGCGATCTTCGCGCCCTCCGCGATCATGACGCGGTGGACCGTGTGTCCCTTGATGTCCATGCCGAGGATCTCGGACGCCTTCTCGGCCGTCTCCTCGGGCGAGTGGGCGAGCTTGACGCCGCCCGCCTTGCCGCGACCGCCGACCTTGACCTGGGCCTTGACGACCACGGTCCCGCCACCGAGCTTCTCAGCGCCCTCGCGAGCCTCTTCAGGGGTCGTGGCGACCACGCCGCCCAGCACGGGAACCCCGTGCTTCTCGAAGATGTCGCGCGCCTGGTATTCGAACAGGTCCACCCTGTGTCGTCCTTCCATCTGACTGCCTGACCGGCTAACCGATGTCTCGACATCGAGACATCCCGTCACAGGGTAGCCCGGCAGCACGCCGGGACCTACCCGGGGCGGGCCGTCTCCCCGCTCGGGCGCTGTCTCGTTGGCCACACCCCGGGGGCGTCCGCAGGCGCAGCGGTGCCCGTCGCGGCACGCCCGCCGGGCGGCCGGACGAGGCCAGGAAAGGCGCCCTGACCTGCCCGACGGCGCCGCTCGCCCGGTGCAGGTGAGCCGACGGCCTCCCGGACGAACCGGCGTCGGGACCTGGCGCCTAGAGCTTGGTGACGGGCGAGAAGCGCAGCAGGAGACGCTTGGTGCCGTCCGCCCCGAAGTCGATCTTGGCGACCGCGTTGGTGCCCGCACCCTCGACCGCGACGACCGTGCCGAGCCCGTAGGCGTCGTGCGTGACCTTGTCGCCGATCGCGAGCGAGGGGATGTCCCCCTCCTTGCGCGGGGTCGCCGAGCCGAACTTCGGACCGTCGGGGTTGGGCGTGACGGTACGCGTGCGGACCGCACCGTTGCGCGAGCCCGAGCCCCCGGAGCCGTAGCCGCTGCCCGAGCCGCCGCGTGAGCCGCCCGACGACGAGCCCCACCCGCCCGTGTAGCCGCCCGGGCCGCGCAGGGTCGCCATGGACGACTCCTTGCGGCGCCAGTCCCACAGGTCCTCGGGGATCTCGTCGAGGAACCGGCTGGGCGGGAACTCGTTGGCCATGCCCCATGCCGACCGGACCGCGGAGCGCGAGATGTAGAGCCGCTCCCGGGCACGCGTGATGCCGACGTACGCGAGGCGCCGCTCCTCGGCGAGCTCGCTCTCGTCGTGCAGCGAGCGCATGTGCGGGAACGTGCCGTCCTCCATGCCGCTGAGGAACACCACGGGGAACTCGAGCCCCTTGGCCGTGTGCAGCGTCATGAGCGTCACGACGCCCGGGTCGACGACGGGCTTGCCCTCGTGGCCCTCGTCGTCGCTCGACGGGATCTGGTCCGAGTCCGCGACGAGCGAGACGCGCTCCAGGAAGTCCGTGAGCGTGCCCTCGGGCTCGAGCTCGGTGAACTCGCTCGCGACCGCGTGCAGCTCGGCGAGGTTCTCGACGCGCGACCCGTCCTGCGGGTCGTCGCTGGCCCGCAGCTCGGCGAGGTAGCCCGAACGGTCGAGGACCGCTCCGAGGATCTCCGCGGGCGTCGCGCCCGTCGCGTACAGGTCGAGCAGGCCGTGGAACAGCTCGCGGAACGAGCGCAGCGGGTTGAGGGTCCGGGTCGTCATGCCCGGGATCTCCTCGGCGCGGTCGAGCGACGCCGCGAACGAGATGCGCTCGCGCTCGGCGAACGCCGCGACGAGGGCCTCGGCGCGGTCGCCGAGGCCGCGCTTGGGCACGTTGAGGATGCGGCGCAGGTTCACGTCGTCGTCGGGGTTCGCGACGGCACGCAGGTAGGCGATCGCGTCCTTGATCTCGCGCCGTTCGTAGAAGCGGGTGCCGCCGACGACCTTGTACGGCAGGCCGACGCGGATCAGCACCTCCTCGAGGGCACGGGACTGCGCGTTGGTCCGGTAGAAGATCGCGACGTCGCCCGGGCGCACGCCGTCCGAGTCGCCGAGGCGGTCGATCTCCTCGGCGATGAAGCGCGCTTCCTCGTGCTCGTTGTCCGCGACGTAGCCGATGATCTTGACGCCGGCCCCCGCGTCCGTCCACAGGCGCTTGGGCTTGCGGTCGATGTTGCGCGAGATGACCGCGTTCGCGGCCGAGAGGATGTTCTGCGTCGAGCGGTAGTTCTGCTCGAGCAGGATGGTGCGGGCGTTCGGGTAGTCGGCCTCGAACTCGAGGATGTTGCGGATCGTCGCGCCACGGAAGGCGTAGATCGACTGGTCGGCATCACCGACGACCGTCAGCTCGCCGGGCGGGATGGTGCCCGGCACCCAGGTGCCGTCCTCGCCCTGCGCCGGCGGGGCGCTCGCCCCCGCGAGCTCGCGCACCAGGACGTACTGCGCGTGGTTGGTGTCCTGGTACTCGTCGACCAGCACGTGCCGGAACCGGCGACGGTAGTGCTCCGCGACGGCCGGGAAGGCCTGCAGGAGGTTGACCGTGGCCATGATGATGTCGTCGAAGTCGAGCGCGTGCGCCTGCGCCAGGCGGGCCTGGTAGCGCGAGTAGACGTCCGAGAGGACCTGGTCGAACGCGTTGGCCGGACCACCGGCACCCTGTGCGCCGTCCGCAGCGGAGGCACCGCTCTCCCGCGCGTAGCGCTCGGGGTCGATCAGCTCGTTCTTGAGGTCCGAGATCTTGTTCGACAGCGTCCGTGCCGGGTACTTCTTCACGTCCAGGTTGAGCTCGCGGCTGACGAGCGTGATGAGCCGCTGCGAGTCGGCCGCGTCGTAGATCGAGAAGCTCGACTTGAGCCCGAGCGCCGCGGCCTCCTTGCGCAGGATCCGCACGCACGCCGAGTGGAACGTCGAGACCCACATGTACCGGGCCGCGGGGCCGATGAGCGACTCGACGCGCTCGCGCATCTCCGCGGCGGCCTTGTTGGTGAAGGTGATCGCGAGGATCTCGCCCGGCCGCGCCCGGCCGGTCGCGAGCAGGTACGCGATGCGGTGCGTCAGGACCCGGGTCTTGCCCGAGCCCGCACCCGCCACGATGAGCAGCGGGCTGCCCGCGTGCACCACGGCCTCACGTTGCTGCGGGTTCATCCCGTCGAGCAGCGCGTCCGGGTCGATGTGCGAGAAGCCACCGACGCGGTGCCCCTCCTCGTCGCGGCCCGCCGCGTCGGCACGCTCCGCCGAGCCCCGCCCCGGGCGGGCGGACGTGCGCGCGGAACCTCCGCCGTCGGGCGCCTCGTCCCACCGCGGCGCGGTGGTCGGCAGGCGCGACGAGTCCCCGAGGGACGCGAGGTCGAATCCGGGCAGCGGCAGGTTCTCGAAGAGCGATGTCATAGCCCCACCAGCCTAGGCGTGCGCACCGACACTCCCCGCATCGGCACGCGTCCCGCAAGCTCACGGGACGCGCACGCCCGGGCCGGCGACCGATGACTTCGTGCCCTCGCCGCGGTCCTCCCCACGACGCCCTCCGTCGAGGGCGCCCCGCTGCCAAGGAGGAATCATGACGACGACCCACTTCACGGGCCTGCACACGGTCGCGGTCCCGGTGCGCGACCAGGACGCCGCGCTCGCGTTCTACCGCGACACCCTGGGCTTCGAGGTCCGCATGGACGGCGACCTCCAGGAAGGGTTCCGCTGGATCGAGGTCGCCCCGCCCGGCGCCGCGGTCTCGGTGGCTCTCGTCCAGGAGGGCCAGGGCCAGGAGGCCGGGGCCGACACGGGCATCCGCCTCGCGACCTCGGACGCCGCCGCCGACCACGCGACGCTCGCCCGACAGGGCGTGCGCGTCGACGAGCTGCTGCGCTGGGACGGTGTCCCGCCCATGTTCTCGATGCGCGACCTCGACGGCAACGTGCTCTACGTGACGGAGATCTCGGTCGGGTGACCCGTCGGTCGTGCGCGTTCGCCCCGAGAACGAGGTTGCGGTCGCGTCGCGGCCCCTGGCGGCCGCCGTCCCGTTCTCGGCAACCGGCCACCGTGCGACCACGATCAGGGCTGCCGGGCGCCCCGGGCCGCGCGCCGGATAAGGTCGGGCACGTGAACGTCTTCGCCGACCCCGTGACCCTGACCGGCCGTCTCGTGCGCCTCGTCCCGCTGCGGGCGGACCACCACGACGCCCTCGTCGAGGCCGTGCGCGACGGCGAGCTGTGGAACCGCTGGTACACCTCGGTGCCGACCCCCGAGGAGATGGCGGTGTACATCCAGGACAAGATCGCCGCCCGTGAGGCGGGCACGGCCAACCCGTGGGTCGTGGTCCGCAACGCCGACGACCAGGTGCTGGGCATCACGACGTTCCTCGGGATCGACCCCCTCAACCGGCGCGTCGAGATCGGCGCCACCTGGCAGCGCGCGGGGGCGCAGGGCACGGGCGCGAACCCTGCCGCGAAGCTCCTGCTGCTCGCGCACGCGTTCGACGACCTCGACGCGATCGCGGTCGAGTTCCGCACCCACTTCCACAACCGCGAGTCGCGCTCCGCGATCGAGCGCCTGGGCGCCAAGCTCGACGGGGTCCTGCGCAGCCACCAGATCGGGTACGACGGCACGCTGCGCGACACCGTCGTCTACTCGGTCACGGCCGCCGAGTGGCCGACCGTGCGGGTCGGTCTGGAGTACCGGCTGCGGGCACGCCTCGGCGCCTGAGTCCCCCGCGTCCCCACACCCGAGCGCCCCTCCCCTCCCCCCTCGGCCGGACCTGACTCTTCCGGTCAGGCCCCGTCACGTGGTCGAGAACGGGGTTGAGGTCGTTCCGGCCTCCAGAACGACCTCGACCCCGTTCTCGGCACCTCCCGTGGCGCCGGGCTCATGTCAGCGCGAGACCCACGCCCCACGTCGCCGCCGCGAGCAGCCCTCCCAGCAGCTGGACCACGATCGTGATGCCCGTGGCCTGCAGCGCGGCGACGGTCGCCCGCCAGGCCGCTCGTCGGTCGCGCCGACGGATCAGCTCGGCCACGAAGACCGCGGCCACGAAGCCGATGAACAGCCCGACCACAGGGATGACGAAGAACCCGACCACGCCCACCAGGCCGCCCCACGCGAGCGTCGACCACGGGACCTCTGCCCGCCGCATGTGCCGGCCGGCGAGCAGGAGCTGGCCGCCCTCGGCCGCGACGACGAAGGTCGCGGCCACCGCGAAGACGACCCACGCCGTCGTGCCGCCCGTCATGATCGCCCACACCAGGATCGCCCCGCCCACGAGCGTGTTGCCCGGCAGGACCTGCACCACGATGCCGGCCAGCCCGACCAGGATCACCAGGCCGACGACCACCTCTCCCACCACGCTCACGCGCGCACCCACTTCCTCGACGACAGAGCCGGAACGACAGAGCTCCCCGCACCCTGACGGGTACGGGGAGCTCGTCAATCTACGCGACCCTCACCCGACGGTCCGGACCGGCAGGCAGACCGGTGCGGCGCACGCGGCCCGGGTCGCGTCGTGCGTCAGACGAAGACTGCGACGATGATGTTGACCAGCGTGAGGCCGCCGATCGAGTGCTTGAGCGCGGGCGAGATCTTGTCGCCCTGGCGCACGCCGATGAACGCGAGGACCGCGATGATCACGGCGATGACGAGCTTGATGCCGATCTTCATCATGCTGGGGCCGCCGTCGTCCCACATGCCGCTCATCTCAGCGACGCCCACCATGAGGATGCCCGCGACGGCAGCCGTCGCGGCACCGTGGAAGACGCCCTTGTTGAGCGCGGCGGACTTGAGCGACACGAAGTAGCCGCCGAGGACGATGGCCCAGCCGACGAAGTGCAGGACCGCGAACACGTTGTAGACGATTTCCATGACCACATCCTAGTTTGCTGACGCCGCTGTCGGAAAAAGATGGGCGTGGCGCTGCTCACCCCATCCTCCCCGCACCGCCCGAGGTGCGCCGAAGTCTGAGACACCCATCCACCATGCGGACAGGGGGTGTTCATTCACCCGCTGCCTCTGTAGCGTTCCCGCCATGACCACGGCAGCGCACCTCCTCCTCGTGACGACGCGTCACGAGGCGACGGCCTGCGCCCGCAACAGCTTCTGCTGTTGTTGTTGACCCGCGCCTGACTCAGCCCGAGCCGTCCTCGCCGACCGCTCGCCATCTTCCTGAGCCAAGGGCGCGCGTGGTCGGCCCTCAGCCCCCTCGTTCTCTGCTGAGTCCTTCGGTCCGCGTGCCCACGTCCCCCCACGAGGAGCACGATGACGCCGCCGAACACCGCCACTGACGCGACCCCGGTCGCCGGTCAGCCGGCAGGCAGCAGCACCCCCGCACCGGTCGGCCCGAGCGCCGGCACCGAGTCCACCTCGCAGGTGCCCGACGCCGCCGCTCGCCCCGAGCGCCCGGCCCGCCCCGCGCGCGTCGCCCGGCCCAACGGCCAGTGGGCCGTCGACGGCAAGGAGCCGCTCAACGGCAACGAGAAGTGGAAGCAGGAGGACGGCGGCCTCTCGGTGCGCCAGCGCATCGAGGACGTCTACTCGCGCGAGGGCTTCGACTCGATCACGGGCGACGACCTGCACGGACGCTTTCGCTGGTGGGGCCTGTACACGCAGCGCAAGCGCGGGATCGACGGCGGGCGCACCGCGGCGCTCGAGCCGCACGAGCTCGAGGACAAGTACTTCATGCTCCGCGTCCGCATCGACGGTGGCGCGGTCACGACCGAGCAGCTGCGCGTCATCGCGGACATCTCGCGCGACTTCGGCCGCGACAGCGCCGACATCACGGACCGCCAGAACATCCAGCTCCACTGGGTCGAGGTCGAGGACGTCCCCGAGATCTGGCGCCGGCTCGAGTCCGTGGGGCTGCAGACGACCGAGGCCTGCGGCGACGTGCCGCGCGTCGTCCTGGGCAGCCCGGTCGCCGGGATCGCCGCGGACGAGCTGATCGACCCCGCCCGGGTCATCAAGGAGATCACCGACAAGTACATCGGGGTCCCCGAGCTCGCGAACCTGCCCCGCAAGTTCAAGACCGCCGTGACGGGCCACCCCTCCCAGGACGTGGTCCACGAGATCAACGACGTGGGCTTCGTCGCGCTCGAGCACCCCGAGCTCGGCGTCGGCTTCGACGTGTGGGTCGGCGGCGGCCTGTCCGCCAACCCCCGGCTGGGCGAGCGCCTCGGCGCGTTCGTCACCGAGGAGCAGGTGGCCGACGTGTGGCACGGGGTCGTCCAGATCTTCCGCGACTACGGCTACCGGCGCCTGCGCAACAAGGCCCGCCTGAAGTTCCTGCTCGCCGACTGGGGACCGGCGAAGTTCCGCGAGGTGCTCGAGACCGAGTACCTGGGCTACGCGCTGCCCGACGGCCCGCCCGCCCCGCAGCCGTCCCAGCCGGGCGACCACGTCGGCGTGCACAAGCAGAAGGACGGCCTCAACTACATCGGCGCCGCTCCCTACGTCGGCCGCGTCTCGGGGAGCATCCTCGCGGCCGTCGCGGACCTCGCCGAGTCGGCCGGGTCGCACCGCGTGCGATTCACCCCGCACCAGAAGCTGCTCGTGCTCGACGTCCCCGACGAGCACCTCGAGCGTGTCGTGTCCGGGCTCAAGGAGCAGGGCCTCGACGCGAACCCGAGCCCGTTCCGCCGCAGCACCATCGCGTGCACGGGCATCGAGTACTGCAAGCTCGCGATCGTCGAGACCAAGGCCGCGGCGAGCCGCGCGATCGACGACCTCGAGAAGCGCCTCGGCGACCTCTCCGCGATGAAGCCGCTCTCGCTGCACATCAACGGCTGCCCCAACTCCTGCGCCCGCATCCAGACCGCGGACATCGGCCTCAAGGGCCAGCTCGTGATGGACGACGACGGCAACCAGGTCCCCGGGTTCCAGGTCCACCTGGGCGGCGGCCTGACCTCGGACGACCGCGCGGAGGCCGGCCTCGGCCGGACCGTGCGCGGCCTCAAGGTCACCAACGACGACCTGCCCGAGTACGTCGAGCGCGTCGTGCGCCAGTTCGAGAAGGAGAAGGACGGCGAGGAGAGCTTCGCCCAGTGGGCGCACCGCGCGGACGAGGAGTCGCTGCGATGAGCGGGACGACCACGAACCCGGGCGGGGCCGCGCACCCTGCCGGAGCGGCGCCGTCGGGCACCGTGGGCGCTGCGGGCACGGCGACCGGCGGCGACCCGCTCGCCGCCCTGCGCGCGGCCGCCAGGGCACGCACCGAGGCGCGCGCCGAGTCCAGGGCCGCGCACGCGGCCCGGCGCGCCCAGAACGCCCGCCCCCAGCGGTCGGCCGACGAGCTGCGTGCGATCGTCGAGCGCGGTCAGGCCGAGCTCCACGGTTCTGGCCTGGGGGCCCCGGACGAGGCGACCGCCGAGCAGGTCGTCGCCTGGGCCGTGCGCGAGTTCGGCGACTCGATCGCCGTCGCGTGCTCCATGGCCGACGCGGTCCTGCCGCACGTCGTCGCGCAACAGGCCCCCTGGGTCGACGTCCTGTTCCTCGAGACCGGCTACCACTTCCCCGAGACCTCGGGCACGCGCGACGCCGTCGAGCAGCAGATGGAGGTCACGATCGTCGACGTCCTGCCGCAGCTCACCGTGGCCCAGCAGGACGAGGCGCACGGCAAGGACCTCTGGTCGCGCGACCCCGCCGCGTGCTGCGCGATGCGCAAGGTCGAGCCCCTGACCCGCACGCTCGGCGAGTACGAGGTCTGGGTCACGGGCGTGCGCCGCGACGAGGCCCCGACCCGCACCAACACCCCGCTCGTGACCTGGGACGAGAAGAACGGGCTCGTCAAGATCAACCCGCTCGCCGCCTGGTCCTTCGACGACCTGCTCGGCTACGCGGCCGACCACCAGGTCGTCCTCAACCCGCTCCTCAACGACGGGTACCCCTCGATCGGCTGCGCGCCCTGCACGCGCCGCGTCGCCCCCGGCGAGGACCCGCGCGCAGGCCGGTGGGCCGGGCTCGACAAGACCGAGTGCGGGCTCCACGTATGAGCGCCGCGACCACGCACCACCGGACGGTGCCCACCGACGTGCCGACCGACCACCCCACGCACCCCGACGAGAAGAGCGACGCCTTGACCGCCCCCCTCGCCCCACCGGCCTCCCCCACGGAGACCACCGATTCCGCCCCCACCTACCGCCTCACGCAGCTCGAGTCCCTCGAGTCCGAGGCCGTCCACATCATCCGCGAGGTCGTCGCGGAGTTCGAGCGCCCCGTGCTGCTCTTCAGCGGCGGCAAGGACTCGGTCGTCATGCTGCACCTGGCGACCAAGGCGTTCTGGCCCGCCCCCGTGCCGTTCCCGCTGCTGCACGTCGACACGGGGCACAACTTCCCCGAGGTCCTCGCGTACCGCGACGCGACCGTCGAGCGCCTCGGCGCCCGCCTCGAGGTCGCGTCCGTCCAGGACTACCTCGACGACGGCCGCCTCCTGGAGCGCGCCGACGGCACGCGCAACCCGCTCCAGACCCAACCGCTGCTCGACGCCATCACGGGCCACAAGTTCGACGCCGTGTTCGGTGGCGGCCGCCGCGACGAGGAGAAGGCGCGCGCCAAGGAGCGCGTCATCTCGCTGCGCGACGAGTTCGGCCAGTGGGACCCGCGCAACCAGCGGCCCGAGCTGTGGAACCTGTACAACGGCCGCCACCGCCCGGGCGAGCACGTCCGCGCGTTCCCGCTGAGCAACTGGACCGAGCTCGACATCTGGCGCTACATCGCGGCCGAGAAGATCGACCTGCCCAGCCTCTACTACGCGCACGAGCGCGAGGTCTTCGAGCGCGACGGCATGCTGCTCGCCGTCGGACCGTACTCCCAGCCGCGCAACGACGCCGAGGCCGCGAACGTCCGCACCGAGACCGTGCGCTACCGGACCGTGGGCGACATGTCGTGCACGGGCGCGGTCGAATCCGACTCCTACACGGTCGACGACGTCATCACCGAGGTCGCTGCGACCCGCATCACCGAGCGCGGCGCCACGCGCGCCGACGACCGGATCTCCGAAGCCGCCATGGAAGACCGCAAGAAGGAGGGGTACTTCTAGTGAGCGCCACCACCACGCCCCCGCTGCCCACGAGCACCCTGCTGCGCCTCGCGACCGCCGGGTCCGTCGACGACGGGAAGTCGACGCTCGTCGGCCGTCTGCTGTTCGACTCCAAGTCCGTCCTCGCGGACCAGCTCGACGCCGTCGAGCGCGTCTCGCGCGACCGCGGCCTCGCCACGGCCGACCTCGCGCTGCTGACCGACGGCCTGCGCGCCGAGCGCGAGCAGGGCATCACGATCGACGTCGCCTACCGCTACTTCGCGACGGCCAAGCGCTCGTTCATCCTGGCCGACTGCCCCGGGCACGTGCAGTACACGCGCAACACCGTCACGGGGGCCTCGACGGCCGACGTCGTCGTGCTGCTCATCGACGCCCGCAAGGGACTGCTCGAGCAGACGCGCCGCCACCTCGCGGTCGCGAGCCTCCTGCGCGTGCCCCACGTGATCGTCGCCGTCAACAAGATCGACCTGGTCGACTACAGCCAGGAGCGCTACGAGGAGCTCGCGGGCCAGATCCGCGAGGCCGCGGCCTCGCTCGGCGTCGCGCACATCCTCACGCTGCCCGTCTCGGCGCTCGAGGGCGTCAACGTCGTCGACCGCTCGGGCGGCCCCGACGGCAGGACGCCCTGGTACGACGGACCGAGCCTGCTCGACCTGCTCGAGGAGCTCCCCGCGGCCGAGACGCCCGACACCGAGGCCTTCCGCTTCCCCGTCCAGGTCGTCCTGCGCCCCCAGGGCGCGGCCCTCGAGGAGCGGTTCCGCGACTACCGCGGGTACGCGGGCCAGATCGCCTCGGGCGTGGTCCGCGTGGGCGACGAGGTCGTGGTCCTGCCCAGCGGGAAGAAGAGCACGGTCGAGGGCATCGACACGGCTGACGGCACGCTCGCCGAGGCCTTCGCCCCGCAGTCGGTCACGATCCGCCTCACGGACGAGATCGACATCGCCCGCGGCGACCTCATCGCGGCGGCAGCCGACGCCCCGCAGGTCACGCAGGACGTCGAGGGCACCGTCGCGTGGCTCAGCGACAAGACGCTGCGCCCCGGCACCCGCGTGCTGCTCAAGCACACGACCCGCACCGTGCAGGCCGTGGTGCGCGACGTCGTCGGGCGCCTGGACCTCGACACCGCCGAGCTCGAGCCCGCGGAGGCGCTCGAGCTCAACGACATCGGGCGCGTCACCCTGCGCCTCGCCTCACCCGTCGCGGCCGAGGAGTACGTCACCTCGCGCCGCACCGGTGCCTTCCTCCTGATCGACGGTCAGGACGGCGGCACCCTCGCAGCAGGAATGGTCGGAGACGCCCTGGCGGCCGTGCGATGTCCTTCGCAGCGTCCCGTGCAGTACGCGATCTGAGGTCCCCCGACCACCGCAGGTCGGGGCCCGGACCACCGGGCCCTCGGATCGCGTACCGCACGGATCGGCGCTGCCGGGACTCGACACGTCCACCGCCAGGCAACCACCGACCATCCAGAAGGACCCACCATGAACACGTCGTCCCGCCCGACCCGCACGACCCGAGCCGGCACGTCACGACACCGCTTCGCCCGGACCCGCTCCGCGGTCGCCGCGCTCGCCGTCGCACCGCTGCTCCTGCTCTCCGCCTGCTCCACGGGCACGTCCGACGCCGCCGACAGCCCCGACGCCTCGAGCGGCCCCGCCGACGAGCTGCGCCTCGGCTACTTCGCCAACGTCACGCACGCCCCGGCCCTCGTCGGGGTCGCCGGCGGACAGTTCGAGGAAGCCCTGGGCGACACCAAGCTCTCGACCCAGGTGTTCAACGCCGGACCCGCCGCGATCGAGGCCCTCAACGCGGGGGCCATCGACGCCACGTTCATCGGCCCCAACCCCGCGATCAACAACTTCGTGAAGTCGAACGGAGAGGCCGTGCGCATCATCGCGGGCTCGACGTCGGGCGGGGCCCAGCTCGTCGTGCGCGACGGGATCGACACGGCCGCCGACCTCAAGGGCACCAAGATCGCCTCACCCCAGCTCGGCGGGACCCAGGACGTCGCGCTGCGCGCCTGGCTCACCGAGAACGGCCTGAAGAACGACATCCAGGGAGGCGGAGACGTCGCGGTCACCCCGACCGAGAACGCCCAGACCCTCACGCTGTTCCAGAACGGCGAGCTCGACGGTGGCTGGCTGCCCGAGCCCTGGGCCTCGCGCCTCGTGCTCGACGCGGGCGCCCACGTCCTGGTCGACGAGAAGGACCTGTGGGACGACGGCCAGTTCCTCACCACGCACCTCATCGTCCGCACCGACTTCCTCGAAGAGCACCCGGAGACCGTCGAGGCGCTCCTGCGCGGCGAGGTCGCGGCGATCGACTGGCTCAACGCCAACCCGGACGAGGCCAAGCCGCTCGTCAACGGCGAGATCGAGAAGATCGCCGGCAAGCCCCTGTCGGACGCGGTCCTCGACCGCGCCTTCACCAACATCACCTTCACGACGGACCCGCTCGCGGGCACGCTCAACACCCTGCTCGAGGACGGCGTGACGGCCGGGACCACCACCGAGGCGGACCTCGACGGCATCTACGACCTGAGCCTCCTCAACAAGGTGCTGAAGGAGGCCGGTCAGCCGACCGTCTCCGCCGCAGGTCTCGGCAAGGAGTAGCACGATGACCACCACGTCCCCCGCCCGCACGGGCACCCCGACCGGAGCAGACGCAACGGCCCCGAGCGAGGTCGACACCCCCACGACCGGCGTCCGCCTGCGCGGCGTGTCCAAGCGGTTCTCCCCCGACGGCGCCCCGGTGCTCGACGGGATCGACCTGGACATCGCGCAGGGCGAGTTCGTCTGCCTGCTCGGAGCCTCCGGCTGCGGCAAGTCGACGCTGCTCAACATCGTCGCGGGTCTCGAGCGCCCGACCACGGGGGACGTGGAGGTCGCCGGGGACGGCGCGGCCCTGATGTTCCAGGAGTCCGCGCTGTTCCCCTGGCTCACCGCGAGCCGCAACATCGAGCTCGCCCTGAAGTTCCGGGGCGTGCCCCGCTCCGAGCGCCGCGAGCGGGCCGCTGAGCTGCTCTCGCTCGTGCGGCTCGACGGTTCGGGCGACAAGCGCGTCCACGAGCTCTCGGGCGGCATGCGCCAGCGCGTCGCGCTGGCCCGCTCGCTCGCCCAGGAGCGGGACGTCCTGCTCATGGACGAGCCGTTCGCGGCGCTCGACGCCATCACCCGTGACCTGCTGCACGACGAGCTCGAACGCGTCTGGGAGCAGACGGGCCGCACGATCGTGTTCATCACGCACAACGTCCGCGAGGCCGTGCGGCTCGGGCAGCGCGTGCTGCTCATGTCGTCGCGCCCCGGGCGCATCGTGCGCGAGTGGGACGTCGACGTGTACGGGGCCGACGAGCAGCGCAGCATCGAGGCCGCCGCCGCGTCGCGCCTCGCGACCGAGATCACCAACGACCTCCGTGAGGAGATCCGCCGTCATGCCGTCTGAGACGTCGAAGAGCACCGAGACCCTGGCCCCGCGCGACGGCGCCCTGCCTGGCCCGGACGCGTCCGGGCACTCGCCCGAGACGCGCGACGCCGTCGCGACCGGTCCGCGCGAGGCGGGGGCCGCCGTCGGGCACGCCAAGGACGTGAGCGACATCGAGGCGGGACTCGACGCCCTCCAGACGACCGTCGCCCCCACCGCGAGCCGGTGGTCCACGGCGTTCCACGCCGTCTACCCGCCGGTCCTCGCGATCGCGATCCTGCTCGCCGTCTGGCAGACCCTCGTGTGGCTCGAGGTCCAGCCCATCTACAACCTGCCCGGCCCCGAGCAGGTCTGGGAGGCCGTCACACGCGCCGCGGAGAGCGGCACGCTGTGGCAGGCCCTCGGGACGAGCCTCGAGCGCGGCGTCCTGGGCTTCCTCGCGGCCGTCGCGATCGGCACGCCGCTCGGCATCCTCGTGGCCCGCGTGCGCTGGGTGCGCGTCTCGTTCGGGCCCATCATCACGGGCCTGCAGGTGCTGCCGTCGGTCGCCTGGGTGCCCGCGGGCATCATCTGGTTCGGGCTGTCCGACGCCACGGTGTACTTCGTGATCCTCATGGGCGCGGTGCCCTCGATCATCAACGGGATCGTGTCGGGCGTGGACCAGGTGCCGCCGCTGTACCGGCGCGTGGGTCAGGTCCTGGGCGCGGGCCGCTTCCAGATGATCAAGGACGTCATCCTCCCCGCGGCCTTCCCCGGCTACCTCGCGGGCCTCAAGCAGGGCTGGGCGTTCTCGTGGCGCTCGCTCATGGCCGCGGAGATCATCGCGGTCGGCGGCGGGATCGGGTTCGGGCTGGGCGCGTTCCTCCAGCAGGGGCGCGAGCTGTCCGACATGGCGCTCGTCTTCACGGCGATCCTGCTGATCCTCGTGGTCGGCATGGTCATCGAGCTGCTGTTCTTCGCCCCGGTCGAGAAGTCGATGCTGCGTCGTCGGGGCCTGGCCCCCGAGACGTCGGCCGGCAAGGGCTCGGGGTGGCTGCTGCGCCGGCGTGAGCTGGCCACCGCCGCTTTCGGGCGATGATGGGCGCATGAACCCTGAGCTCTACCCCCTCGGTCTGCGGATCGCGGGCCGTCTCGTGGTCGTCGTGGGCGGCGGCCCGGTCGCCGCGCGGCGGACCCGGTCGCTCGTCCTCGCGGGCGCGCACGTGCGTGTCGTCGCGCCGGAGGTCTGCGAGGACCTGGCGCTGCTGGTCGCTCCCCTGCCCGACGGCGCCGCTCGCCCCGACGGGCCCGGCGCGGCCGGGTCGGTGGCCTGGGAGGCGCGCTCGTTCCGGCCAGGAGACCTCGAGGGCGCGTGGCTCGTGCACACCGCGACCGGCTCCTCCGAGGTCGACGCGGCCGTCGCGGCCGAGGCCGAGGCGCTGCGCGTCTTCTGTGTGAGCGCGGGTGACGCCGAGGCCGGGAGCGCGTGGGTCCCGGCCGTGGCCCGGGTGACCGTGGCGGACGACACCACCTCCGCTGCCACGACCGCCACGACCGAGGTCGTCGTGGCCGTGAACGCCGGCCGCGACCCCCGACGCGCCCAGCGCGTCCGAGACGCGATCGACGCCCTCCTGGCGACCGGCGAGCTCCCGCTGCGGCCGGTCCGACCCGCTGCGGGTCGCGGGAGCGTCGCGCTGGTGGGCGGCGGACCCGGCGACCCCGGGCTCGTCACGGCGCGCGGACGCCGTCTGCTCGCGCAGGCCGAGGTCGTGGTGACCGACCGGCTGGGCCCGCGCGCCCTGCTCGACGAGCTCGCCGACGACGTCGTGGTGATCGACGTCGGCAAGACCCCGGGGTTCCACCCGGTCCCGCAGGAGGAGATCAACGCGCTGCTGGTCGAGCACGCGCTCGCCGGACGCCGCGTCGTCCGGCTCAAGGGCGGCGACCCGTACGTGTTCGGGCGCGGGGGCGAGGAGCTCATCGCGTGCGAGGAGCACGGCATCCCCGTCGAGGTCGTGCCCGGCGTGACGAGCGCCGTGTCCGTGCCCGCCGCGGTGGGTATCCCCGTGACGCACCGCGGCTGGTCGCGCGGTTTCACCGTCCTGACCGGGCACGAGGACATCGGCAAGGTGCCTGCGGCCTCCGACCACACCGTCGTCCTGCTCATGGGCGTCTCGCGGCTCCGCGACTCCGCGGCCGCGCTCGTGGCCTCGGGCCGGTCGCCCGAGACCCCCGTCGCGGTCGTCGAGGACGGGTACGGCCCGCGACAGCGGTCCACCGTGGGGACCCTCGCGACCATCGCCGACGTCGCGACCGCGGCCGGCGTCCGCGCTCCGGCCGTGACCGTGATCGGCGACGTGGTGCGGGTGAGCCCGGCGTGGCGGGCGGCCGGGCTCGGCTGACCGTATCGACCGCTCGAGCCGCAGGGCTGAGGACGGGCGAGAACGACCGAGAACGTGCTGGGGGCCGTCATCCGGTGGATGACGGCCCCCAGCACGTTCTCGACGTTCTCGGCGGCTCGCGTTGCTCAGGCCTGCGGGGCCAGGGCCGCGATCATCGGGTCGTCCTTCTCGATCATGCCCATCTTCGCCGCACCACCCGGCGACCCCAGGTCGTCGAAGAACTCCACGTTCGCCCGGTAGTAGTCGCTCCACTCCGAGGGCACGTCGTCCTCGTAGTAGATCGCCTCCACCGGACACACCGGCTCGCACGCACCACAGTCCACGCACTCGTCCGGATGGATGTACAACGACCGCTTGCCCTCGTAGATGCAGTCCACCGGACACTCCTCGATGCACGCCTTGTCCTTCACGTCCACACAAGGCTGAGCAATCACGTACGTCACGTCGGAGGTTCCTTTTCGTCGGGCCGGAGGGCTTCACCGGGTGCCTCCAGGCTATCGCTCCGCGGTGGCGCGCGACCCCCGCTTCTCACCTGGCAATACGGCGACATCTCGCCCCTGACGAGGCGTCGGGGCCCCAGCGGCGCGGGCCTACAGGAGCCGTCGCGCGGCCGCCCAGCGCGTGAGCTCGTGACGCGACGAGAGCTGGAGCTTGCGCAGCACCGAGGACACGTGGGTCTCGACCGTCTTGACGGAGATGAAGAGCTCCGAGGCGACCTCGCGGTAGGCGTACCCGCGGGCGATGAGGCGCATGACCTCCTGCTCCCGTGCCGAGAGCCGGTCGAGCTCGTCGTCGGCCACGGCCACGTCCGCCTGGCCGGTCCCGAAGGCGTCGAGCACGAATCCCGCGAGGCGCGGCGAGAAGACGGCGTCCCCGCTCGCGACCTGCACCACGGCCCCCGCCAGGTCCGGTCCGGAGATCGCCTTGGTCACGTAGCCCCGGGCGCCCGCGCGGATCACGGCCACGACGTCCTCGGCCGCGTCTGACACGGACAGCGCCAGGAACCGCGTCGAGCCCAGGAGGTCCGAGCACCGCGTGATGACCTCGGCCCCGCCGCCGCCGTTGCCGCCGGGGAGGTGCACGTCGAGCAGCACGACCGGCGGGCGCAGCGCCCGGATCGCCTCGACCGCGCCGTCGACGCTGTCGGCCTCCCCGACGATGTCGACGCGGCCGTCCAGGCTGGCCCGCACCCCCGCGCGGAACATGTGGTGGTCGTCGACGAGGACGACCGGGACCGGCGCACCGGGGACGGTGCTCTGCGCGGGGCTGGGGATGGTGGTCACGTACGCTCCTGGGTCGATCGTGCGGTTCGTCCGGGTCGTCCGGGTCGTCCGGGGCGCTGCGCGGGGACCGGGTCCGGTACGGGGCCGTCCGTGGTCCGTGGCGACGGGCCCTCGTGCCCGGTCGGCGCCGCACCCGCGTCGGGCCCCACCGGCATCCTAGGTCCGGGGGCCGCCCCCGCCGCAGTCTCGGCGGCGGGCTGGACCTCGCTCTCGGCTGCCCGGTGCACCTTGAGCCGCACCTCGGTGCCCCAGCCCGGCCGCGAGACGACCTCGGCGCTGCCGCCCTTGCGCGTGACGCGGCCGATGATCGACTCGCGCACACCGAAGCGGTCCTGGGCGATGTCCTTCATCTCGAACCCGTCCCCGCGGTCGCGGACGAACACCTCCACCGCGTCGTCCGAGACCTCGAGGTAGACCGAGACGGGCGGGCGCCCGTGGGCCACGGCGTTCACGAGCGCCTCGCGCGTGGCCTGGAGGAGCGCGGTGGTCTCGTCGGTCGGGACACAGTCCCCCACGACGACGACGTCGACGACCACGGCTGCGGTCCCTGCCGATCCGCCGTCCCCGACGGTCCCCGCCGCGGCGACCCCGGCCGCGGCCGCGGCCCCCGCCGCCAGCCGCCAGCTCTGCCGGTCCTCGACCTCTCCGACCAGCGTGCGGAGCTCCGCCGCGAGCGATGTACCAGGAGCAGGTCGGTCGTTGTACAACCACTCGCGGAGCTCGCGCTCCTGAGCGCGGGCGAGCCGCGCGACCGTGTCGGCGTCGGCCGCGCTCGACCGGATGAGAGCAAGGGTCTGGAGGACCGAGTCGTGCAGGTGCGCCGCGATGTCGGCCCGCTCGGCCTCTCGCGCACGCGCGGCACGCTCGTCGCCGAGCTCGCGCACGAGCCGCAGCCACCACGGGGCGAGCACGATCGCCGCGCCCGCGAGCACGGCCAGCGACGCGACCGTCGCCCGGACCATGTCCGAGGCCGTCGAGTCCTGCCCGACCAGGAGCAGCACCCCCACGAGCACCAGGACGAGACCGCCCGCGAGCCGCACCACGCCGGCCGGGGTACGTCCTCCCGCCCGCGACAGCCAGCGGCCCCGCTGCGCGGCGTCGAGCTGGGACCAGGCCAGCGCCGTGCCGGCGAGCGCGATGAGGACCGGCAGGACCCACGAGACCTCGATGTTCACGCCGGCCCGCGAGGCCAGGAGCACGGCCGCTCCGCTCAGCAGGACCACGCCGATCGCGACGTCGCGCACCGGCAGCTTGCGCACCCGGCCCTGGAGCCGGGGGGCGATGCGTCGCAGCGACGCGGGGCGTTCCTCGTCGGCCACCTGCGCCGGGTCCCCGGCGGGGACCGTGACCCAGAGGAAGACGTACAGCACGATGCCCGCGCCGCCCGCGAGCGCCATGAGGGCCAGCACGAGGCGCACCGCGCCCACGGGCAGGTCGAGGTGCAGCGAGAGGCCGCGGCACACCCCACCGACCCAGCGCCCCTGCTCGGGGCGCCGGAGGGGAAGTCTCCTGGCTGGTCGCTCTGTCGGTATCACTCTCTGATGGTCACACGCCCGGGCCGCCCCACCGGCCGGAACGCCCCGTTCGTCCGCTCTCGAGGCGAAAGTTCAGGGTCGGCCATCGACAGGATCAGGGTCGGATCAGGGGATCACCCGATACCCCTCGGCACACCTCCCGGGCCAGGCTTGAGCCATGAGCACCGAGGACACCTCCCCAGAACCCCCGGCCGGGAGCTCCGCACCGACCGGAGCACCCCAGCAGCATGCCGGGCCTCCCTACGCGACGAGCACCCCGGGCGGCGCCGGCCAGCCCGGACCCCAGCCCGGGGGGCCGGGCGCCCCTGGTGGCGCTCCGCACCAGGCCCCCGGTCAGTCCGGCGGTCCGTCGAGCGGCCCGTCCGGCGGCCCGTCCAGCGGCATGGACGGATTCTTCGACACCGTGCGACGCATCGGCATCTCCCGGTCGGAGGACCGCTGGGTCGGTGGCGTCGCGGGTGGCGTCGCCGACCGGTTCGGGATCGATCCCCTGATCGTGCGCGGCATCCTCGTCGTCTCGGTGTTCCTCACCGGCGCCGGCCTCGTCCTGTACGGGCTCGCGTGGGCCCTGCTCCCCGAGTCCCGCGACGGGCGCATCCACCTCCAGCAGGCGATCCGCGGCGACTTCGACGTGGCCATGCTCGGTGCTGCGGCCACCACGATCGTCGGTCTGAGCTGGAACAACGGCTGGCTCTCCTGGTGGCACTTCGCCGGGCTCGAGTGGCTCAACGGCCTGTTGTGGACCGCGGCCGTGGTCGTCGTGATCGTCCTGGTCGTCAACCGGCGCAGCGACTACCGCAGGTACGCGGCGAACCGGGCGACCGGGCAGAACGCCCAGCATCCTGGCGGACCCGTGCCGCCGAAGCAGCCCTACCCCGCTCAGCCGTTCACCGGCGCACCCGCCCAGCAGGGCCCGCCCCCGCAGGGCTGGCAGCAGCCTCGCCCGCCCTACGGAGCACCTGCCCCCGGCGCCCAGCCCGCCCCGGGGGTGACGTACCCCGCCGCCCCGGCGGCGCCGTCGGGCCCCGCGTACACCGCCTCGGCGCCGGTTCCGCCGCCGGGCTACCCCGCCCAGCGCCCCGTCCCGCCCCAGGCGTACGCGGCCCAGCAGGCCGCCGCGCAGCAGGCGGCCCGCGCCCACGACCACGCTCGGCGCCGCGCCGAGCGCGAGATCGAGCGCCAGCGTCGTGCCGAGGAGCAGCGTGCCCGCGCGGCCCGGCGTCCGCGCGGTCCCGGGACCGCGGTCGTGGGGATCACGCTCGGCGTGAGCCTCCTGGGCGCCGCGGTCCTCCTGCTGCTCGAGCGTCGCGACGTGATCGACGTGCCGTTCTTCTACACGTGGATCGGCGCGACCATCGTCCTGCTCGGGCTCGGGGTCATCGTCTCCGGCCTGCGGGGCCGCACGAGCGGTGCCTTGGGCGGCCTCGCGATCGTCGCGACGCTCATCGCGCTGCCGATCGCGGGCCTGAACAGCAGCATCGACAACATCGACGCCGACCTCACGGCCCGCGTCTCCGACGCCACGTACACGGTGACCTCGGTCCAGGACGCCGAGAACGGCTTCGCCTTCACGTTCGGCAACCCCGTGGTCGACCTCAGCCAGCTCGACCTGAGCACCGTCGGGGAGGACCCGGTCGTCGTCCCGATCGACCTGAGCGCCGGCGACCTCACCGTGATCGTCCCGGCCGACACCCCGGTCGAGGCCGAGGTCCGCGTCCTCGCGGGCAACGCGACCTGGACGGTCGACGGCGAGCGCCGCTCCATCAACGGTGTCAACACCCGACCGCACACCTTCGTCACCGACTCCGTCACCGACGGCGCCGGCCCCGTGCTGCTGCTCGAGGTCGACGTCTCCGCCGGCGACGTGACCATCCGGGAGGAATCATGACCACCGAGAAGAACCCCTACGAGTCCGACGACGCGCGCGAGACCCAGGCCCTCCCGCCGGTCGACCCCACGATCGAGCTGCCCGTCACGTCAGGTGAGGTCGCCGACGACGAGGCCCCCTCGGAGGGTGGGTCTCCCGACGGCACCGACGAGGCCGACTCCGACACGACGCAGGTCGTCGAGTCCGGCCCCGTGCACGAGGACGACCTGGCGGACGAGATCTTCCGCGGCGAGGCGACCCAGGCTCTGCCGGTCGCCGACCCCACGCTCGCTCTGCCGGTCACCGACCCCACGCTCGCCCTGCCGGTCGTGCCCCCGACGCACGCCCAGGCGTACCCGGTGCAGGACGCACCGGTCGACCCCGAGCCGGTCCCGGTCGCGGCCGCGTCGTCGCCTCCCCTGTCGACGCAGCCACCGGCTCCCGGGCCGACCCCCGCGGTCGACCCGGCCGCGCAGTGGAACGTCACGGCGCAGCAGAAGGCGCAGCTCCCGCCCGAGGACGACCCGCGCGACCGTGGGCTGCGGGTCGGGACGGTCGTGTGGGGATTCGTCATCGTCGCCGTCGGGGCCGGCATCCTCGCACTGGCCCTCGGTGCGACGTACGACCTCGACCTCGCGCTCATCGCCCTGCTGAGCGTCGCGGGCCTGGTGCTCGTGGTGAGCTCGATCGTGTCGAGCAGCCGCCGCAGCGCCCGCGAGCGCGCCAGGCGCTGAGCCCGGCTCGCCGAGTGCGGGGTTCTGCTGCGACACGCCCGGCGAGTCGCAGCAGAACCCCGCACTCACGACAGCAGGGGTGAGCACGACGGCGGCGCACCGGTCCAGTTGGACCGGTGCGCCGCCGTCGTGCACCTGGAAGAGGACCTCAGCGCGGAGGCGTCTCCCCCGCGGGGGGCGTCGTCGGAGGCGTGTCCGGACCGGTCGGCGGGACCCCTGGGCTCTTGGGCTCGACGAGCGGATCGGTGTGCGTCGCAGGGACCCCCGGGCTCTTGGGCTCCACGACCGGCGCCGCGTGAGCCGACGTGCGGGTCGGCGGCGTGACGGGCGGGGTCGTGGGAGCCGGGGTCGTCGGTGCGGGCGTGACCGGTGCTGCGGGCGCAGCGTGGGCCGGGGTGTGCGTCGCCGGGGCCGGGGCCGACGACAGGTTGCCGCCCGACGAGTAGCCGTCCGACGTCTCGACCGCGACGGCCGGGCCGCTCGCGATCCGCCGCAGAGCGATACCGATGAGGATGAACAGGATGCCCAGGCCGATGACCAGTGCCGAGACGCCGTAGGCGACGACCGAGGTGAACAGCGAGGCGCGCAGGAACGAGGCGTTCATGACCGTGGCGCGCCGCTCGTCGTCCTGCGGGAGCTCGGCGTAGGTCTGGCCGTCGCTGATCTCGAGCGCGTGCTTGTTGATGACCTCCGCCTGGGCGTAGGCGGTGAACGGACCGTTGACGTGGCGGCCCGCGAGGAAGTCCGCGTCGTCGGACACCGTGATGTCCTCGGCCGACAGTTGCGAGGTGACGACCCCCCACGTGACGCCACCGGCGATGATCATGACAATCCCGGCGATGACGGTGAGGATCCCGATGACCCCTACGCCCTTCGCCGGCCGAACCGTGACAGTGCTGGACATTGCGATATCCCTCCCCGAGCCGATTCTTTGATGTCAACGTAGCGACGATTCGTCGTCTCCGCCGGACGAAAGGTCTGTTCGACCGCGAATCAGGCCAGCCGGGCACGGCCCGTGGACGCGTCGATGGGAGAATCCTGGGGTGAGGATCACCCATGTGACGGACTGCTACCTGCCGCTGCTCGGCGGCATCGAGACCCAGGTGAGCCGCCTCGCGGCCCAGCAGGCCGCTGCCGGCCACCACGTCGAGGTGGTCACCACGACGCCCGCGGCGCCGGGCGAGCACGGCATGAGCCGCGAGGTGCACGACGGCGTCACGATCCACCGCGTGGCCGCCCGGATCCCCGGTGGCTACCCCGTGCACCCGCGGGCCGCCCACCACGTGACGCGCATCTTGCGGGACGCGCGCCCCGACGTCGTGCACCTGCACATGGGCGTCCTCACGCCGTCGGTGCAGGCGTCGCTCAAGCCCGTCGCCCGCCTGGGCCTGCCCGCGGTCCTGACCGTGCACAGCGTGTGGGGCTCCGCCGAGCGGTGGTTCGCCGCGCTCGACCGCGTCACGCACTGGTCGCGCCTCCCGATCCTGCTGTCGGCCGTGAGCGAGCTGACGGCCGCCCCGCTGCGCCGCATCGCCGGGCCCGACGTGCCCGTCGAGATCCTGCACAACGGGCTGGACCTCGACGAGTGGGCTGTGCCGCGCGTCGAGCGGGACGCGCGCGGCGAGGGCAAGGCCGTCCACGTCGTGGCCGCGACCCGGTTCGCGCCCCGCAAGCGCGTGCTGCCGCTGCTCGAGTCGATCCGGCAGGCCGTCGAGCGCCTGCCGCACGACGCGCTGTTCGCGACCATCGCGGGCGAGGGCCCCGAGCTCGACGCGGCCCGCCGCTTCGTCAAGGAGCACGGGCTCTCCTCGACGGTCAGCCTCCCGGGGCGCCTCGGCGCGCACGAGCTCAAGCGCCTCTACTCGCGCGCCGACGTGTTCGCGGCCCCCGCGATCCAGGAGTCGTTCGGGATCGCGGCGCTCGAGGCGCAGGCCGCGGGCCTGGTGGTGGTGACGCGCGCGGAGTCCGGGGTGGCCGAACGGCTGACGGACGGGGTCGACGGCCTGCTCGCCGACGACGACGACGCGATGACGGACCAGATCGTGCGGCTCGTGACGCAGGACGGTCTGCTCGACCGCATCGTCGCGCACAACCGCGCGGTCCGGCCGTCGAGCGGGTGGCCGAGCGTGCTCGCGGACGTCGAGAAGGCGTACGAGAAGGCGGCGGCGTACCGCGAGGAGCGGACGGCGGGCACCGCGCGGGGCTGAGCGGTCAGCCCGCGGGGCGGGCGTCCAGGTCCAGGACGTGCCGGCGCTCGAACTCGATCCGGTCCCCGGCGAGCAGGCCCGTGATGGCGGCCGGGTCGTTGTCGAGCACACCGACCATGCGGTCACCGTCCACCTCGGTCACGAGCACCCACATGCGCTCCCCGATCCCCTCGTCGGGGAGGAAGACGAGCTTGACCAGGGCTCCGGGAACCACGCCGGACGTGTCCTCGGGGATCGGAAAGGTCTCGGGGTGCTGCGCGTTCCGCCCGACGACGTCGCGGAGCGACCACCGTACGGGGTCCGGCCGGTGCCCGGGGCCGTCGTCCTCCGGCAGGTCCCGCAGCATCCCGTCCTGCTTGCGGTCGAGCGTGCCGTCGTCGAGCATCTGCTCCACGATCCGGGTGTTGTAGGGCCCGAGGACGGTCCACGATCCCACCGTGTCGGCGCGTGCGGCCCGGAGGGCGACCTGCGCGCGACGGAGTGGGAGCTTCGCGAGCCCGGGGTCGAGCACGAGCAGGTCGTGGAAGTGCACGACCACCGGCTGGGACTCGGGTGCCTCGACCGCGGAGAGGTACGTCCAGCCGTCGGGCCACCGCAGGACCCGGGTCACAGGCATACCGCGCTCCAGGACCTCGACGCTCGAGACCACGAGCTCGTCGAGTGCGGGCACCTGCGAGCGCCGGGAGCGGCCGAACATCAACGGTGCCCGTGGAGGCGCAGGCGGGCAGCACGAGGGTCCATGACGGGCAAGGTACCGCAGACCCGCCGAGGCCGTCCGCAGGCGGTGCGCTCCGCCGTCGGGCCTGCGGGTGCGGCCCGACCCCGCACCACCCCGGACGCCGAAGGGCCGGCCCTGCAGATCGCTCTGCGGGGGCCGGCCCTTCGTGGCTCAGCGGGAGGTCACTCCCACTCGATGGTGCCCGGCGGCTTGCTCGTCACGTCGAGCACGACGCGGTTGACGTCCTTGACCTCGTTCGTGATACGCGTCGAGATGATCGCGAGGACGTCGTACGGCAGACGGGTCCAGTCCGCGGTCATGGCGTCCTCGGAGGACACGGGGCGCAGCACGATCGGGTGGCCGTAGGTGCGGCCGTCGCCCTGGACGCCGACCGAGCGGACGTCGGCCAGGAGCACGACGGGGCACTGCCAGATCTCGTCGTCCAGGCCGGCCTTCGTGAGCTCCTCGCGCGCGATCGCGTCGGCCGCGCGCAGGATCTCCAGGCGCTCGGCCGTGACCTCGCCGACGATGCGGATGCCGAGACCGGGGCCGGGGAACGGCTGACGGGCAACGATGACCTCGGGCACGCCGAGCTCGCGGCCCACGGCGCGCACCTCGTCCTTGAACAGGGCCCGCAGCGGCTCGACGAGCGAGAACTGCAGGTCGTCGGGCAGGCCGCCCACGTTGTGGTGGCTCTTGATGTTCGCGGTGCCCTCGCCGCCGCCGGACTCGACGACGTCCGGGTACAGGGTGCCTTGGACGAGGAACTTGACCTCACCACCGTGCTCGCCCGCGTCCGCGACGATGTCGCGCGCCGCCTGCTCGAACGCGCGGATGAACTCGCGGCCGATGATCTTGCGCTTGGTCTCGGGGTCCGAGTGGCCCGCGAGCGCCGAGAGGAAGCGCTGCTTCTCGTCCATGACGACGAGCTTGACGCCCGTGGCCGCGACGAAGTCGCGCTCGACCTGCTCGACCTCGCCCGCGCGCAGCAGGCCGTGGTCGACGAACACGCACGTGAGCTGGTCGCCCACGGCCTGCTGGACGAGGGCCGCGGCGACCGAGGAGTCGACGCCGCCGGACAGGCCGCAGATGACGCGTGCGTCCCCGACCTGCTCGCGGATGAGTGCGATCTGGTCGGCGATGACGTTGCCCGGGGTCCAGTCACCGGCGAGGCCGGCGCCCTGGTACAGGAAGTTCTCGAGGGCCTTCTGGCCCAGCGGGGAGTGCTTGACCTCGGGGTGCCACTGCACGCCGTACAGGCGACGCTCGGTGTTCTCGAAGGCCGCGACCGGCGAGCCCGCCGAGGTCGCGAGGACCTCGAAGCCCTCGGGGGCCGCGTGCACGGCGTCGCCGTGGCTCATCCAGGCGGTCTGCTGGTCGGGCGAGCCCGAGAGCAGCGCACCGGCCTGGCAGACGTCGACCGACGTCCCGCCGTACTCGCTGAGCCCGGTCTGCGCGACCGTCCCGCCGAGCGCCTTGGCCATGGCCTGGAAGCCGTAGCAGATGCCGAGGACGGGCACGCCGGCCTCGAACAGCGCGGGGTCCACGAAGGGCGCGCCCTGCGCGTACACGGACGACGGACCGCCGGACAGGATGATCGCTGCCGGGTCCTTGGCGAGCATCTGCTCGACGGTGAAGGTGTGAGGGACGATCTCCGAGTACACCTTGGCCTCACGCACGCGACGCGCGATCAGCTGGGCGTACTGTGCGCCGAAGTCGACGACCAATACGGGCCGGGGGGCTGAGGGGGTGGGTGTCACCAGCCCAGGATAGTTGGCCCGAGGCCGATCCCCGGCATCGGTCCAGCACGTGCGACGGGGATCACTGCGCGCGTCAGGCGGGCAGCCGCTCGCGCAGCTCGCGCGCGGCCCGCTCGGGATCGGCCGCACCCGTGATCGCGCGGACCACGACGATGCGCTCGGCGCCCGCGTCCAGCACCTGGTCGAGCCTGTCGGCGTCGACACCCCCGATCGCGAACCACGGCGTGGTCGGCGCCGTCGCCGCGACCTGTCGCAGCAGGTCGAGCCCGACGGCGTCGCGCCCCGGCTTCGTGGGCGTGGCCCAGAGGGGGCCGACGCAGAAGTAGTCGACGTCGGGGTTGGCCTCGGCGGCTGCGGCCTGGGTGAGCGAGTGCGTCGAGCGGCCCAGGAGCGGGCCCGCACCGAGGAGCGTCCGGACCGCGGGCACGGGCAGGTCGCCCTGACCCATGTGCACGACGGGGGCCCCGGTCAGCAGCGCGACGTCGGCCCGGTCGTTGACGGCCCACAGCGCCCCGTGCTCGGTCGCGACGCGCGCGACCGTCTCCTGGAGCTCGAGCTCGCGCGCGACGTCGAGCGTCTTGTCCCGGAGCTGGACCACGTCGACCCCGCCCGCGAGCGCCGCGTGCAGGAAGTCCTCGAGGTCGCCGCGCTCCTCGCGCGCGTCGGTGCACAGGTACAGCCGGGCGGCGCGCAGCCGCTCGACGGTGCCCTCGCGGGGGGCGGTGTGCTGTCGGGCCTCGGCGTCGCCGGTCGGAGCGGTGGTCACGGCGCCCAGGATAGGCACGGCTCGTCGGGGGCGCGGTCGGGGCGCAGCCCGTGGGCACGCCCCGGGCGTGGTCGGCGTGCGTTGTAGGGTGGCCGCGAAGCACGGGAGCCCCGTTCGGGGCTGAGAGGGCGAGAGCCGACCGTCGAACCTGATCTGGGTCATGCCAGCGAAGGGAGCGAGCGCATGAGCGCAGCCCTGTCCACCGACCAACCTGCCCTGCCCGCGCGCCCGCCCGTGCCCGACGGCGCCACGGACGTCCTCGTCGTGGGCGGCGGCATCGTGGGGCTCACCGCGGCGTGGCGGGCCTCGCGTGCAGGTCTGCGCGTGACCGTCCTGGACCCGGCGCCGGGCGACGGCGCGACCCACGCGGCGGCCGGGATGCTCGCCCCGGTGACCGAGGCCGACTTCGGCGAGGAGGCCGCGCTGCGCCTGGGCGCCGACTCCGCCGCGCGGTGGCCCGCGTTCGCGGCCGAGCTCGAGGCCGACTCGGGGCTCGACGTGGGGCTGCGGGCCACGGGCACGCTCACGCTGGCCTACGACGGGGACGACCTGGCCCTCGGGCGGCGCGTGCGTGCGCTGCAGGAGGCGTGGGGGCTCGACTCGACCGAGATCACGGTCGCGGCCGCCCGGGAGCGCGAGCCGCTCGTCGGGCAGCGCGTCGCGGGCGCGTTCTGGGCGCCGGGAGACCACCAGGTCGACCCGCGGGCGGTGCACGGCGCCCTGACCGCGGCCCTCGCACGGGACCCGCGCGCCGCCGTCGTGCACCGCCGGGCCGTCCGGCTCCTGCGCTCGCCAGGACCGGGCGCCCCCGTGACCGGGGCTCTCGACGACGCGGGCCACGAGCACCGGGCGGGGACCGTGGTCCTCGCGGCGGGCGCGGACTCGGGGGACCTGCTCGCGGACGTCCCCGAGGTCACGGCCCCGACCCGTCCGGTGAAGGGGCAGACGCTCCGGCTCGACGCCCCGCCCTGGTTCACGCTCGACCACGTGGTGCGCGGCGTCGTGCAGGGACGTCCGGTGTACGTCGTACCGCGTACGCCCGGACCCGACGGGCACCGCGAGGTCGTCGTCGGCGCGACGAGCGAGGAGCACCCCGACGACCGGCGCGCGACCGTGGGCGGCGTCTTCGCGCTCCTGCGGGACGCCCGCGCGCTGCTCCCCGCGCTCGACGAGCTGGCCCTCGTCGAGGTCACGCCGCGCGTGCGCCCGGGCACCCCCGACAACCTGCCGCTCCTGGGAGCCACGAGCGTGCCCGGCCTGGTCCTCGCGACGGGCCACTACCGCAACGGCGTGCTGCTCGCCCCGGTCACGGGCGCAGCGATCGACGCGGTCCTGACCGGCCAGCCGCTGCCGCCCGCGGTCGCGGCGATCGACCCCCTGCGCTTCTCCCCCGCGTCCGCCCCTTCCCCCACGCCCACCCCCCGGAGGACCACATGACCGGCACCGCGCTCGTCAACGGCGAGCCCTATCGACTCGCCGTGCCCACGACCGTCACCGCCCTCGTCGCCGCGTTGCTGCCCGAGCTCCTCGGGGACACGGGCGACGTCCCCCGGGGCGTCGCGGTCGCGATCGACGACGCCGTGCTCCCCCGCAGCACGTGGGCGTCCACGACCCTGCGCGACGGCGACCGTGTCGAGGTCGTCACGGCGGTGCAGGGTGGTTGAGGACCCGCAGGACCGCGCGGCCGACGACTCTCTCGTCGTCGCGGGCGTGCCGCTCGGCTCGCGCCTCGTCATGGGCACGGGCGGCGCCGCGAACCTGCTCACGCTCGAGGAGGCGCTCGTCGCGTCCGGCACCGCGCTCACGACCGTCGCGATGCGCCGCGTCGCGCGGGTGCGTCCGTCGGGTGGCGCGGGCGGCGACGGGGGTGCGGGCGAGACCGGCATCTGGGGCCTGCTCGACCGCCTCGGCATCCGCGCCCTGCCCAACACCGCGGGCTGCTTCTCGGCCAAGGAGGCCGTCCTCACGGCCCACCTGGCCCGCGAGGCCTGCGGCACCGACTGGGTCAAGCTCGAGGTGATCGCCGACGACGTGACGCTGCTGCCCGACCCGATCGGGCTCGTCCAGGCCGCCGAGACCCTGGTCCGCGACGGCTTCACCGTCCTGCCCTACACCAACGACGACCCGATCCTCGCGCGCCGCCTCGAGGACGTGGGCTGCGCGGCCGTCATGCCGCTGGGCGCGCCCATCGGGTCGGGGCTGGGCATCCTCAACCCGCGCAACATCGCAGCCATCGCGTCGGCGGCCCGCGTGCCCGTGATCCTGGACGCGGGGATCGGGACCGCGTCGGAGGCCGCGCACGCCCTCGAGCTCGGGTGCGACGGGGTTCTCCTGGCAACGGCGGTCACCCGCGCCGCCGACCCGGTGCGGATGGCCACGGCCATGCGGCTCGCGGTCGAGGCCGGACGGCTCGCGGCGCTCGCGGGCCGCATCCCGCGCCGCGAGCAGGCCCTCGCGAGCTCGCCCGTCGACGGCATGGTGGGCCGGGCCGGGCTCACGGGGTCCGGCCTGCTGGGCGCCGGCAACCTCGACCTGGCGCTCTGACCCGGCGCAGTGCCGGAGCACTCCCGCTGAGGTAGAACGTCCTGCTCGAGGTAGAACGCACCGGGTTCTACCTCGAGCAGAACGTTCTACCTCGCCGACAGCGAGGAGAGCGAGGAGAGCGAGGAATCAGTAGGTCGGGCGGCCCGGCTCGACGTCCCGCACCCAGGCCAGGACCCCGCCCTCGACGTTGCGCGCGTCCACGCCCGCGGCCCGCGCGAGGCTCGCGACCCGCTCGGACCGGCCTCCGACCTTGCACAGCACCGCGACCGTCCGGTCGCGCGGCAGGTCCGCGAGCGCCGCGGCCGCCCCGGGCCCCGCGTAGACCCCGCTGGGCACCACGCGGGCGCCGTCGAGCGAGAGGATCTGCGTCTCCCAGTCCTCGCGCACGTCGAGCAGCAGCAGGGCGTCGTCGGGGTCCGCGAGGCGGTCGGCGAGCTCGCGAGGGGTCAGGCTCGTGGGCGTCGGCCCCGTCCTGCCCGGCACCCGGGCGAGGTCGACCGCGAGGCGGCCGTCCGCCGTCGGGCCGGAGAAGAGGTCCGCGCCGGACGAGACACCCGACGGGACCTGGACCGAGCCCACGTCGCCTACCGGGGCGAACCCGCAGAACGCCTCGTACGCGTGGTCCCCCGCCAGGAGCCCCGTCACCGGGACGCGGGCCGGGTCGGCCCGGATCGTGAGGTGGCGCCACGTGAGCTCGAGCGAGTCGTAGACCGCGAGACGGCCCAGGAGCGTGCGGCCGGCCCCCGTGATCAGCTTGATCGCCTCGGTCGCCATGACCGAGCCGACCGTCCCGCACATGGCACCCAGGACGCCGCCCGTCGCGCAGTCGGGCACCGTGCCGGGCGGCGGCGGCTCGGGGAAGACGTCACGGTAGACGACGCCCTCCCCGACCGGAGGCGCCGACCAGAAGACGCTGACCTGGCCCTGGAAGCGGAAGATCGAGCCCCACACGCAGGGGATGCCCGCGATCTCGGCGGCGTCGCCCACGAGGTAGCGGGTCGCGAAGTTGTCGGTCCCGTCGAGGACGACGTCGTAGCCCGCCAGGACGTCGAGGACGTTGGTCGCGTCGAGGCGCTGCTCGTGCAGGCGGACGCTCACGTGCGGGTTGACCTCCGCGAGGGCGTCCCGCGCCGAGACGACCTTGGGTCGCCCCACGTCCGAGCCGCCGTGGATGACCTGGCGCTGGAGGTTGGAGACCTCGACGCGGTCGTCGTCGACGATGCCGATCGTCCCGACGCCGGCCGCCGCGAGGTAGAGCAGCGCGGGGCTGCCCAGCCCGCCCGCGCCCACGACCAGGACGCGCGCGGCCCGCAGGCGCTGCTGACCCTCGACCCCGATCCCCGGCAGGGCCAGGTGCCGCGAGTAGCGGGCCAGCTCCTGCGTAGACAGGGGCTCGACCGAGGGGGCGACCAGCGGCGGCAGCGACGTCATCGCGCGTACTGCTCCACGAGGGCGTCGAGCTTGGCCTCGGCCTCGCGGTGGACCTTCTTCTCGAGGATGAAGGACATGACGGGCACGACGCCCGCGAAGACCATGGTCGCGAGTCGTCCCCAGCTCCAGCGCATCTTGGACCACAGGTCCAGGACCGTCACGAGGTAGACCACGTAGACCCAGCCGTGCGCGAACGGGATCCAGCCCACGAAGCGCATCACGCCGTCGACGTCGACGAACTGGCCGACGCCGTACTTGACGATCATCTCGACGCACAGGATCAGGAGCATCACACCGGTGATGAGGGCCATCACGCGGTAGCGCTGGAGCGCGCCGCGGGCCTTGCGGACGGCGCGGTCCACGACCTCCTGCGACGGGGCGTCCGCCACGGCGTCGGAGGTCTTCTGCGAGCCGGCGGGGTCGGGCGTGGTCATGGGAAGGTTTCCTTACGCTGAGCGAAAATCCGTGGCCCGGTGTCGGTGGCCACACCTAATGTTAATGACCGTGCGCCCCCTCCCCCTCCCCGACCCTGGCACCCCTCCGCTCACCGGCCCCGGTGCCTTCCTGTGGTGGCTCGCGCGCCGCCAGTGGGGGATCCTCCTGGCCGCCGTCCTGCTCGGCATGGTCACGTTCGTGTGCCAGGCCGTCATGCCCTACGTGCTCGGTCGCGCGCTCGACGAGGGTCTCGACGAGGGCTTCGGCGCGGTCCTTCTCGGCTGGGCCGCGGTCATGCTGGGCATCGGCCTGGTGCAGGTGGGCGCGGCCGCTCTCGGGCACCGCTTCGACATCGAGAACTGGCTGCGCTCGGCCTTCACCACCTCGCAGCTCGTGGGCGACACCGTGGCGCGCTCGGGGCACACCATCACGGACGAGCTCCCCACGGGAGAAGTCGTCTCGGCGGTCGCGTCGGACGCGCTGCGCGTGGGCGAGGTCTACGCGATCGCCGCGCGCTTCGCGGGCTCCCTCATGGCGTACGCCGTGGTCGCCGGGATCATGCTGAGCACCTCGCTCCAGCTGGGCCTCGTCGTGGTCCTCGGGCTGCCGGTCGTCGCGGGCATCCTCGCGTTCCTCGTCAAGCCCCTCCAGCAGCGCCAGGCCGCGCAGCGCGAGGCGTCGGGCCGGCTGACCACCCTGGGCGCGGACACCGTCTCGGGCCTGCGCATCCTGCGCGGCATCGGCGGCGAGAGGGTCTTCACGGACCGCTACCGCACCCAGTCCCAGGCCGTCCGCGAGACGGGCGTGCGCGTCGCGACCACGCAGTCCTACCTCGACGGGCTCCAGGTCCTGCTGCCGGGCCTGTTCGTCGCCCTGGTCCTGTACCTGGGCGCGCACGCGGCCGTGGCCGGGGACATCAGCCCGGGGCAGCTCGTCGCGTTCTACGGGTACGCCGCGTTCCTGTCGTGGCCGCTGCAGATCGCGACCCAGACGCTCCAGATCACCACGCGCGCCCACGTGGCCGCGAAGAAGCTCGTCAAGGTGCTCTCGGTCGTCCCCGCGACGGGTGCAACCCCCGGCACGGCGTCCGCGCCGCCCGCCGGGGCGGCCCTGGTCGACGACGCGAGCGGTGTCGAGCTCACGCCCGGCCGCGTCGTCGCGCTCGTGAGCGTGGACCCGGACGAGTCGGCGCGCATCGCCACGCGCATGGGCCGGTTCGACGACGTCGCGGAGGCGGGCACGCCCGTGCACCTGGGCGGGATCCGGCTCTCCGACCTCGACAAGGACGTGGTGCGCGAGCGCATCGTCGTCGCCGAGGCCACGCCCCACCTGTTCTCGGGCGTGCTCGGCGAGGAGATCGACGTGCGCGGCGGGAGCCTCGAGGCCGAGCTCCTGCGGGCCGTCATGATCGCCGACGCGCACGACGTCCTGGACTCGGTGCCCGACGGCCTCGCGGGCGAGCTCCCGGAGAAGGGCCGCTCGTTGTCCGGCGGCCAGCGCCAGCGCGTCGCCCTGGCCCGCGCGATCCTCACCGACCCCGAGATCCTGGTGCTCGTCGAGCCCACGAGCGCGGTCGACGCCCACACCGAGGCCCGCATCGCCGAACGCCTCGCCGAGGTCCGGCGCGGGCGCACCACGCTCATCGTGACCGCGAGCCCGCTCGTGCTCGACCACGTCGACGACGTCCTGTTCGTCGAGGACGGCCGCGTCGTCACGCACGGCACGCACCGTGAGCTCCTGCACCGCCCGCACGACGCCCACCAGGGCGCGGAGGCCTCGCGCTACCGCGCCGTCGTCGGGCGCTCGATGGACGAGACGCCCGCAGTCCCCGAGGACGACCACCTGCCCATGGGCTCCGCCGAGCTCACCGACGCCTCGAAGGGCGTGTCATGAAGCTCCCCGTCGCGGACGCCTCCCAGGTCCGCCAGCACACCGCCTACCTGGTCCGCGAGCACCGCAGGCCGCTCATCGGCCTCGCGGTCCTGCACACCGTCGCGGCGATCGCCGGGCTTGCGGGCCCGTGGATCCTGGGCCGCCTCGTCGACGCGGTCGCCCAGGGCACTACGTCGGCCTACGTCAACCAGGTCATCGCGATCGGCGTGGGCGCGGTCCTCGTCCAGGCCGTGCTCATCCGCTACGCCCAGAAGTCCTCGATGATCTTCGGGGAGACGGTCTTCGCCGAGCTCCGCGAGGACTTCCTGGAGACCGTCACGACGCTGCCGTTGTCGACCGTCGAGCGCGCCGGCACGGGAGACCTGGTCGCGCGCACGACCAACGACGTCAACCGTATCCAGCACGCCGTGCGGTTCGGCGTCCCGCGCCTCATCGTCGCGGTCGTCACGATCCTGCTCACGGTCGTGGCGAGCATGCTCACCTCGCCGCTCGTGGCCGTGTCGTTGTTCCTGGGCGTCCCGCTCATGGTCGTGGTCTCCCGCTGGTACCTTCGGCGCGCCTCGCCCGGCTACCAGCGCGAGTCCGCGGCGTACGCGGCGCTCAACGGCACCATCACCGAGTCGGTCGAGGGCGCCCGCACCGTCGACGCCCTGCGCCTGGGCGCGCGTCGCAGGGCCAGGGTCGAGGCTGACCTGCGCGAGGCCTTCGCGGCCGAGAAGTACACGCTGAACCTGCGCACGGTCCTGTTCCCCGCGGTCGACTTCACGTTCGTGCTCGCGCCCGTCGCAGTGATCGTGTGGGGCGGCTACCTGCTCTCGACGGGGCACGCGACGATCGGCGCGGTGACGACCATCGCGATGTACGCGTTCCAGCTCGCCGGGCCCGTCTGGGAGCTCATCTTCTGGCTCGACGAGATCCAGGTCGCCGCGACCTCGCTCGCGCGCATCGTGGGCGTCAAGCTCGTCGACAGCGACCGCGAGGCCGGGGACGAGGTGCCCACGGACGAGCACGTCGTGGCACGGGACGTCGAGTACGCGTACCGCGAGGGGCACAACGTGCTGCACGGGATCGACCTCGACCTCGCGGTCGGCGAGCGCCTGGCGGTCGTCGGTCCGTCCGGCGCGGGCAAGTCGACGCTCGGGCGCATGCTCGCGGGCATCCACCCGCCCACGGGCGGCTCGGTCACGGTCGGCGGCGTCGAGCTGGTCGACCTCCCGCTCGACGACCTGCGCCGTCACGTCGCCCTCGTCACGCAGGAGCACCACGTGTTCGTCGGGTCGCTCGCGGACAACCTGCGGCTGGCCGACGAGCACGCGGACGACGACGCGCTGCTCGGGGCCCTTGCTGCGGTCGACGCGCGTGGCTGGGTCGAGACGCTCCCCGAGGGGCTCGCGACCGAGGTCGGCTCGGGCGGTCACGTGCTCACGCCCGCGCAGGCGCAGCAGGTCGCGCTCGCGCGCCTCGTGCTGCTCGACCCGCACACCTTGATCCTCGACGAGGCGACGTCGCTGCTGGACCCGCGAGCGGCCCGGCACCTCGAGCGCTCGCTCAACGCCGTCCTCGAAGGACGGACGGTGGTCGCGATCGCGCACCGCCTGCACACTGCGCACGACGCCGACCGGGTCGCGGTCGTCGACGGGGGGCGCATCACCGAGATCGGTCCGCACGACGAGCTCGTCGCCGCGGGTGGCGACTACGCGCGACTGTGGAGCTCCTGGCAGCAGGAGTGAGCCCGTTCCCCTCGCGGGACCGTTCAGGGCGTGGCCGGTGTCCGGCCACGCCCTGAACGCCGTCCTGCGACGCTCTGACCTGCCGGTACGCTCTCGCCAGTCCGACATGTCCCGGCGCCGCCCGACGACCTGACGGGACGACGAGGTCCTCGGCGCACGTTCGGGTGCACAGCAGGCACCACGCCCTGCTTCCAGGCATTCCCCAGCAAGAGCCCTCACGATTGGTTGAACGTTCAACGAGGATGCGAGGGGCCATGAAGAAGACGATCGCGCTGACCGTCGGGATCGCGACGCTGTGCGCGCTCCTGCTGCTGGGCGGCACGTGGGTCTACGCCCGCTCGCAGGCCGGCACGGAGGCCGCTCCCCTGTCGGTCGGCTCGGCGACGGCCACCGACGACGCCACGGCCGGCGGGAGCGCCGACGCCGCAGGCTCGTCCGTCGACGGCGTCCAGGACGGCGTCTACGCCGTGGACACCGACTCCCAGGCGGGCTACCGCGTCGACGAGGTGCTCTCTGGGCAGGACGTGACCGTGGTCGGCCGCACGAGCGACGTCCGCGGCGAGGTCACGGTCGAGGGCGGCATCCTCACCGCGGCGAGCATCGAGGTCGACATGACGACGATCGAGACCGACGACTCTGGACGCGACCGGCAGTTCCTGCGCATCCTCGACACCGGCGAGCACCCGACCGTGACCTTCGTCCTCACCGCCCCCGTCGACCTCTCGAGCCTCGCGAGCGGGACGGCCACCGTGCAGGCCACCGGCACGCTGACGATCAAGGGTGTCTCGCACGACGTCACGGCGACCCTCGACGCCCGGACCACAGGCGACGGGGCGCAGGTCAGCGGGTCGATCCCCGTCACCTTCTCCGACTACGACGTCGCGGCGCCGAACCTCGGCTTCGTCCAGGTCGAGGACGCGGGCACGGTCGAGATGCTGCTCGACCTCACGCCGTCGGACGGCTGACGGAGTCCTGCGGCAGGTCGGGCAGCCCCGCGATCCCGCCCCCGACCCCGTCGGAGCGCTTGCGCCCGCCCGCGGCCTCGTCGCGCACGAGCCGCACCCACAGGGCGACCGCGAACGCGCCGAAGATCCACCACTGGAGCGCGTAGAAGGCGTTCTGGACGTTGACCCCGTTGCCCCCCTCGATGGTCGGACGGGGCAGCAGGTGCGGGCCGCCGTCGGCCGCGGCGAGCTGGGCCGGGTCGGACTCCATGAGCACCAGGTAGCCGCCGTAGATGGGGTTGCCCCACTCGTTGGCGAGCGCCGCCGAGGAGATCGAGTCCGTCTGCCCCTCGGGCAGGCCGCCGGTCCCGGCGGCCTCCGAGGCCTGGAGGTACGCGGTGACCCGCACCTCGCCCGAGGGTACGGCGAGGGCCACGTCGTCCTCGGCGTCCGCCGTCGGGACCCAGCCCCGGACGACCGGGACCACGGGCGGGCCGGACAGGCCGGCCCAGGACTCGCCGCCCGTGCCGTCGTCGCTCACGCGCAGCGGCGTCAGGACCAGGTAGCCCGTGCGCCCGTCGAGCGCGCGCCCCGCGACGAGGAGCTGCCCCTCGGGCTCGTACTCGCCCTCGACCCAGGCCTGGCGTCCCACGAGCTCGCCCGGGAAGGTCGACTGCGGAGGGAGCAGCACGCCGAGGCCTTCGGGTCCGGCGGCCTCGGCCTCGGCGATCTCGTGCTGCTCGGCGAGCTCGGCCCGCTGGTAGGCACGGTCGAGCTGCCACACCCCGAGACGACCGCACACGGCCGCCGCGAGGAGAAAGAGCAGCAGGAAGCCGATCATGCGGGGGCGGCGGGCGACAGCCCAGAAGCCGGGGCGAGAGGGGGCCTGGTCGGACACGACTCCACGGTAGCCGCGCGGGGGTGGCCCGAGAGAATCCCCGACCCCCGACGTGACCCAGACCACTGTCCCGGGCAAGATCGCCCGTCCCGGGACCTCTCGACGAGCCGGTCGGGACCTTCGTCCTTTTCTTCCCCGACAGACGCACCTCACATCCCGTGGGGCCGTCGAAACCATGCGTTGCCCCCATGGATGAGGTTGTATGAAGGTGCCACCATTCCCCGGTACAGCTGGAGCGTGCGATGACTACGACCACCTCGCGTCCGACAGAAGGAACCCCTTGGCGATCCGCCGAGGTCGCCCCCCTCTCCGAGGAGACGCTCGCGCGCGTCGACGGGTGGTGGCGGGCCGCCAACTACCTGTCGGTGGGCCAGATCTACCTGCTCGCGAACCCGCTGCTGCGCGAGCCCCTCACCCGCGACGACGTCAAGCCGCGCCTCCTCGGCCACTGGGGCACGACGCCGGGCCTGAACTTCCTGTACGCGCACCTGAACCGCGCGATCGTCGAGCGTGAGCAGTCGACGATCTACGTCACGGGCCCCGGTCACGGTGGGCCCGGCCTGGTCGCGAACTCGTACCTCGAGGGCACGTACTCGGAGGTCTACTCGGACATCACCCAGGACACCGAGGGCCTGCGCCGGTTGTTCCGCCAGTTCTCGTTCCCGGGCGGCATCCCCTCGCACGTCGCCCCGGAGACCCCGGGGTCGATCCACGAGGGCGGCGAGCTCGGCTACGCGCTCTCGCACGCCTACGGCGCCGCGTTCGACAACCCGGACCTCCTGGTCGCCGCGGTCGTGGGCGACGGCGAGGCCGAGACCGGCCCCCTGGCCACGAGCTGGCACTCGAACAAGTTCGTCAACCCCGTCAACGACGGTGTCGTGCTGCCGATCCTGCACCTCAACGGGTACAAGATCGCGAACCCCACGATCCTCGGGCGCATCAGCGACGACGAGCTGCGCGACCTCATGATCGGCTACGGGCACACCCCGTACTTCTTCACGGGCGGGTTCGACGGCGAGGACCACTACGAGGTCCACCGGCGCTTCGGGGTCCTGCTCGACGAGGTGCTCAACCACATCGCGCAGATCAAGGCCGACGCCGCAGCGGGCAACGACGAGCGCCCGGCGTGGCCCATGATCGTCTTCCGCACCCCCAAGGGGTGGACGGGCCCCAAGACGATCGACGGCAAGAAGACCGAGGACTCCTGGCGCTCGCACCAGGTGCCGCTCGCGAGCGCGCGCGACACCCCCGAGCACCTGCAGGACCTCAAGGACTGGCTTGACTCCTACCGCGTCCACGAGCTGTTCGACGACGAGGGCCGTCTCGACGCGGACGTCGCTCGCCTGGCGCCCCGTGGCACGCTGCGCATGAGCGACAACCCGCACACCAACGGCGGCCTGCTGCTCAAGGACCTGCGCCTGCCCGACTTCCGCGACTACGCGGTCGAGGTCAGCGCGCCCGGTGGGGGCATGTCGGAGGCGACCAGGGTCCTGGGCCAGTGGCTCACGGACGTGGTGCGCCTCAACCCGGACAACTTCCGGATCTTCGGCCCCGACGAGACCGCGTCGAACCGCTTGCAGGCCGTCTACGAGGTCACGGACAAGCAGTGGAACGCGGACTTCTTCGGGCCCGACGTCGACGAGCACCTCGCGCGGGCGGGTCGCGTCATGGAGATGCTGTCCGAGCACCAGTGCCAGGGGTGGCTCGAGGGCTACCTGCTGACGGGTCGCCACGGCCTGTTCTCGTGCTACGAGGCGTTCATCCACATCATCGACTCGATGTTCAACCAGCACGCCAAGTGGCTCAAGATCACGAACGACATCCCGTGGCGCCGCCCGATCGCGAGCCTCAACTACCTGCTCTCGAGCCACGTGTGGCGCCAGGACCACAACGGCTTCAGCCACCAGGACCCGGGCTTCATCGACCATGTCGTGAACAAGAAGGCGGAGATCGTCCGCGTCTACCTGCCGCCGGACGCCAACACCTTGCTCTCGACGTACGACCACGTCCTGCGCTCGCGCCAGTACGTCAACGTCGTGGTCGCGGGCAAGCAGCCGGCGCCGAACTTCCTCACCATGGACCAGGCGGTCGCGCACTGCACCCGGGGCCTGGGCATCTGGGAGTGGGCGGGCAGCGAGGTCCCGGGCGAGGACCCCGACGTCGTGCTCGGCTGCGCGGGCGACGTCCCGACCCTGGAGACGCTCGCTGCGGCCGACCTGCTGCGTCAGCACCTGCCCGACCTCAAGGTGCGCGTCGTCAACGTCGTGGACCTCATGCGCCTGCAGGACGAGAAGGAGCACCCGCACGGGCTCTCCGACCGCGACTTCGACACGCTCTTCACCACGGACAAGCCCGTGGTCTTCGCGTACCACGGGTACCCGTGGCTCATCCACCGCCTGACCTACCGCCGCAACGGGCACGACAACATCCACGTGCGCGGCTACAAGGAGGAGGGCACGACCACCACGCCGTTCGACATGGTCATGCTCAACGACCTGGACCGGTTCCACCTGGTGATCGACGTCATCGACCGCGTGCCGTCGCTGCGCTCGAAGGCGGCGGGCCTGCGCCAGAAGATGGTCGACGCCCGCCTCGAGGCACGGCAGTACACGAGAGAGCACGGCGAGGACATCCCCTCGGTCCGTGACTGGGTGTGGCCCGACGCGGGCGACACCGCGACAGAAGGGAGCGGCCCGTCGTACGACGCGGCCGCCGCTACCGGAGGCGACAACGAGTGACCAGCACCGCCCGATCCATCTACCTCGCCTCACCCGAGGGCGAGACGGGGAAGTCCACGATCGCGCTGGGCGTCCTCGACCTGCTGACCCGTCGGGTCCAGCGGGTCGGGGTCTTCCGGCCCGTGACCCGGACCGCCCCGAGCTCCGTCGCGGGGGCCACCGCCCCCGTCGACGGGGCCGGCTCCGCCGCTGTACCCCCCGCCGCTGACCGCGACTACGTGCTCGAGCTGCTGCTCGCGCACGACGGTGTCGACCTCACCTACGAGGAGGCCATGGGCGTCACGTACGACGACGTCCACGCCGACCCCGAGGCGGCCCTCGCCCAGATCGTCGCCCGGTACCACGAGGTCGCCAAGCAGTGCGACTTCGTGGTGATCGTCGGCACCGACTACACGGACGTCGCAGGCCCGACCGAGCTCGCGTTCAACGCGCGCATCGCGGCCAACCTGGGCGCCCCGGTGCTCCTGGTCGTCTCGGGCCGCGACCGCACGCCCGAGGCCATCGCGAACCTCACCGAGGTCAGCGTCAACGAGCTCCGCTCGAACCACGCCCAGCCCATCGCGGTCATCGCGAACCGCTGCCGTCCCGAGAGCATCGACCAGGTGCGCGCCCAGCTCTCGACGATCACGCCCGAGGGCCAGGGCCCCCACTCGGCGTCGGGCTCGCTGCCCGGGTGGGCCATCCCCGAGGACCCGTTCCTCAACGCACCGACCGTGGCCGCGATCATGGAGGCCGTGGGCGGACGGCTCGCGCTCGGCGACCCCGAGCTGCTGGGCCGTGAGGTCCTCGACCTGCTGGTCGGCGCCATGTCGCTCGAGCACCTGCTCGAGAAGCTCGTCGACGGCGCCGTGGTCATCACGCCCGGTGACCGCAGCGACATCCTCATCGGTCTGCTCGCGGCCCACCAGGCGCGCAACTTCCCGTCGCTCGCGGGGATCGTGCTCAACGGCGGCTTCTACCCGACCGACTCGACGGGTCGCCTGGTCGAGGCCCTCGACCCGAGCCTGCCGATCATCCGCACGGACCTCGGGACGTTCCGGTCGGCGAGCGCCGCGTCGCGCGTGCGCGGTCGGGTGTCCAAGGAGTCGCAGCGCAAGGTCGACACGGCGCTCGCGCTGTTCGAGCAGAACGTCGACGGCGCCGCGCTCGTCGCGGGTCTCGACGTGCCGCGCCCGGAGGTCGTCACGCCGCTCATGTTCGAGTACGAGCTGCTCTCGCGGGCCCGGTCCGACCGCAAGAACATCGTGCTGCCCGAGGGCGACGACGACCGCATCCTGCGTGCGGCCTCGACCCTGCTGGGCCGCCAGGTCGCCGACCTGACGATCCTGGGCGACGAGCAGTCGATCCGTGCGCGCGCGACCGAGCTGGGCCTCGACATCGACGCCGCGACCGTGATCGACCCGCACGACCCCGAGCTCGTCGAGCGCTTCGCCGAGGAGTACACGAGGCTGCGCGCCCACAAGGGCATGACGGTCGAGCGTGCGCGCGAGATCGTCCCGGACGTGTCGTACTTCGGCACCATGATGGTCCACCTGGGCCTGGCCGACGGCATGGTCTCGGGGGCGCGCCACACGACGGCCCACACCATCAAGCCGTCGTTCGAGATCATCAAGACCGTGCCGGGCGTCTCGGTCGTGTCCTCGGTGTTCCTCATGTGCCTCGAGGACCGGGTCCTGGTCTACGGCGACTGCGCCGTGAACCCGGACCCGACCGACACCCAGCTCGCGGACATCGCGATCTCGTCGGCCGCGACGGCCCTCCAGTTCGGCATCGACCAGCGCGTCGCGATGCTGTCCTACTCGACCGGCGAGTCCGGCTCGGGCGTGGACGTCGACAAGGTGCGCTCGGCGACCGAGCTCGTGCGCACGCGCCGCCCCGACCTGTTCGTCGAGGGCCCCATCCAGTACGACGCCGCGGTCGACGCGTCGGTGGCGGCGTCCAAGATGCCGGGCTCGGACGTCGCCGGCAAGGCGACGGTCTTCATCTTCCCCGACCTCAACACGGGCAACAACACCTACAAGGCGGTGCAGCGCTCGGCGGGCGCCATCGCGGTGGGCCCCGTCCTCCAGGGCCTGAACAAGCCCGTGAACGACCTCTCGCGCGGTGCCCTGGTCCAGGACATCGTCAACACCGTGGCCATCACGGCCATCCAGGCACAGGCGGGCTCGACCACCGAGCCCGGCACGAACGGAGCACCCGCATGACCGTCCTCCCGGAGCACGAGCGCTCGAACCCGTACTCGGCGTACGGGGCGCACGGCTCGGTCCTCGTGATGAACTCGGGGTCGTCCTCGCTCAAGTACCAGCTCGTCAACCCGGTCGGCGGCGAGGCCATCGCCGCGGGGACCATCGAGCGCATCGGCGAGTCGAACGGTGTCATCAAGCACCGCTTCGCGGGCAACACGACCGCGCGTGAGGAGCCCGTCCGCGACCATGCGGAGGCGCTGCGCATCGCGCTGTCGCTGTTCGACGAGGTCGGGCCGCGGCTCGCCGACGCCAACGTGTACGCGGTGGGTCACCGCGTCGTCCACGGTGGCGCCCAGTTCTCCCGTCCCGTCCTGGTGGACGACGAGGTCGAGCGTCAGATCCTCGACCTGGCTCCCCTCGCACCGCTGCACAACCCGGCGAACGTCACGGGCATCTCGGTCGCCCGCGAGCTCCTGCCCGACGTGCCGCACGTCGCGGTGTTCGACACGGCGTTCTTCTCGTCGCTCCCGGAGGCGGCCTCGACCTACGCCCTGGAGAAGGAGACCGCGCAGAAGTACGGCGTGCGCCGGTACGGCTTCCACGGCACGAGCCACCACTACGTGTCGGGCAAGGTCGCGCGGGTCCTGGGCCGACGGCTGCAGGACCTCAACATCATCGTGCTGCACCTCGGCAACGGCGCGTCGGCCTCGGCCGTGCGCGGCGGCATCGCGGTCGACACCTCGATGGGCCTGACCCCGCTCGAGGGCCTGGTCATGGGGACCCGCACCGGGGACATCGACCCCGCGGTGATCTTCCACCTCGCGCGCAACGCGAACATGTCGATCGACGAGCTCGACGACCTGTTCAACAAGCGTTCGGGCATCAAGGGTCTCGCGGGCGAGAACGACTTCCGCGCGCTGCACGAGCTGATCGCCGACGGCAACGAGGACGCGAAGCTCGCGCTCGACGTGTACATCCACCGGTTGCGCAAGTACATCGGCGCGTACATGGCCGTGCTGGGCCGTATCGACGTCATCGCGTTCACGGCCGGTGTGGGCGAGAACGACGACATCGTGCGCGCCCAGGTCGTCGAGGGCCTCGCGGGCCTCGGCATCGCGGTCGACCCGGGGCGCAACGCGGTCCGCAGCAAGGAGCCGCGCGTCATCTCGCCCGACTGGACGAGCACGCTGGTCATGGTCGTGCCGACCATGGAGGAGCTCGCGATCGCCCGCCTGAGCGTGGAGATCGTGGAGGAGACCGAGAAGGCCGGGAAGCCCGTCACGTTCCCGCCCGCAGCGTCGGCAGCATCGGCAGCGCCCGCTGAGCCGGCGGCGGCCCAGGAGCCCGAGGCGCCGCAGGAGTCCTGACCTCTCCCCCGCCGTCGTCGCGCACCCGAGCACGGCGCGACGGCACGTGCGCGCGCACGGCACTGCCCGCGCACGACCCGAGCCACGCCTCGACCCTCTAGGGTCGAGGCGTGGCTCTTCTCATCGACCCGCCGACCTGGCCGGCCCACGGGACCTCGTGGTCCCACCTCGTCTCGGACTCCTCGCTCGACGAGCTGCACGGCTTCGCCGAGCGGCTGGGGCTGGGTCGGCGCGCGTTCGACCTCGACCACTACGACGTCCCGGCCGAGCGCCACGCGGACTGCGTCGCCGCGGGGGCCCAGGACGTGTCGGGGCGCGAGCTCATCGTGCGGCTGCGGGCCTCGGGGCTGCGCGTCCCGGCCCGCGAGCGGGCGGCGGCCAAGGCCGCGGCCCTGCTGGCACGGTGGGACGCGACGCTGCCGGGGGTCCCGGGGGCGCCCGAGGTGGGTGAGGACCTGGTCGCCCGCTGGCACGAGCCGCACCGCGCCTATCACGGGCCCGCGCACCTGGCTCACGTGCTCGACTCCCTCGCGGTCCTGGAGGGCCGCTCGCCGGGCGTGCCCTCTCCCGGGGAGCCTGCGCCGTCGGGCACGTCGCTGCGCGCGCAGCTCGCCCTGTGGTTCCACGACGCGGTCCACGAGGGTGTCGCGGGGCAGGACGAGGAGGCGTCGGCCGCGCTCGCGGTGGAACGCCTGTCCGGGCTCGTCCCCGGCCCGACGACGCCGCTCACCGGTGACGGGCCTCTCCCGTCGGGCGGGGCGCGCCTGACGCCCGACGACGTCGCGGAGGTCGCGCGGCTCGTCCGTCTCACGGCCACGCACGACCCGGCCCCCGACGATGCCGCGGGTGCGCTCGTGTGCGACGCCGACCTCGCGATCCTCGGCAGCGCGCCCGACCGGTACGCCCGCTACGTCCGGCAGGTGCGGACCGAGTACGCCCACGTGCCCGACGAGCAGTTCGCGGCGGGCCGTGCCGCGGTCCTCGGACAGCTTCTCGCGCTCCCGTCCCTCTTCCGGACACCGCTGGCACGCGACCGCTGGCAGGAGCGTGCCGAGCAGAACCTGCGGACCGAGCTCGCGGGTCCGGGCGCGCACGGTCACGCGCACGGCGGCGACGTGCACCACTAGGCGCGGCCGGGACGACCGACACCTCCCCGGGGCGCACCGTGCGTACGGTCGAGGTCGTCCTCGTGAGCGGCGACGGCTCGAGCGCGGACTACGACGAGCCGACCGCGATGCTGAACTGGCTCGTCGAGCACGGCGTACCCGCGGAACGCGTCGTGCGCGACGTCGCGGGACTCGACACCCACGACACGTGCGTGCGGGCGCGCGAGGTCTTCGGGGTCACGGAGGCGCTCCCCGCCGCTAGGGCAGGCGCAGCTTCTTCATGACCGCGAACGCGGTCGTGAGCAGGCGGCTCGCACGGTCGGCGGGCTGCGCATAGAGGGTGTCGAAGCTCAACCCGCGCGAGACGCCGCGCTGGACCACGATCGTCTGCGCCTCGGTGAGCGCCTCGATCCCCTCGCGCCCGTGCCGACGCCCCACACCCGAGCTCTTGAACCCGCCCATGGGTGCCGCGACCGAGCCGAACGCCGACGCGTAGCCGTCGTTGATGTTGACGGCCCCGGCCTCGACCTGCGCCGCGAGCCGGCGCCCGCGCGCGGTGTCCTGCGTCCAGATGCTCGCGCTGAGCCCGAGGTCCGAGTCGTTCATGGCCCGGATCGCGGCCGCGTCGTCGGGCACGCGGGTCACCGTGACGACCGGGCCGAACGTCTCCTCGCGCGCGCACTCGGCCGTGGGCGGCACGTGGTCGAGGACCGTGGGCGCGTAGAAGAACGGGCCGATGTCCGCGCGGTGCACGCCGCCGGCGAGCACGCGGGCGCCCTGGGACAGGGCGTCGTCGACGTGAGCGACCACGCGGTCGAGCTGCGCCTGCGACGTGAGCGAGCCCATGTCCACCGAGTAGTCGAGCGCGGTGCCGAGCCGGAGCTCGCGCACGAGCGGGACGAACGCGTCGAGGAACTCCTCGGCGACGTCCTCGTGCAGGATCAGCCGCTCGACCGAGACGCAGAGCTGGCCGCTGTTGGAGAAGCACGCGCGCACGGCGCCCTGGGCTGCGGACGGGACGTGCGCGTCCGCAGCGACGTACAGGGGGTTCTTGCCGCCGAGCTCGAGCGTGGTCCCGATGAGCCGCTCGCCCGCCTGCGCGGCGACCTTGCGCCCCGTCGCGGTCGAACCCGTGAACGCGATGTGGTCGACGAGCCCCGTCAGGGCCGCGCCGATCTCCCCGCCGCCTGCCACGACGAGCAGGAGGTCACCGGGCAGCCCGGCCTCCTCCAGGACCTCGGCGGCCCACAGGGCCGTCAGCGTGGTCTGCGGATCCGGCTTGACCACCACGGCGTTGCCTGCGACCAGGGCCGGCAGGGCCTCGGCGAGCGCCAGCGTGAGCGGGTAGTTCCAGGGGGCGATGGCTCCGACCACGCCGACCGGGCGACGGTGCACGCTCGCGCGCGTCAGGACGGGGAGCATGCCGCCCACACGGCGTTCTGCCAGGTAGTGCGCGGCCCGCACGCCGTAGTGGCGCGTGACCTGGGCGATGTCGCCGACCTCCTCGAACGCGCTGCGGCGCGACTTGCCAGTCTCCATCTGCAGCAGGTCCAGGATCTCGGCCTGCCGCTCGAGGACCAGGTCGTGGAAGCGCAGCAGCACCGCGGAGCGCTCGGCGACCGTGGTGTGCGCCCAGGAGCGCTGCGCCCGACGCGCCCGTCCGACCGCGACCGCGACGTCCTCGACCGAGGACAGGGGGATCGATGCGAGCGGCGCCCCGGTGAACGGGAGGACCGAGCGGTGCTCGCCCGCCGTGTGGGAGGTGACGACGCGGGCCACGAGGGGAGCGACGACGTCGGGCTCCAGCACGTACGTCGCGGAAGGGTGCTCCGGGTCCAGGAGGCCGTCGATGGCGGCGCTGCCGTCCGGTGTTTCGCTTGCCATGCGTGACAGGTTACGCGGCGGTACCCCCGGGCAGAACATCCTTCACACAATCCCCTTTGGTACGTCTCGCCCGGCGTGCCTCGCCCGGGTCCGCGGCGACGCGGGGGGCTCGGCCCGGCAGCGCCGTCCCGTTCAGCCCTGCGTCGCCCAGGTACGCGCACCGTCGAGCAGGTGGGCGAGGGCGTCGTCGACGACCTGTGCCGGGTCCCGCTCGGCGGCGGCCTCGGCCCACCAGACGAGCGCGGCGAAGTTGGCCGCCGAGCACGCCGCGGCGAGCGACCGGGCGCGCAGCGACGGCTCGGGCCCGCCCTCGGCGCGGGTCAGGAACGACTCGACGAGCGCGGCCGACGTGCCGATGCGCGAGGTTCCCCAGGCGAGCAGCTCGTCGTCCGACCCGATGAGCCGCAGCCGTTGGCGCGTGACCTCGAGCGCGTCGTCGGGGAAGGTCGAGGACGCGACGAACGCGGCGCGCACCACGTCGAGCGCCTCGGCCAGGCTCGCCGGGCTGCTCGCGCCGAGCACGTCGGCGATCGCGTCGCGCGCCTCCCCCGAGCCGCCCCAGACCATCGCGGCCTTCGACGGGAAGAGGCGGAAGAGGGTCCGCCGACCGACGCCGCACGCGCTCGCGACGTCGTCCATCGTGACGTTGCCGAAGCCCCGCTCGGTGAACAGGCGTAGAGCCGTGGCGGCGACGCGCGCCGGGTCGACCGTGGCAGGTCGGCCGCGGCGTGCGGGTGTCTGCGACATCACATCTCCTCGCGAAACATATTTATGGCACTGAGTGTTAGAAAGGTAGCAGGAGCCGCATCCAGGCACCTCGACCCGGCGGAAGGACCCCCATCATGAGCACGTCGACCATCCCGAACCGATTCTCCGGCGCGACCGTCGTCGTCACCGGCGCAGGCTCCGGCATCGGCAAGGCCACCGCGACCAGGCTCCTCGCCGAGGGTGCACGCGTCATCGCGAGCGACCTCGACGCCGACCGCCTCGCCGCACTCGTCGCCGAGAGCGGCGAAGCCCCCCTCCTGACCATCGTGGGCGACGTGTCCGACGACGCCGTGATCGCCAGCATCGTCGAGGCCGGCGAGGGGCGCATCACGGGCCTCGTCAACAACGCCGGGATCATGGACTCGTTCGTCCCCACGGCCGAGATCGACGACGCCCTGTGGGAGCGCGTCATGCGCATCAACGTGACCGCGCCCATGAAGCTCATGCGCGCCGTGCTGCCCGCGATGGTCGAGGCCGGCCACGGCCGGATCGTCAACGTCGCGAGCGAGGCCAGCGTGCGCGCGGGCGCCTCGGGCACCCCGTACGCGACGTCGAAGCACGCGGTCGTGGGCCTGACCAAGAGCACCGCGCTCTTCTACGGCCCCGCAGGAGTGCGCGTCAACGCCGTGGCGCCGGGCGCCGTCGCGACCAACATCGAGGCACCCTTCCGCTCCGAGCTCGGCGCCAAGCGCCTCGGGCCGATCATGCAGGCGACCGTGCCCGAGCCCGCGACCGCCGAGCAGCTCGCGGCCTCGATCACCTGGCTGCTCTCCGAGGACTCGGCCAACGTGAACGGCGTGCTCCTCATGTCGGACGGCGGCTGGTCGACCATCTGACGGTTCCCCCGGGTGTCGAACCCGAGGCCGGTCACGCAGCTCGTCGCGGCTGCTCGACCGACCTCGGGTTCGGCACCTTCGTCGTCTCAGACGAGGTCGCGGCCGAGGACCGTGCACTCGGTGTCGGCGTACCCGAGCCGCTCGTAGAAGCCCAGGACCTGCGTGTTGGTCGAGCGCACCATGAGGCGCACCTTGCGCACGCCCTGCGCCGCGAGCCAGGCCTCCGCGGCGACGACCGCGTCGCGACCGAGCCCCGTGCCCTGCAGGTCGGGCGCCACCGCGACGTAGTAGATCCAGCCGCGGTGCCCGTCGAACCCGGCCATGGCCGTCGCGACGACCGCGCCCGCCTCGCGCCCCGGAGCGCCTGGGGCACCCGGGGCGCCCGTGCGCGCGACGAGGATCGTCGAGGAGGGAGCGGTCCGGACGTCCGCCACGTCGAGGCGCGGGTCGTTCCACGGGCGTGCGAGGCCGCAGGCCTCCCAGAGGGCGACGACCTGCTCGACGTCGTCGTCCGTGATCTCGTGGAAGGCGACGCCGCCGACGGTCAGCGACTGCGGTGCGGCGGCGTCGGGCACGGCTGCGGGCGCGCCCGCGCCGAGGGCGTTCGTCAGCCCGACCCCGTCGCGGATGCGGCCCGGGGCCATCAGCGCGGCTGGTACGGCGAGACGACGACCTCGACGCGCTGGAACTCCTTGAGGTCCGAGTAGCCCGTCGTGGCCATGGCGCGCTTGAGAGCACCCACGAGGTTGAGCGTGCCGTCGGCCTGGCGGCCCGGGCCGAACAGGATCTCGTCGAGCGTGCCGGCCGTGCCGACGCTCACGCGCTCGCCGCGAGGAAGCTGCGGGTGGTGGGCCTCCGAGCCCCAGTGCCAGCCCTTGCCCGGAGCCTCGGTCGCGCGCGCCAGGGCAGCACCGAGCATCACGGCGTCGGCGCCGCACGCGACGGCCTTGACCAGGTCGCCGGAGTGCCCCACGCCACCGTCGGCGATGACGTGCACGTAGCGGCCGCCCGACTCGTCGAGGTAGTCCCGACGCGCGGCCGCGACGTCCGCGACGGCCGTCGCCATGGGCGCGTGGATACCGAGGCTGACACGCGTCGTGTGCGCCGCGCCGCCGCCGAAGCCCACGAGGACTCCGGCCGCTCCGGTGCGCATGAGGTGCAGGGCCGCGGTGTAGGTCGACGCGCCACCGACGATGACCGGGACGTCGAGCTCGTAGATGAAGCGCTTGAGGTTGAGCGGCTCGGCGTTGCCCGAGACGTGCTCTGCGGAGACCGTGGTGCCACGGATGACGAACAGGTCCACGCCGGCGTCGACGACCGTCTTGTAGAACTCCTGCGTGCGCTGCGGCGACAGGGCTCCCGCGACCGTGACGCCCGACTCCCGGACCTCCTTGAGGCGCTGGGTGATCAGCTCGGCCTTGATCGGCTCGGCGTACACCTCCTGCATGCGGCGCGTCGCGCTCGGGGCGTCGAGCGTCGCGATCTCCGCGAGGATCGGCTCCGGGTTCTCGTACCGCGTCCACAGGCCCTCGAGGTCCAGCACGCCCAGGCCGCCCGCGTTGCCCAGGGCGACCGCGGTCGCCGGGCTCATGACGGAGTCCATGGGGGCCGCCAGGATCGGCAGGTCGAAGTGGTAGGCGTCGATCTGCCACCCCACCGACACGTCCTCCGGGTCACGCGTACGCCGGGAGGGGACCACGGCGATGTCGTCGAAGGAGAAGGCGCGCCGTCCGCGCTTGCCACGACCGATCTCGATCTCGTTGCTCACCCGACGAGGATACCGGCCCCGGGCGCGGGCACGCCCTCCCGAGCCACGCGGTGGACCAGGGCGTCCCAGCAGCACCGCCCGGCAGGGCTGTCAGTGGCCGCTGGCATGCTCCCAGCAGAGACCAGGGACGGTCGCGAACGGCGAGGAACGCCGGGCCACCACCCACAGGACGACGGCAAGGAGCACGACGATGAGCTGGACGACCGGACCGCTGCTGGGGTTCGACACCGAGACCACCGGGGTCGACGTCACGAACGACCGCATCGTGACCGCAGCGCTCGTGCGGCGCGTCCCCGGAAGGAGCACCGAGGTCCGCACCTGGCTCGTCGACCCGGGCGTCCCCATCCCCGCGGAGGCGGCCGCGATCCACGGCATCTCGACCGAGCACGCGGTCGAGCACGGGGTGGCCCCCGGCCCCGCGCTCGAGGAGATCGCGTCGCTCATCGCCGCAGACCTCGCGATCGGCGTGCCCGTCGTCGCGTTCAACGCCGCGTTCGACCTGTCGCTGCTCGACGCCGAGCTCGCCCGGCACGCGCTGCCGACCCTGGGCGAGCGCCTGGGGCGCGAGGTCACGCCCGTGGTCGACCCGCTCGTGCTCGACCGGTCGCTCGACCGGTACCGCAAGGGCAAGCGCAAGCTCGGCGACCTGTGCGCGCACTACGGCGTGACGGACGGCGGCAACCTCCACACCGCGGACGTCGACGTGCTCGCGACCCTCGACGTGCTCGAGGCCATGACCCGTGTCTTCCCCGAGCTCGCCGAGCAGGACCTCGACTCGCTGCACCGTCACCAGATCACGGCGCACCGGGACTGGGCCGAGAACTTCAACTCCTGGCGCGCCGGGCAGGGGTACGTCGGTGCCGGGGCAAGCACCGCCTGGCCGTCGTGAGCACGGTCGGCCGACCATGAAAACCTCATAGAACATATGGGCCGCCCGTGACGATCCCGTGAAGCCCCTCCGCGCCGCCGACATCGACGCGCCGATATCTCATCGATGAGTTATCGTCGGCTCATGACCATGGTCGACGAAGCACCCCAGCACCTCGCACAGGTCGCCGCCCTCATCCGCGGCGCACGCCAGAACAAGGGCCTCACCCAGGCCCAGCTCGCCGAGCGCCTCGGGACGAGCCAGAGCGCGATCCACCGGATCGAGCAGGGCTCGCAGAACGTGAGCCTCGACATGCTCGCCCGCATCAGCGCCGCTCTCGACTCGGAGATCATCTCGTTCGGCGCACCGAAGCACTCCCACCTGCGGGTCAGCGGCGGACACGAGCTCTCGGGCCGCATCGAGGTCAACTCCTCGAAGAACGGCGCGGTCGCGCTCCTGTGCGCCTCGCTCCTCAACCGCGGACGCACCACGCTGCGCCGGGTCGCGCGCATCGTCGAGGTCGACCGCATCGTCGACGTCCTGCGCAGCATCGGCGTACAGGCCACCTGGTCGGCAGACGGCCGCGACCTCGAGATCGTCGTGCCCGAGCAGCTCGACCTCGCGTCGATCGACGTCGACGCCGCGCGCCGCACCCGCTCGATCATCATGTTCCTCGGGCCCCTCCTCGGCCTCCAGGCCCAGTTCTCGCTCCCCTACGCGGGCGGTTGCGACCTGGGCACCCGGACCGTCGAACCCCACATGATCGCGCTGCGCCCGTTCGGGCTGTCCGTCACCGCGGCCTCGGGCAACTACGAGGCGATCGTCGCGGCGCCCGGCACCCAGGACCTCAGCGTGGTCCTCACCGAGCGCGGCGACACCGTCACGGAGAACGCGATCATGGCCGCCGCGTCGCGCGAGGGCGTGACCACGATCCGCAACGCGAGCCCCAACTACATGGTCCAGGACCTCTGCTTCTACCTCGAGCTCCTGGGCGTGCGCATCGAGGGCATCGGCACGACCACGCTGCGCATCCACGGGCGCACCGACATCGACGCCGACGTCGAGTACGCGGTCTCCGAGGACCCGGTCGAGGCCATGAGCCTCCTGACGGCCGGGATCGTCACGGGCTCGGAGATCACGGTCGCCCGCGTCCCGATCGAGTTCATGGAGATCGAGCTCGCGACCCTGTCCGAGATGGGTCTGCGCTACTCGCTCTCCCCCGAGTACCTGGCACTCAACGGGCGCACCCGCCTGGTCGACGTGACCGTCCACCCGAGCCAGCTCCACGCACCGATCGACAAGATCCACCCCATGCCCTTCCCGGGGCTCAACATCGACAACCTGCCGTTCTTCGCCGTCATCGCGGCGTGCGCGAGCGGGCACACCCTCATCCACGACTGGGTGTACGAGGGCCGGGCGATCCACCTGACGGACCTCACGCGCCTCGGAGCCGACGTCCGGCTCCTCGACTCTCACCGGCTCGACATCACCGGACCGACCCACTGGTCCGGAGCCGAGGTGAGCTGCCCTCCCGCGCTGCGACCCGCCGTCGTGATCCTGCTCGCGATGCTCGCGGCGAAGGGCACCTCGGTGCTGCGCAACGTCGACATCATCTCGCGCGGCTACGAGCAGCTTCAGGAGCGGCTCATCGAGCTCGGTGCGCGGATCGAGACGTTCCGCGACTGACCTCGGGCGACCGACGACGGATCCGCGCACGACGCGGCCCGCACACGACAGGACGGGCGTGACCTTCTCGGTCATGCCCGTCCTGTCGTGCGTCAACGCCCGCCGCGGCGGGCGCGAGGTCAGCGCCCCGTGTAGTTGGGAGCCTCGACCGTCATCTGGATGTCGTGCGGGTGCGACTCCTTGAGCCCGGCCGGCGTGATGCGCACGAACTTGCCGCGCTCCTGGAGCTGCGGGATCGTGTGCGCGCCGACGTAGAACATCGACTGGTGCAGGCCCCCGACGAGCTGGTGGGCGACCGCGCCGAGCGGGCCACGGTAGGGCACCTGCCCCTCGATGCCCTCGGGGACGATCTTGTCGTCGCTCGCGACGTCCGCCTGGAAGTAGCGGTCCTTGGAGTACGACACCTTCTTGCCGCGCGAGGCCATGGCCCCGATCGAGCCCATGCCGCGGTAGAGCTTGTACTGCTTGCCGTTGACGAACACGAGGTCACCGGGGCTCTCGTCGCAGCCCGCGAGGAGAGAGCCGAGCATGACCGTGTCCGCACCCGCGACGAGCGCCTTCGCGATGTCGCCCGAGTACTGCAGGCCGCCGTCGCCGATGACCGGCACGCCGGCCGGGCGGCACGCGAGCGAGGCCTCGTAGATGGCCGTGACCTGCGGGACGCCGACGCCCGCGACGACCCGGGTCGTGCAGATCGAGCCCGGGCCCACGCCGACCTTGACGCCGTCGGCTCCGGCGTCGACGAGCGCCTGCGCGCCTGCGCGGGTCGCGACGTTGCCACCGACGACCTGGACGTCCTTGAACGCCGGGTCCGCCTTGAGCTTGCGGATCATGTCGAGCAGGAGGCGTGCGTGGCCGTTCGCGGTGTCGGCGACCAGGACGTCCACGCCGGCCTCGGCGAGCGCCGTCGCGCGAGCCCACGCGTCGCCGAAGAACCCGATCGCCGCACCGACGCGCAGGCGACCCTCGCCGTCCTTGGTCGCGCCCGGGTACTGCTCGGTCTTGACGAAGTCCTTGACGGTGATGAGACCGCCCAGCCGGCCCTCGGCGTCGATGAGCGGGAGCTTCTCGATCTTGTGCTTGGCCAGGAGCGCGGCCGCGTCGTCGCGCGCGATGCCGATGGGGGCCGTCACGAGGGGCATGGGGGTCATGATCTCGAACACGCGCCGCTCGGCGAAGTCCGCGGGGTTGACGAACCGCAGGTCCCGGTTCGTGATGATGCCGACGAGCGTGCCGTCGGGCTCCACGACGGGCAGGCCGGACACCCGGTACTGACCGCACAGCGCGTCGAGCTCGGCGAGCGTGGCCTCCGGACCGACCGTGACCGGGTCGGTGATCATGCCGGACTCGGACCGCTTGACGAGGTCGACCTCCTTGGCCTGCGCCTCGATCGACAGGTTGCGGTGGATGATGCCGATCCCGCCCTGGCGGGCCATCGCGATCGCCATGCGCGACTCGGTCACCGTGTCCATCGCCGCCGAGAGCAGCGGTGCGGACATGGTGATCTCGCGCGTCAGCCGGGCGGTCGTGTCGACCTCGCTCGGGATGACGTCCGTCTCGTTCGGGAGCAGGAGGACGTCGTCGTACGTCAGTCCGGTGAAGCCGAAGGGGTCGTGTGCGGGGGCTGCGAGAGAGTCGGTCACATCAAGATTCTACGCTCAGGGCCTCGGGCATATTCCCGGCCGTCCCGCCACCGAGACGGCCGAGGGACGGCCGAGGGGCGGCCGGGGGACGGCCGGGAGCGTGCGCGTGGCGCAGGTCACCGTACGACGGCGAGGGCCTCGTGGAGCAGACCGGTGAAGCTGCGCACGCGCTGGACCGTCGAGGCGTAGGGCAGGCTCGCCGCCGCCTCGTCGTTCGCGAGACCGACGAAGATCGGCAGGTCCGGGTTGGCCTCGTGCAGGGTGTGCACGACGTCGAGCACCGGCCGGGGCTGCATCGTCACCACGGCGATGGCCGCTGGGCGGACCATGGTGACGAGCTCGAGCGAGCGGTGCGCCGTGGCCGAGCCCGTGACGATGCGAGCCATGGCCCCCTGGGCGCCGAGGGCCGCCGCCAGGGCGTGCGCAGCGAGCGGCACCTGCTCCCCGGGCGCGGCGAAGATCAGCACGATGCGGCGCATGCGGCTCGGGTGGTTGGGCGGCGGACCGCCTCCCGCGACGAGCGCCTCCTCGGACGCGTGCGTGTACTCGCGCAGTGCGGCCAGGGTCGCGTTCGAGAACACGACCTCGGGCATCTCGCCCGGGGACGCGAGGAACGTCCGCTCGGCGATGCGGTGCAGCGCGGGCTCGACGAGCGTCGACCACCAGTGCCCCGGGTCCGTGCCGGGCGCGATACGCAGGAGCTGGTCGCACTTCTTCTGGTCGAACGCGATGGCGGCGTCCACGACGTCGGACACGCTCGTCAGACGAGGCGCCCCCAGGCGGATGGGCTCGTCGTCGGCAGATCGTGGCACCGAGCGCAGCAGCCGCACCCCGCCGGAGGGCGTGTCGGTCGCCTGGGACGAGCCGCCGCCGGGCGCGGGGCCTTCCTCCAGGTCACCCCCTGCGTCATCAGCGCCGTCGGCATCATCGGCGCCGTCGGCGTCGGCGTCGCCCGCGTCGCTCTCGAGGGCCAGCTCGGCCTCGTCCGCGTCGAGGGCTGCACGCGCTGCGTCGACGGGGGCGACCCCCTCGAGCGTCAGGCGACGCATGATGACGAGCCGCGCGACGTCGTCGGCGGTGTACCGGCGATGGGAGCCGGCGGTGTGCTCCGAGGGCCCGAGGCCGTAGCGACGGTCCCAGGTACGGAGGGTGGCCGGGGCGACGCCCAGCCTCTTGGCAACGGCCGCGACGGCGAGAGCTGGTGCCTCGGTCGCCTTCCGTCGGGGCCCGCCGGGGTTCGGGGCGGACCGGAGTGAATTCATGCACCCGATTCTGCCGACCGGTTCAGTCGCTCGCCACTTCGGACGCGGCGTGTCTCAGTCCGTGATGCCCGGAATGGCTGAACCACGCGTGAAACGAGTGCCGTTCGCGCCACTCCGTGCCCAAATCGATGCAGACCTCGCAGAACCGGTTCACGAAGTTGCCCACCTCAGCCACTTGAACAACTTCTGCAACGCTTGTAGGTTGTCCTGCATGACAGAGATCTCGAGGCTCCCCGGACCGGTCATGGAACTGTGGGAATGGCAGTACCAGGGTTCGTGCCGCGACCAGGACGACACCCTCTTCTTCCACCCGGAGGGCGAGCGAGGCTCGACCCGACGACGACGCGCCGAGGCGGCCAAGGCGATCTGCGCCTCGTGCCCGGTGATGATGCAGTGCCGCGAGCAGTCCCTCAAGGTCCGCGAGCCCTACGGGGTCTGGGGCGGCCTCAGCGAGGACGAGCGCGCCGCGATCCTGGCCGGCGTCGCGAAGACCGGCTGACCTGCCGACCGGCCGGGCCCCGCCCGGCCTGCGCACGCGAGCCGTCCGCGCAGCACCCCGCACCACCCGTCAGCATCCACCACACGTCCCCGGCGCCCGCGCCGGCCTCGAGATCCCGCCGGCACCGGACATGACGAAGGGCCCCGCAACCGACAGGTTGCGGGGCCCTTCGTCACCAGCAGAGCTGCTGGACGTCAGCCGGTGATCAGAAGATCAGGAGACGACCACGGCGAGGATGTCGCGCGCGGAGAGCACCAGGTACTCCTGGCCCCCGTACTTGACCTCGGTGCCGCCGTACTTGCTGTAGATGACCTTGTCGCCGACGACGACGTCCAGCGGGACGCGGTTGCCGTTGTCGTCGATACGACCCGGACCAACGGCCAGGACCTCGCCCTCCTGGGGCTTCTCCTTGGCGGTGTCCGGAATGACCAGGCCGGATGCGGTCGTGGTCTCGGCCTCGAGGGCCTTCACGACGATCCGGTCCTCGAGCGGCTTGATGGGGACCGACACGTCGGACCTCCGTTTCGCTGTGAGAACTGCAACGGGTAGGTGTCGAGCGCAGCCTGCCGTCCGTCGTCGCGGGTGCCGGACCGGCGGGAGTCGCTCTCGTCGCCCTCACCCGAAGGTGCGGACGACCTACGCTCAATCTAGGTCCGCATTAGCACTCGGTCAAGGCGAGTGCCAACGCGCGCCGGGCGTGGAAAGATCGATGCATGGACGCGTCGGCACTGACCAAGCTGCTCAGCCCGGCGGGATGGTCGCTCCTCAGCGCACTCCCGCCCTACGACGAGCGCCAGGCCATGGTGCTCGCGACCGGCCTGCGCGCCCAGGGCGTCGACCCCGAGCTCGCCGCGGCAGCCCTCACCCAGTCCCGCCTGCGCGCCAAGGCCCACCTCAAGTTCGACGCGTTCGCCGACGGCATGCTCTTCACCCAGGACGGTCTCGAGCAGGCGACCCGGCTCGTGGTCGCGGCCCACCACGCGCAGCGCTACCACGCGGCCGGCGTCACCAAGGTGGCCGACCTGACGTGCGGCATCGGCGCGGACTCCATGACCTTCGCCGGGACCGGCCTGCAGGTCCTCGCGACCGACATCGACGAGGTCACGGCCTCGATCGCGACGGTCAACCTGCGCCACTTCCCCGAGGCCGAGGTCCGCCACGCCGACGGCCTGAGCATCGACCTCGTCGCGGAAGGCGTCGACGGTGTGTTCGCCGACCCGGCGCGGCGCACGCGGTCGGGCACGCGGATCTTCGACCCGCGCTCGTACGCTCCCCCGCTCGACGACGTGTGGGCGCTGCGCTCGGTCGTGCCCGCGGTCGGGATCAAGGTCGGTCCTGGCATCCCGCACGCGGGGCTGCCCGCCGACGCCGAGACCCAGTGGGTCTCGGTCGACGGCGACGTCGTGGAGGCCGCACTCTGGTTCGGGCCCCTCGCCCCGGACGGCCCCGGGCGCACGGCCCTCGTGCTGCGCACCACGACCGACGCCGACGGCAACCACCGCACGACCTCGCGCACCCTGCGCCACGACCAGGGCGACGACGAGCCCGTGCCGGACGTCGGCGCCGTCGGGCACTACCTGTACGAGCCCGACGGCGCGGTCATCCGCGCCGGGCTCGTGGCCCACGCCGCGGCGGAGCTGGGCGGGCGGCTGCTCGACCGGACCATCGCGTACGTCACGACGGACCACCCCGCGCCCCGCTCGGCAGTCGGCAGCGCCGACAGAGCTGATCTTGCGACCGGCTACCGTGTCCTGGACGTCATGCCCTTCAGCCTCAAGAAGCTCAAGGCGTACCTGCGCGAGCGGGGCGTCGGGCGGCTGACCATCAAGAAGCGAGGCACGGCCGTCGTGCCTGAACAGCTCCGCAAACAGCTCGACCTGCGCGGCACCGCGGAGGCGACCGTCGTCCTGACCCGGGTCGGCGGGTCGCAGCAGGTCCTGGTCGTCGAACCGTTGACCCGGCCCGACGGCACGAGCGTCCTCGACTCCCCCACGCCTGGAGAAAGGGGCTGATCGGTGCACCTTCCCTTCGCCCGGTCCGAGCGCTCGTCCGTCGGCATCGAGTGGGAGCTCGCGCTCGTCGACAAGGACTCGGGCGACCTGCGCCAGGTCGCCCAGACCGTGCTGGACGCCGTCGAGCCCACCGACGGGACCCAGCACCCGCACATCCGCCAGGAGCTGCTCCTCAACACGGTCGAGGTCGTGAGCGGCGTGTGCCGCACGGTCGGCGACGCCGGCCGTGACCTCGAGGCCGCGATCGAGGAGATCCGCGTCCTGACCGACCCCCTGCGCGTCGAGCTCATGAGCGCGGGCACGCACCCGTTCGCGCGCTGGGCCCAGCAGAAGGTCACGGACAAGGAGCGCTACGCGACCCTCATCGACCGCACGCAGTGGTGGGGGCGGCAGATGCTCATCTACGGCGTGCACGTGCACGTCGGGATCGAGGACCGCGCCAAGGTGCTGCCCATCTCGCGCGCCATGCTGGGGTACTTCGCGCACCTCCAGTCGCTCTCGGCGTCGTCGCCGTTCTGGGGCGGCAAGGACACGGGCTACGCGTCGAACCGTGCGCTCATGTTCCAGCAGCTCCCGACCGCGGGCCTGGGCTTCCAGTTCGAGACGTGGGAGCAGCTCGAGGGCTATGTGGGCGACATGATGCACACGGGCGTGATCGACCAGTTCGACGAGGTCCGCTGGGACCTGCGGCCGTCCCCACGCTTCGGCACGCTCGAGACGCGCATCTGCGACGGCGCGACCAACCTGACCGAGGTCCTCGCGCTCGCCGCGCTCAACCACTGCCTGGTCGAGCACCTGTCGACGCTGCTCGACGAGGGCAAGGAGCTCCCCACGATCCCGGCGTGGTTCGCGCAGGAGAACAAGTGGCGCTCGGCGCGCTACGGCATGGACGCGATCATCATCCTCGACCGTGCGGGCAACGAGGAGCTCGTGACCGAGGCGGTGAGCAAGCTGCTCGTCGAGCTCGAGCCCGTCGCGGCCCGTCTCGGGTGCCTCGCCGAGCTCGACGACGTGCGCCTCATCCTGCGCCGCGGCGCCTCCTACCAGCGGCAGCGGGCCGTGGCGCGGCGCAACGGGGGCGAGCTCGACGCCGTCGTGCGTGCGCTCGTCGCGGAGATGCGGGCGGGCCGCCCGCTCTGACAGGGCCCGCAGCGTCCCCGCGCGCCGGTCCGGATATTGCGTTGCCCCTGCTGAGACCATGGGACGCATGGATCCTGCGGACTTCTACACGGGCATCGTCGCCGAGCTCTACGCTCCCCTGAAGTCGGGCTACGAGGACCCGGAGCGCTACGCGCGCTTCGTGCTCGACTCGGGCGAGCCGGCCCTCGAGCTGGGCTGCGGCGACGGGGACCCGCTCCTGGTCCTGCGCTCGCTGGGCCTGGACGTCGAGGGGGTGGACTCGTCGGCCGACATGCTCGAGCGGTGCCGCGAGCTCGCGGCCGTCCAGGGGCTCGACGTCACGCTCCACCACCAGCGCATGGAGTCCCTCGACCTGCCGCACACGTACCGTTCGATCTTCCTCGCGGGCCCCACGTTCTGCCTCCTGCCCGACGACGACACGGCGCTCGCGGCGCTGCGCGGCATCCGGTCCCACCTGACCGAGGACGGGACCGCCCTGGTCCCGCTCTTCGTCCCGTCCCCCACTCCCCCCGAGGCGGTGGGCGTCCCTCGCGAGACGACACGTGAGGACGGCGCCGTCCTGCGGGTCGGGGTCGTGGCCGAGGAGCGCGACGAGCACACGCGGACCCAGCGCAGCGCGCTGCGCTACGAGCGGGTGCTCGACGGCGCGAGCACGGTGGAGGAGCGGCTCTGGACGATCCACTGGTACACGCAGGACGGGTTCCGGGCGCTCGCTTCGGCGGCGGGCCTCGAGACGGTCGCCGTCCAGGACGAGGACGGGCACCACGCCGCGGCGGACGTCGACGAGTTCACGTTCCTGCTGCGCCCTGCGCGCTGAGGCGCGGCACGCGTCAGCGTGCCGGTCTGCGCAGGTCCTGGTTCAGACCGAGACGGTCGTGAGCGGCATCGACGAGTCGACGGGGATGTCCAGGCCCGACGGCGCCACACCGGCCCGCACGACGGCGGACCCGAGTGCGGCGATCATCGCGCCGTTGTCGGTGCAGTAGCGGATCGGCGGGATGCGCAGGTCGATCCCGGCCTCGGCGCAGCGCTCGGCCGCCATGTCGCGGAGCTGGGAGTTGGCGCTGAACCCACCGCCGACCACGAGGGTCTCGACGCCGTGCCGCTGGCAGGCCGCGATGGTCTTGGCCGTGAGGACGTCGGCGACGGCCTCGGCGAAGGAGGCCGCGACGTCGTTCAGCGGCACCTCGAGGCCGCTGTCGGTGCGGGCCTCGACCCACCGCGCCACCGCGGTCTTGAGCCCCGAGAACGAGAAGTCGTACGCGTGCTTCTCCTGGTCCTTGCGGGCCGTGAGGCCGCGCGGGAACCGGATCGCGGTCGGGTCGCCCTCGCGCGCGAGGCGGTCGATGTGCGGACCGCCCGGGTAGGGCAGGCCGAGCAGGCGGCCGACCTTGTCGAAGGCCTCGCCGGCGGCGTCGTCGAGCGTCGAGCCGAGCTCGGTCACGTCGGTCGCGATGTCGTCGACCAGGAGCAGCGAGGAGTGCCCGCCCGAGACCACGAGCGCCATGACGCGCTCCGGGAGCTCGCCGTGGACGAGCTCGTCCACGGCGGCGTGGCCGATCACGTGGTTCACGCCGTAGAGCGGCTTGTTCAGGCCGATCGACAGGGCCTTGGCGGCCGACGCGCCGATCGTGAGCGGCCCCACGAGACCGGGCCCTGCCGTCACGGCGATCGCGTCGATCTCGGACAGGTCGACGTCGGCCTCGCCCAGCGCGCGCTGGATCGTGGGGATCATCGCCTCGAGGTGGGCGCGCGAGGCGACCTCGGGGATGATGCCGCCGTAGCGGGCGTGCTCGTCCATGGAGCTCGCGACCGCGTCGACGAGAAGCTCGCGCCCGCGCACGAGCGCGACGCCCGTCTCGTCGCAGGACGACTCGATGCCGAGGACCAGGGGCGCGCCGAGGGTGTCAGAGGAACCGCCAGAAACCATGGTTCCCAGCGTAGTCGCGTGGCGGCGGTCGTCGTGCGCGGCGCCGCACGGGGACCGCGGGGACGCGCCCTGAGCAGCACGTGGCCGGGCGCCCCGGACCGGATGTGTCGCACGTCACGGCTCCGAGCGGGAAGGGTGATTGATCCTTCAACTGTTGACCGAGGCATGAGCACCGAGACCTTCACCCCCATCGACGCCGCCTTCGACGACCTGCTCGAGATCGACGCCTCGACCGCCGACCTCCTGTTCCGCGAGGCCCGGACCGTGCACGCCTTCGAGGACGAGGCGGTGCCCGACGAGAAGATCCAGGCCGCCTACGACCTGGTCCGCTGGGGCCCGACCGCCATGAACACCGTGCCGCTGCGCCTCCTCGTGGTCCGCGACCCCGAGGCCCGTGCGCGCCTCGTCGAGCACATGGCCGACGGCAACAAGGCCAAGACCCTCGCGGCCCCGCTCACGATCGTCGCCGCGGCCGACCCCAACTTCCACGAGTACCTCCCGGTCCTCGCCCCGCACATGGAGGGCGCCAAGGAGAACTTCGAGGCTGCCGGTGTCGAGACCCGCGCGGGCATGTCCCGCACGTCCGCGCTGATCCAGGTCGGCTACTTCATCGTGGGCCTGCGCGCCGCCGGTCTGCACGTCGGCCCCATGGGCGGGTTCGACGCCGCGGGCATCGACGCCGAGTTCTTCGGCGAGAACGGCTGGAAGTCGCTCGTCGTCATCAACGTCGGCACCCCGGCCGGCGAGGGCGCGACGTACCCGCGCCAGACGCGCCTCACGTTCGACCAGGCGTCGCAGACCCTCTGAGACCCTCTGAGGCGACCGCCCCGCACGTCCCCGAGACCCGTCCGGTCAGGCCCCCGTGGCCACCGGGCGGGTCTCGTCGTTCGACCACTGCGACCACGATCCCGCGTACAGCGCGGCGTCGACCCCGATCGTCGCGAGGGCCGCGACCTCGTGCGCGGCCGTGACGCCCGACCCGCAGTACACGCCGACCTGCCGACGCGCGCCGCACTGCACGCCCAGGTCCGCGAAGCGCTCGCGCAGCGCGGCCTCGTCGAGGAAGCGCCCGTCGGGTCCCAGGTTGGCGGTCGTCGGCGCGCTCACCGCGCCCGGGACGTGTCCCGCGCGCGGGTCCACGGGCTCGGCCTCGCCCCGGAAGCGTTCGCCCGCCCGCGCGTCCAGGAGCAGTCCGCCGCCCGACGACGCCAGGTCCGCCGCGTCGTCGGGTGTGAGCGTGGGGAGCGCGCCCTGGGACAGCACGACGTCGCCCGGGACCGGGACCACCTCGCCCGTCTCGAGGGCCAGGCCTGCGGCGGTCCAGGCGCCCAGTCCCCCGTCGAGCAGGCGGACGTCCGCGAGGCCCGCCCAGCGCAGCAGCCACCACGCGCGCGCGGCCGACGTGGCCCCCACGGCGTCGTACGCGACCACGCGCGACCCCGCGCGCACGCCCCAGCGGCGGCACGCGGCCTGGAGGTCGGCGAGGTCCGGCAGCGGGTGGCGGCCCCGCGCCGGTGACGGCGGAGCCGCGAGCTCGGTCTCCAGGTCCACGAACACCGCGCCGGGCAGGTGCCCCGCGAGGTACTGCTCGTGGCCGTCGGTCATGCCGAGCGCCCAGCGGACGTCGAGCAGGACCAGGTCACCCGTGCCCGCGGCGAGCTCGTCGTGCAGCGCCCGCGCCGAGACGAGCACCGCGTCCCGAGCGCTCACGCGACGCCCGGCTCGTCAGGGAGCGCGTCCCTCTCGCCGGCCGCGGGAGCGGTCTCGACGGAGTCGTCTGTCAGCTCGAGGCGCATCGTGTAGGCGTCGACGTCCTCCGGCTGGTAGTACCGCTTGCGGATGCCGAGCTGCTCGAAGCCGAACTTGCCGTACATGGCCAGCGCCGCGTCGTTGTCGACCGCGACCTCCAGCAGGACCGCGCTCGCACCCACCTGGCGCGAACGGTCGATCAGCGCCGTCAGGAGCACCGACCCGATGCCCAGGTGGTGGTACTGCGGGTCCACCCCGATCGTCATGATCTGCGTGACGTCACCGTCGAACCACAGCCCCGCGTAGCCGACGAGCTCCTGGGGTCCGGCCGCGTAGATCCGGACGGGCTCGGCCGCGACGTACCAGCGGCCCAGCGCGCCCAGCTCCTCGGCCAGCATCCCGTACGTCCAGGCGCTCGGGCCGAACAGCTCCTGCTCGAGGCGCACGACGCGCGGCAGGTCCGCCGCGCGCAGCGGGCGCAGCTTGACCTCGTAGTGGGCGCTCACGCCCCGCTCGCCTTCCGGTCCGCCGCAGGGGCGTCGGTCGCGCGCTTGCGGGCCGCGGGCTCCTGGACGTCCGGGCGGCGCAGGTACAGCGGCTCGGTGGGCTGGTCGAGGCCTGCGTCCCTGCGCGCGATCGCGAGCCGCGCCAGCACGACCGCGTCGGGGACGAGGGGGGCGTCCTCCGCGAGCGGCAGGTCATCGGGGTAGAGCGCGGCGCCCTCACCCACGACCACGGCACCCTCGGCCTGGTCGGCCAGTCCTGCGGCCGGCCCCACGTCCGGGCCGGCGACGAGCTCGACGACCGGCGTCGCGTGCGGTCCCTCGTGCGCCACCACGCGGTAGCGCGCCCAGTAGACCTCGCGCCGGCGCGCGTCGGCCGTCGCGAGGACCTCCTCACCCGGGGTCAGCCCCAGGTCGCTCACGGCCTGCGCGGCGATCGCGTCGAGCCCCGAGACACCGAACGCCGGGATGCCGAGCGACAGCGCGAGAGTGCGCGCCGTGACCAGCCCGACCCGCAGGCCCGTGAAGGGTGCAGGTCCCGTACCCGCGACGACGGCCGTCAGCGCGGTACGGTCCACCCCGGCCTCGGCGAGCACCTCGCTGATGAGCGGGGCCAGGGTCTCGGCGTGCCGACGGCGCTCGTCCGCCGAGCGCACAGCGAGCCGTTCACCGCCGTCCCCGACGAGGGCGACCGCGACGGCGGCTGACGTATCGAGCGCGAGAACTGCCACGGTCCCAGCCTACTGATCCGTAGGCCGGTGCGCGGCCAGGTCCTGGGCCGAGCCACCGGCGGCCGGGTCCGCAGCGGCGTGCTCCGCAGCGGCCTCGACCGCCGCACGCAGCCCGTCGGCGAGGCGAGCGACCTCGGCCCACCGGTCGCCCAGGGCCCGCACGGTCACGTGCCGGACGCCGGCCTCGGGCGACTCGTCCTCGTCGTCCGGGTCGATCGGCTCGTCGGTCTCGCCGGACCGGGCCGCCTCGTGCGTGGCAGACGTGTCGACACCACCCCGAGGGCGCTCGATCGTGATCTCCAGGCGGTCCTCCGCGAGCGACTCCACGAGGTCCTGCCCCCACTCGACGACCGTGACCGACTCGTCGAGGCTCGCGTCGAGGTCGAGGGCCTCGACCTCGTCGAGCGAGCCGAGCCGGTAGGCGTCGACGTGGACCAGGTACGGGCCGTCCGCGAGCGGAGGGTGGACGCGCGCGATGATGAAGGTCGGCGACGCGACCTGGCCGCGCACCCCCAGCCCCGTGCCGATGCCCTGCGTCAGCGTCGTCTTGCCCGCGCCCAGGTCGCCCGTGAGCATCACGAGGTCTCCGGCGCGCAGCTCGCGCGCCAGCGCCAGGCCGAACGCGCGGGTCGCGTCCGCGTCGGGCAGGTCGAAGGTCAGGTCGGTCATGACAGCCACTCCTGGTCGTCGTGCGTGCGCTCACGCAGCGTGTGGTCCTGTGCGCGGTCCGGCCGCACCGCGGCAGGCGTCCCGAGGGCGCCGGACGCACCGGTGGTGAGATCCGCCGTCGGGCCCGACGCGCCGCCGTCCCGGTAGACGCGCGGTACGCGGGCCCCCAGGCGCGTCGTGATCTCGTAGCTGATGGTCCCGGCGGCCAGCGCCCAGTCCTCGGCGGTCGGCGCTCCGCCGCGCGCGAGGCCCGTGCCGGGTCCGAACAGCGTCACGACGTCACCGGCCTGCTCTGCGGCGTACGGGCCCAGGTCCAGCACGAACTGGTCCATGCAGACCCGCCCCGCGACGTGCAGGACGCGGCCCGTGCCGTCGACCCCGCCCGCCTCGTCGACCGGGCCGCCGACCAGCACCGGCCCGCCCGGCCGCTCGGGCAGCGCACCCGACGCGTGCCGCGGGATGCCGTCCGCGTACCCCAGGGGCACCACGCCGAGGACCGTCGCCTGCGACGTCGTGTAGGCGTGCGCGTACGACACGCCCTGGCCCTCCGGGACGCGCTTGACCGTCGCGAGCTCGGCCTCGAGCGTCATGGCCGGGGTCAGGCCGAAGTCGTCGGGCGTCCCGAGCTGCGGGACCGGCGAGAGGCCGTACACCGCGAGACCCGGACGAACGAGGTCGTAGTGCACGCGCGGGTTCGTCAGGGTCGCCGCGGAGTTCGCGAGGTGGCGCACCTCGAACCGGGCGCCCGCGCTCTCGGCCGTGCGGACCGCGTCGTCGAAGACCTCGACCTGGCGCAGGACGGTCGGGTGCTCGGGCTCGTCCGCGAACGCGAAGTGCGACCAGATCCCGACGACGCTCAGCACGCCCTCGGCCTCGGCCCGCAGCGCGGCGTCGAGCGCCGCAGGAAGCTGGTCCGGCATGATCCCGTTGCGGCCCAGCCCCGTGTCGATCTTGAGGTGCGCGCGGGCCGGGCGACCGGCCGCGCGCGCCGCCTCGGCGAGCTCCTGGAGGGCCCACACCGAGGCGACCGAGACGTCGATCTCGGCCTCGACCAGCGCCTGGAGCGGTGCGCCCGGCGCGTACAGCCACGTCAGGATGCGCGCCTGGTCGGGGCGGACACCCGCGGCGCGCAGCGCGAGCGCCTCGGAGACCTGGGCCGTGCCGAGCCACGTGGCACCGCCCGCGAGCGCCGCGCGGGCGCTCGGCAGCAGGCCGTGACCGTACGCGTCGGCCTTGACGACGGCCATGACCTGCGCGGTGCTCGCGCGGGACGCGAGCGCCTCGACGTTCGAGCGGATCGCGCCCAGGTCGATCACCGCGCGCGCGGGGAAGTAGTCGGCGGGGCGTGGGGCACCGGCCGCCGTGAGAGGGGTGACGTCGTCCGCGGATCCGTGCCTGGGGTCGCTGAAGGGGCTCACGGTCACCGATTCTCTCACCGGTTCCTTCACCCGCCTGCGGGGGCACCGCCGACGGTGACGCCTTCGGACCTAGGGCCACTCCTGGAGGGGGCGCGTGGTCTCGAACCGCCGCTGCTTCCCGCTGAGGGGGTCGACGAACTCGATCGAGCGCGAGACGAGCTGGAGGGGCCGACCGAAGTCGTCGGGGCGCACGTCGTAGAACGTCGGGTAGAAGTTGTCGTGCAGGATCGGCAGACCGAGCGAGTTCATGTGCAGCCGGAGCTGGTGGGTCTTGCCGGTGTGCGGCGTCAGGCGGTAGAGGCCGAGCGTGCTGGGTTCCCCCTGACCCGAGCCGACCGCGACCTCCCGCGTGTCCAGGAGCTCGACGAGGCTCTCGGAGTTCGGCTCGCCGGGCACCTCGAACGCACGCATGACGCCGCGCTCCTTGTGGATGCGGCTGCGCACGACGCGCGGGAGCTCGAGCCCCGGGTCGACGCCCGCGACGGCCTCGTAGACCTTGGTCACGCGACGCTCGGCGAAGAGCGTCTGGTACGGACCGCGGACCTCGGGTCGTACGGTCAGTACCAGGACCCCGCCGGTGACGCGGTCGAGGCGGTGGGCGGGCGAGAGCTCGGGCAGGTCGAGGTCTCGGCGCAGCCGCACGAGCGCGGACTCCGCGATGAACGCCCCCCGCGGGATGCTCGCCAGGAAGTGCGGCTTGTCGACCACGACCAGGTCGTCGTCCTGGTACAGCATCTCGATCTCGAAAGGTACACGCGTCTCGACGGGCGGGTCCCGGTAGAGGAAGACGCGCGCGTGCTGCGCGAAGGGCGTCTCGGCGGTCACGGGTCGGCCCAGGTGGTCGACGACCTCGCCCGCGTCGACCTTCTCCCGCAGGCGCGGCTCGTCGTCGGGGAAGCGGTGGATCAGGTGGTCGAGGACGGTCTCCCACCGGGGCGCCCCCTCGCTGCCGTCACCGTTCCCCGGCAGGACGACGCGCGTCGCGTTGAGCCCGTCCCGCACGGGCAGCGGCTGGAACGGGATCCGTCGGCGACGCGGCGGGACACGGGGGGTCGTCGGGGTGGGCACGGCCACCACGGTAGCCGTTGCCCCCGAGCAGGGTGTCCGCGCGGGACGGGGGCGGTGCTCAGGGATGCACGACGACGTCGGCCCGGTCCCGCGTCGAGGCCACCAGCCGGGCGTTGGTCTCGTCGGAGCCGAGCACCCAGTCCCGCGCGGCAGCGAGCGACCTGCCGTGCCGGACGTGGCGGGCCACGAGACGCTCGACCCGGGTCTCGTCGGGAAGCTCCACGAACCACACCTCGTCGAGGAGTCCGCGTACCGCGTTCCAGCGCCCCTCGTCGTGGCCCTCGCCGAGCAGCAGGTAGTTGCCCTCCGTGAGCACGAGCTCGACGTCGGGCGTCACGGGGATCGACCCGGCGACGGGCTCCTCGAGGTCCCGGTCGAACGCCGGGGCGTAGACCGTGGCTCCCGGGCGCGGCGACCGGAGCCGTTCGAGGAGCGCCACGAAACCGTGCGCGTCGAACGTGTCCGGTGCCCCCTTCCGGTCGCGGCGCCCCAGTCGCCCGAGCTCCACGTCGGCGAGGTGGAACCCGTCCATCGGCACGACGACGGCGCGCACCGCCGGCGCCCCGGAGACCGGGTGCGCGAGCGACGCGAGGACCTCGCCGGCGAGCGTCGACTTGCCGGCTCCCGGCGCACCCGCGATCCCGACGAGCACCCGCACGGGACCGCCCGGTCCCTGCGCACGCCGTGCCGCCTCGACGAGCGACCGGCACCGCGCCGCGAGGGCAGCCGCGACGTCACCCTCGACCACGACCTGCTCACCCTCGATCGGCATGCGTCGCCCTCTCGTCTCGTCACCCTCGGCGGGCTCGCGTGTAGCCCTCGGCGGCTGAGACCGTCACCCTCGGCGGAGCAGCTCCGCGACCACGCCCGGCAGCGCCTCTGCGACGTCCAGCGCCGCGACGGGTCCCCCCGGGTTCGCCCGGGCGCCCGCCCACCCGTGGACCGTAGCAGCCGCAGCAGCGAGCTCTGCCGCCAGGCCGGGCTCCTGCACCACACGCTCGCTGTACGCCGCCAGCAGGGCACCCACAAGACCCGTGAGGACGTCTCCTGCCCCGGCCGTCGCGAGCCACGCGGGTCCGTCGGCCTGCGACCACGCCCCGGCCGGACCGACCACCACGGTCGCCGCCCCCTTGAGCAGCACGGTCGAGCCCGTGAGGTCGTGCGCCCTGCGCGCCCAGCGCACCGGCTCTGCCTCGACGCCCGCGCGGTCGACGTCCTCGCCCCGCGCTCGCAGGAGCACCGCGAGCTCCCCCGCGTGCGGCGTCAGGACGACCGACGCCGGACAGCGGTCCGGGAGCAGCGACAGGGCCCCGGCGTCGACCACGGCCGGTACCCGCGGTCCCGCCACGTCCTCGGCCAGCACCCCGCACGCGACCGCGAGCGCGTACCGGATCCGCTCGTGCTGCCCGGCGTCCGCGCTCTGCCCGCCGTGTCCGTTCCCGCCGCCGTCCCGTGCGCCACCTCGCTCCTCCGCCGCCGGGATCCCGGAGCCGAGCGCCCACGCCTGCACCCTGCCCTCGGCGGGCACGGCCTCGGGGCGCGCCGAGACGACGACGTGAGCGACGTCGTCGGGCCCGCGATAGCGGACCATGCCCGCGCCCGCGCGGACCGCCGCCGTGACGGCCAGGACCGCCGCGCCCGGGAAGGTGGGCGTGCCGGCGACGACGCCCAGGACACCGCGCGTGTACTTCTGGTCGGTCGGACCGGGGACGGGCCACAGGCGAGCGACGTCGGCGCGCTCGAGGCGCCGCACCACCGGGCCGCGCGCACCACCGACGTCCTCGAGCCCGACGTCGACGAGCGTCACGACCCCGGCGAGATGCGTCGCAGGGGGCAGCAGCAGCCCGGGCTTGAGCGCGCCGAACGTGACCGTCCGGTCGGCGGGGAGCACCGGCCCGGGGACCGAGCCGTCGTCGACCCCGATGCCGCTCGGCGTGTCGACCGCGACGACCCACGGGCCCCCGTTCCCCGACCCGGCCGACGCGGACCGCCTCGCAGACCGCCGCGACCGCTCGTCCACGAGAGCCCCGACCAGCTCCCCTGCCAGGCCACGCAGCGCCCCGCTCGCGCCGATCCCGACCAGCCCGTCGACGACCACGTCGGCCGCGAGGACCGTGTCCAGGACCTGCGACCAGCGAGCGCGCACGGCCGGTGCCGTCAGGTCGAGCACCCTCCCGCCCGCACGACGCAGGGCCGCCACCCCCTCGGCGTGCGGGTGCTCGCTCGTGCAGACCGCCTCGACCGCGACGCCGCGCCGCGCCAGGTACGCCCCCGCGAACAGGGCGTCGCCGCCGTTGTTGCCCGAGCCCACGAGGAGCACGACCCCTCGACCGGTCACGCGCCGAGGTCGCGCTGCGCCGTCGGGCGTCCCGCTGTGCGGGCCACGCCGAAGGTCCTGCGCCACGACCGTCGCGAGCGCGAACGCGGCCCGTTCCATGAGCGGGACCCCGCGGTCGAGCAGCGGCTCCTCCGCGGCGCGGACCTGGGCGGCGGTGAACGCTTCGATCATGGGCCCATCCTGCCCCGCCGCCACGCTCCCCGCCGGACCACCGGTGCACCGGACCCGACGCGCCCGCGGTCTCCCGGGCTAGATTGGCGACCATGCGATTCGGACTCTTCATCCCGCAAGGCTGGCGCCAGGACCTCGTCGGCATCGACCCTTCCGAGCAGTGGGAGACCATGCGCTCCCTCGCGCGCCACGCGGACACCGCGCTGGCCGGCGAGCGCCTCCCGGGTGCGCGCCACGCGTGGGAGTCGGCGTGGGTCTACGACCACTTCCACACCGTGCCCGAGCCCACGGGCGAGGCCACGCACGAAGCCTGGACGCTCATGGCCGCGTTCGCTGCCTCGACCGAGCGCGTGCGTCTGGGCCAGATGTGCACGTGCATCGCCTACCGCAACCCCGCCTACCTCGCGAAGGTCGCCGCGACCGTCGACATCGTGAGCGGCGGCCGCACCGAGATGGGCATCGGCGCCGGCTGGTACGAGCACGAGTGGCGTGCCTACGGCTACGGCTTCCCCGGCGCGGGCGCGCGCCTGGGCGCGCTCGACGAGGGCGTGCAGGTCATGGAGCAGATGTGGCGCACGGGATCCGCGACACTCGACGGCACGTACTTCCAGGTCGACGGCGCACTGTGCCACCCGCAGCCTCTCCAGGTCCTCGACGGCGTGGGGCCGGACGGCGCCGACGCCCCGAGCATCCCGCTGTGGATCGCGGGCGGCGGCGAGAAGAAGACGCTGCGCATCGCGGCCCAGCACGCGCAGTACACGAACTTCGACGGCCGGCTCGAGGACTTCACGCACAAGTCGGAGGTGCTGCGCGGGCACTGCGAGGCGATCGGGCGCCCCTTCGAGGAGATCACGCGCTCGTCCAACTACAACGTGGTCATCGGGGCGACCGAGGCCGACGTCGAGGACCGCCTGCGGTGGATCGGCGAGCACTACGCCAAGACCGTCCCCGCGAAGGCCGAGGAGACCGTGGCCGACTTCCGCTCGGGCCCGCTCGTCGGTACGCCCGAGCAGATCGTCGAGAACCTGCGCAAGCTCGAGGGCGCGGGCATGACGTACGCGATCACGTACTTCGCGGAGGCCGCGTACGACCGCACCGGCCTCGAGCTGTTCGAGCGCGAGGTCATCCCGGCCCTGCAGGGCTGAGCCGCACTCTGGCCCGTGCCGGCGGACAGGCTCGGTGCCGACCATGCGGTTGGCGTTCGTCTCGACGTGTTTCACGACGCCAACCGCATGGTCGACCGACACGAACCGCATGCTCGACGGCGGACCCCTCAGCCCTCCGCGACCACCATGGCCGACGCGATCCCCGCGTCGTGCGAGATCGACAGGTGGAACGTCGCGATCCCCAGCTCCGTGGCCCGCGCCTGGACCGTCCCCGAGATCTCGACCTGGGGCGCTCCCCCGACGACCCGGTGCACCGTCGCGTCCTGCCAGCGCATGCCGCCGGGCGCACCGAGCGCCTTCGCGATGGCCTCCTTGGCGGCGAACCGGGCCGCGAGCGACGAGGGGGGCAGGTCCCGCTCGGCCGGGGTGAACAGCTTTTCGCGCAGGCGCGGCGTGCGTTCGAGCGTGTCCATGAACCGCGCGACGTCGACCACGTCGATACCCACCCCGATGATCATGCGCTCACCCTATGCGCTGGCGCCGGCCTGCCGAGGGCCGCGAGGGCCCGGCCTCGGACGCCGGAAGCCCGCCGTGCGCGGGCACGGCGGGCTTCCGTCGGAGAGCGGGACGGCCGTCTACTCGACCGTGACCGACTTCGCGAGGTTGCGTGGCTGGTCGACGTCGAGCCCCTTGGCCGTGGCGAGGGCCATGGCGAAGATCTGCAGCGGGACGACCGCGAGCAGCGGCGACATGAGGGTGGGCGACTGCGGGATCCAGAAGATCTCGTCGGCGTACGGCAGCACCGCGTCGTCGCCGTCCTCGGCGATCACGAGGGTCCGCGCGCCGCGCGCCCGGATCTCCTGGATGTTGGAGACGACCTTGGAGTGCAGCGAGTCGCGCCCGCGCGGCGAGGGCACGACGACGAACACCGGCTGCCCCTCGTCGATGAGCGCGATGGGACCGTGCTTGAGCTCGCCCGCGGCGAAGCCCTCGGCATGGATGTACGCGAGCTCCTTGAGCTTGAGCGCGCCCTCGAGCGCGACGGGGAACCCGACGTGACGCCCCAGGAAGAGGACCGACGTCGCGTCCTTCATGGAGCGCGCCACGGCGCTGACGTACTCGCCGCGCTCGATGACGGTCTGGATCTTGCGGGGCATCTCGCGCAGGTCGTCGAGGATCTCGCGGATCTCGTCGGGGAACTTGTTGCCGCGCAGCTGCGCGAGGTAGAGGCCCAGGAGGTAGGCCGCGGTGATCTGCGACAGGAACGCCTTGGTCGAGGCGACGGCGATCTCGGGCCCGGCGTGCGTGTACAGGACGGCGTCGGACTCGCGCGGGATGGTCGACCCGTGCGTGTTGACGATCGAGATGACCTTGGCGCCCTGCTCGCGCGCGTGGCGCACGGCCATGAGCGTGTCCATGGTCTCGCCGGACTGCGTGACGGCGACGACGAGCGTCTTCTCGTTGACGATCGGGTCGCGGTAGCGGAACTCGTGGGCGAGCTCGACCTCGACGGGGATGCGGCACCAGTGCTCGATCGCGTACTTCGCGACGTGCCCCGAGTAGGCGGCCGTGCCGCACGCGACGACGATGATCTTGTCGACGGTCCGCAGCACGGCCTCGTCGATCCGCAGGTCGTCGAGGACGAGGCGGCCCTCGGCGTCGGTGCGCCCGAGCAGGGTGTCGCCCACGGCGTGCGGCTGGTCGTGGATCTCCTTGTCCATGAAGGACGTGAAGCCACCCTTCTCGGCGGCTGCGGCGTCCCAGTCGACCGTGAAGCGCGTGGCCTCGGCGGGCTTGCCGTGGAAGTCGACGACCTCGACGCTGTCCGGGGTGATGGTGACGATCTGGTCCTGGCCGAGCTCGAGCGCTTCCTTGGTGGACGCGATGAACGCGGCGACGTCGGAGCCGAGGAAGTTCTCTCCGTCCCCGAGCCCGACGACGAGCGGCGAGTCGTGCCGGGCGCCGACGACGGTGGTCGGGGCGTCCGCGTGGACGGCGAGCAGGGTGAACGTTCCTTCGAGCTGGCGGGCGACGTAGGCCATGGCCTCGGTCAGGTCCCCCGTGCGGCGGTAGGCACGGGCGAGGAGCTGGGCGGCGACCTCGGTGTCGGTCTCGGAGAGGAACGTGGCGCCGTCGGCGAGCAGGGACTCGCGAAGTCCGCTGTAGTTTTCGATGATCCCGTTGTGGATCACGGCGAGGCGGCCGTCGTCGGCGAGGTGGGGGTGCGCGTTGGTGTCGTTCGGGGCGCCGTGCGTCGCCCAGCGGGTGTGCCCGATCGCCGCGGAGGCCGCGGGCAGCGGGTGCGCCTGGAGCTCGTCGACGAGCTTGACGAGCTTTCCGGACTTCTTGGCCGTCGCGACGTCCGTCTGGTCGGGCGCGACGAGCGCGACCCCGGCCGAGTCGTAGCCGCGGTACTCGAGCCTGCCGAGTCCTTCGAGGACGACGTCGAGGGGTCGCCCCGACGCTTCAGGAGGGCCTGCGTAACCCACGATTCCACACATGGTTTCGGAGTCTAGCCGGACGTCCTGGAGGCTTCGCAGCCGCGACATCTCGCGGTTCTTTGTTAGCGGTCCGGCCTGTTCGTGTTCACGGTGCGGCCCGACGTCCGGCAGAATCGTCCGAGTGGTTCCTTCCTCCGACCTGCCCGTCCCTCCGCTCGAGGGTGCTCCCGCGACCGATCAGGACGCCTCGCCCGGGTCCAGGCGCCTGCCCGACCTCTCGACGGCGTCCCCGTACGTCGATCTGGACCGTTCAGCGTGGAGCAGGCTCTCCGAGTCGACGCCGCTGCCGCTGACGGACGCCGACGTCGTCAAGCTCCGCGGCCTGGGCGACCCGATCGACCTGGCGGAGGTCGACGCGATCTACCGCCCCATCTCGCGGCTGCTCAACCTCTACGTGACGGCGACGAGCGGCCTGCACGAGGCCACCTCGACGTTCCTGCGCGAGAGCTCGACCCGCACGCCGTACGTGATCGGGGTCGCGGGGTCGGTCGCCGTCGGCAAGTCGACGACGTCGCGCATCCTGCGCGAGATGCTCGCCCGCTGGCCGGAGACCCCCCGGGTCGAGCTCATCACGACGGACGGATTCCTCTACCCGAACGCCGAGCTCGCACGCCGCGGGCTCATGGAGCGCAAGGGGTTCCCCGAGTCGTACGACCGGCGCGCCCTGATCCGGTTCCTGTCTCGCGTCAAGGCGGGAGTGCCCGAGGTCCGCAGCCCCGTGTACGACCACCTGACCTACGACATCGTCCCGGGGGCCGAGACCGTCGTCCGCCGACCGGACGTCCTCATCGTGGAGGGCCTCAACGTCCTCCAGCCGGCCCGTCCGGGACCGTCCGACGACCAGGCGGTCGCGGTGAGCGACTTCTTCGACTTCTCGATCTACGTCGACGCGCGCACGCGCAACATCCGCCAGTGGTACGTGGACCGGTTCCTGTCGCTGCGCCGGACGGCGTTCGCGCGCCCCGAGTCCTACTTCAAGCGCTACGCGACCCTCACGGACGAGGAGGCCGTCGAGAAGGCCAAGTCGATCTGGGACTCGATCAACGCGCCGAACCTGGAGGAGAACATCCTGCCGACGCGGGGGCGCGCGACTCTCGTGCTGACGAAGGGCTCGGACCACTCGGTCCAGCGCGCCCGCCTGCGCAAGGTCTGAGCGGGCCGGAGGTCAGGAGGCGCGACGGACCACGCTCGGGTCGCCCTCCACGCCCGACGACGTCGCGGTGGTCGGGTCGGTCGGCTCGCCGTGGATCGGGGTGGCGCCGGCTGCGTCCTGGACGGCTCGCCGAGCGGCCTCCCGGGCCCGGCGCCTGCGTGCCATGGCGTTCATGACGCGGTCGACGATCACGCCGGACAGCACACCCATGACGACGCCGATGACCATGGCGAGCAGCGGCTGGTGCCCGAGCCACTGCGCTGCCACGAGCCCGATGAGCACCGAGTAGAGGGCCCAGGTGACGGCGGCCAGGCCGGAGTAGGCCATGAAGCGGCGGCGGGGGTATCCCACGGCGCCTGCGGTCATGTTGACCGCGACCCGGCCGATCGGGACGTAGCGGGCCGCCAGGATGAAGGCTGCGCCGCGCGCCTTGAGCGCCTGGTCGGCCCACGCGACCGCCTTGCGGCCGCGCACGGTCCGCAGGAAGCGGATGCGCTCGGTCCCGATCCCGCGGCCCAACGAGTAGGCGATCTGGTCGCCCGTCCAGGCTCCTGCGGCAGCGATGACCAGGACGAGCACGAGGTTCGGGTTTCCCGAGGCGCTGGCCGCGACGGCGAGCGTGATGACGACCGACTCGCTGGGGATCGGCGGGAAGAAGCCGTCGATCGTCGCGAAGGCGTACAGGGCGGGGTAGATCCATGCGGACGCCGCGAGTGCGAGGACCCAGATCTCCAGGTTCTCCAAGAAGGTCGAAACGGCCTCGATCACGGGTCCTCTGTTCGTCGGTCGGCGGGGCGGACCAGGCTGGTCACCGGCTGGTCACCGGCTGGTCACAGGCATCGTGTCGACGCCTGTGACCAGCCTACGGATACGGAGGCCCGACACCATCGGGGAAACCCCCCAGTCTGCCCTGATGTCGACCCCCACCTTCCGAGGACGATTCTGCCGGATCGTCAGGCCGGTCACGTCATCCTCCGGAGGGAGATCCACCCCTAGGGAGGTCCCCCGCAGGGATGCTGTGACGTCCTCCGGACGATGTGTTCCGTGCTCCGGGCGCGCGTTCCGTGCTCCGGTCCCCGCGACATCAGGGCAGCCGGAAGCCCAGCGCCTCGGACGCCTCGGTGGGGTCCGGGGTGCCACCCCAGTACCGCATCATGTTGTCGTTCGAGGAGAGCGACCGCAGCTCCGCGTGGTCGAGGTAGAGCTCGCCCCGCAGGTGGTCGGTCTCGTGCTGGACGATCCGCGCGGGCCATCCCGTCAGGACCTCGTCCACGCGCGCACCGTGCTCGTCCTGCCCGGTCAGGCGTACGGACCGGTGCCGCGCGACGACGGCCTGCCACCCGCTGACGCTCAGGCAGCCTTCGAAGAAGGACCGCCGTTCGTCGTCCGCCGCGGTGTAGGACGGGTTGACGAGCACCCGGAACGGCACGGGGTACCGCTCCCGGAGGTCCGCGTCCTCGGGGTCGGTGACGCCCGCGTCCTGGACCACGGCGACCGCGAGCCCTAGCCCGACCTGCGGGGCGGCGAGCCCGACGCCCGGGGCCGCGTGCATCGTCGTGCGCATCGCCTCGACCAGCCGGGGGAAGAGGTCCCCGAGCTGCCCGGTGTACGCCAGGGCGGGACGGCGAAGGACGGGGTGCCCGGCCTGCACGATGGGCAGCACGCCGTCGTCGTACCGTGCGAGGTGCGCCGCGACCTGGTCCCTCAACGACTCGTCGACGGGACCGGCGAACCCGCCTCCCGGCCCGGGGGCGGCAGGTCGACCCGTCACAGGGCCAGCCGGTCCCGGACGACGCCCGCGAGGGACTCGGCGACGGCGTCCGCCGTGGCCTGCGTCGCTGCCTCGACCATGACCCGCACGAGCGGCTCGGTGCCCGAGGAGCGCAGGACCACGCGCCCGGTCTCGCCGAGACGCTCCTCGGCGGCCGCGACGGCCTCCTGGAGCACCTCGTCGGTCGCGGTCCGCGCCTTGTCCACGCCGCGCACGTTGAGCAGCGTCTGGGGCAGCTTGGGCACGGCGCCCGCGAGGTCGGCCAGCTTGGCGCCGGACTCCTGGATGCGCGCAGCGAGCTGGAGCGCGGTCAGCACGCCGTCGCCCGTCGTGGCGAACTGGGACAGGATGATGTGGCCCGACTGCTCGCCACCGAGCGTGTACCCCTTGGCACGCATCTCCTCGAGCACGTAGCGGTCGCCGACCCCGGTCTGGACCGTGCGGATCCCGGCCTCGCGCATCGCGAGGATCAGGCCGAGGTTGCTCATGACGGTCACGACGAGCGTGTCGTCGGCGAGGCGGCCCTTGTCCTTCTCGGCGAGCGCGAGCACGCCCATGATCTGGTCCCCGTCCACGAGGACGCCGCGGTGGTCGACCGCGATGCAGCGGTCCGCGTCGCCGTCGAACGCGACACCGAAGTCCGCCTCTGACGCCACGACGACGGCCTGGAGCTGCTCGGGGTGGTTGGACCCGCACTTCTCGTTGATGTTGCGCCCGTCGGGGCTCGCGTTCATCACGACGACGTCGGCGCCCGCGGCACGCAGCGCGGCAGGTCCGACGTCGCTCGCGGCGCCGTTCGCGCAGTCGACCGCGATCCGCAGGCCGGAGAGCGGGAGCGCGTCCCCGGTCGCCCCGATGCTCGCGATGAGGTGCTCGACGTAGTCGGCACCGGCGCTCCCGGTGTCTCGGCGCACGCGGCCGACCTCGGCGCCGAGCGGGCGGTCCCACTCGGCGTGGAGCTGGCGCTCCATCTCGTCCTCGAGCGAGTCCTCGAGCTTGATGCCGCCGCGGGCCAGGAACTTGATGCCGTTGTCGGCCATCGGGTTGTGCGAGGCCGAGATCATCACGCCGAAGTCCACGTCGAGCGTGCTCGTGAGGAACGCGACGGCCGGGGTCGGCAGGACGCCGACGTCGAGCACGTTGACCCCGGCGCTCGCGAGGCCCGCGGTCACCGCCGCGCCCAGGAACTCGCCCGAGGCACGCGGGTCTCGCCCGATCACGGCACGCGGACGGTGCCCGTCGGGTTGTCCGGTGCGTCCCAGCACGTTCGCGGCAGCCACGCCCAGGCCGAGCGCGAGCTCGGCCGTGACGTCCCTGTTCGCCAGCCCCCGCACGCCGTCGGTGCCGAACAGTCGTCCCATGAGTTTTCCTCCCTCAACGGGACGGTACAGGCACCAGGGCCTGCCCCGCCCCCGCTGCGAGCCGACCGGTCCGGTCGCTCGTCAGCATCCCTGACAAAAGACGACGGCCCCGGTGGACTGTGTCCACCGGGGCCGTCGTGCGCAAGCGCTGGATCAGCGCTTGGAGTACTGCGGAGCCTTACGGGCCTTCTTGAGCCCGGCCTTCTTGCGCTCGACGACGCGTGCGTCGCGAGTCAGGAAGCCGGCCTTCTTGAGTGCCGGGCGGTTGTGCTCGGCGTCGATCTCGTTGAGCGCACGGGCGATGCCGAGACGCAGGGCGCCGGCCTGGCCGGACGTGCCACCACCGTTGATGCGGGCGATGACGTCGAAGCGACCCTCGACGTCGACCAGCTTCAGCGGGGAGTTCACGAGCTGCTGGTGCACCTTGTTGGGGAAGTACCCCTCGAGGGTGCGGCCGTTGATCTTCCACTGGCCGGTGCCGGGCACCAGGCGCACGCGGGCGATGGCCTCCTTGCGACGGCCCAGGGCCTGCGCGGGGGCGGTGATGCTCTGGCCACGGCCCGTGGGGGCTGCGCTCTCAGAGGTGTAGTTGCTGGGAGTCTCTTCGTCCAGCACGTCGATGTCGACGGTGGTCTCGGCCACTGGTGTGTCCTCGCGTCCTAAGTTCTCGTCTACGAGCAGGCGGAGCCTACTGCGCGACCTGGGTGATCTCGAAAGTCTTCGGCTGCTGCGCGGCGTGCGGGTGCTCAGAGCCTGCGTAGACCTTGAGCTTGCCGAACTGGGCGCGGCCGAGCGAGGTCTTGGGGATCATGCCGCGGACGGCCTTCTCCACAGCACGCTCGGGGTGCTTCTCCAGCAGGTCGCTGTACGCGACCGCCCGAAGACCACCCGGGTAACCGGAGTGGGTGTAGGCAAGCTTCTGCTCGCGCTTGTTGCCGGTCAGGGCGACCTTGCCGGCGTTGATGACGATGACGAAGTCACCGCCGTCGACGTGCGGAGCAAAGGTGGCCTTGTGCTTGCCACGGAGCAGGGTCGCCACGTGGGTGGCGAGACGGCCCAGGACGACGTCGGTCGCGTCGATGACGTACCAGTCACGCTGGACGTCGCCGGGCTTCGGGGTGTACGTACGCACGGTCGTAGCCTTCGTTTCGTGTCTTCGGTGTCTTCGGCGCAGGAGCCTGCGTCCGACAAGTCGTTTGGCCTTCGGTTGACTGCTGTCCAGGTCACGGAGCGAGTGGGCGCACAAGTGACGAGATACCGAAGGGGAAGCACAACGACTCAACAGACTACCTGGACGGCCCGTGCAGGGTCAAAACATGCTGCGTCACACCGAGGGCGGTGAGGCCCCTCGGTGAGCAGCGTGCCCGACGGCGCACGCACGGGCGCCAGAGCGCCGGTTCAGGCGGTTGCCCGGTGGTGGTCGTGGGAGAGGCCGGTGGTCGCGCCTTCCCGAGGACGAGGATACGTGCCGGGGCGCAGGTCGGCACACGCGTCGCACTGGAGCGTGCGCGCGACGCCCGCGCAGTCGGCGCAGAACAGGCGCAGCGTCTGGCAGCCCGGGTCGACGCAGTTCTCGTACTTGGCCGTCGGGCCGCCGCACTCGCTGCACGCGCCGAGCGGGACGGTCTCGGTCCCGAACTCGACGTGCATGCGCTCGTCGAACACGTAGAGCGACCCCTCCCACAGCCCCTGGTCGCCGAACGTCTCGCCGTAGCGCACGATCCCGCCGTCGAGCTGGTAGACCTCCTCGAAGCCGCGCGCGAGCATGAGCGAGGACAGGACCTCGCAGCGCACGCCGCCCGTGCAGTAGGTCACGACGGGGCGGCCCTTGAGGTCGTCGTACGCGCCCGAGTCGAGCTCGGCCACGAAGTCGCGGGTCGTCTCGACGTCGGGTACGACCGCACCACGGAACTTGCCGATCGCGGCCTCGAACGCGTTGCGGCCGTCGAAGAACACGACGTCCTCGCCACGCTCGGCCACGAGCTCGTGCAGCGCCTCGGGGTCGAGGCGAGCCCCGCCGTCGACCACGCCGTCCTGGTCGACGGTGAGCTCGTCGACCGCGCCGAAGCTCACGAGCTCGGGTCGTACCTTGACCGACAGGCGTGGGAAGTCGCGGCCCGTGCCGTCCGACCACTTGACGTCGATCCCCGCGAAGCCCGGGTACTGCTTGGTGGTCTTGACGTACTGCTTGAGGTTCTCGACCGTCCCGCCCAGCGTCGCGTTGATGCCGTGCTCGGAGACGATGACGCGTCCCGTCAGTCCCCACTGCTCCCCGAGGGAGCGTTGCCACAACTGCACCGCGCGCGGGTCGGCGAGCGGTGTGAAGGCGTAGAAGAGGATGATCTTGGGGACGGCCATTGCTCCATTTTAGGAGCCCGACGGCGGCGCGCAGGTCGTGCTACCGGCCCGCCGCCGTGCGTGTGGCCTTCCTCACCGCACGCTCACCGCACGCCGCCGGGTCCGGCACCTGCCGGTCACCGCTGGCGCTTGACCCGCTCGACGTCCCAGACCGGTTCAGGAGTCTCGACGACGCGCCCGTCGGAGCCGAACACCACGAACCGGTCGAAGCCGCGCGCGAACCATCGGTCGTGCGTGACGGCCAGCACCGTGCCCTCGAACGCCGCGAGGCCCGACTCGAGCGCCTCGGCCGAGTGCAGGTCGAGGTTGTCGGTGGGCTCGTCGAGCAGCAGCAGGGTCGCTCCCCCGAGCTCGAGCAGCAGGATCTGGAAGCGCGCCTGCTGCCCACCCGACAGCGTCTCGAAACGCTGCTCGGCCTGACCGACGAGCTCGTAGCGGTCGAGCGCCTTGCTCGCGGGCTCGCGGCCCATGCCGTCACGGGCGCCGTCGCCGCGGTGCAGGATCTCGAGGAGGGTGCGGCCCTCGAACTCGGGGTGGGCGTGGTTCTGCGCGAACCACCCCGGGCGCACCCGTGAGCCCAGCACGGCACGGCCGGTGTGGGCCACGGGCGGGACGAACGCGCCGTCGTCCGAGCCCGACGCGTCCCCGGCACCGTCGAGGACCGGACGGTGCTCGACGTCCGGGTCCGACCCACCGCGAGCGAGCAGGCGCATGAAGTGCGACTTGCCCGAACCGTTGGACCCCAGGATCGCGACGCGCTCGCCGAAGAAGACCTCGAGGTCGAACGGCGCCATGAGCCCCGTGAGCTCGAGCTGCTCGCACGTCACGGCCCGCTTGGCCGTGCGCCCGCCCGTGAGGCGGACCTTGACGTTCTGCTCGTGCGCCAGGACCTGCGGCGGGCCGGCCTCCTCGAACTTGCGCAGGCGCGTCTGGGCGGCCTGGTACCGGCTCGCGAGCCCGTCGTTGAAGGCCGCCTTGTTCTTGAGGGTGTTGACGAGGTCCTTGAGCTTGGCGTGCTCCTCCTCCCACCGGCGCAGGAGCTCCTCGAGGCGGCTCCGGCGGTCGGCCCGGGCCTCGGCATACGTCCCGAAGCCGCCGCCGTGGACCCAGATCGTGCCGCCGGCCGCCGTGGGCTCGACGGTCGCGACCTGCGTCGCGGTCCGGGCCAGGAGCTCGCGGTCGTGGCTGATGAAGAGCACGGTCTTGGGCGAGGCCGCGAGCTTCTCCTCGAGCCACCGCTTGGTGGGCACGTCGAGGTAGTTGTCGGGCTCGTCGAGGAGCAGCACCTCCTCGGGGCCGCGGAACAGTGCCGTGAGGACGAGACGCTTCTGCTCGCCGCCGGACAGCGTGCGGACCTCGCGGAACTGCGCCTGCTCGAACGGGATCGACAGCACCTCGTCCGTGACCTTGTCCCACTCGGCCTCGGCCTCGTACCCGCGCGCGTCGGCCCAGTCGGCGAGCGCCTGCGCGTAGCGCATCTGGGACGGGGTGTCGTCGACCGTCATGATGTCCAGCTCGGCCGCCGCGAGCTCGCGCGCGGCGTCGCGGATCGAGGGCTGCGCGAGGTCGACGAGCAGGTCACGGACCGTGCGCTCGTCGTCGATGCGGCCCACGAACTGGCGCATCACGCCGAGCCCGCCGCTGCGTCCCACCGTGCCCCCGTGCGGGGAGAGGTCGCCCGCGACGATGCGCAGGAGCGTCGTCTTGCCGGCGCCGTTGGGCCCGACGAGGGCGACCTTGGCCCCGTCCGCGACGCGCAGGGTCGCCCCGGCGAGGAGGGGGCGCCCGTCGGGCAGGAAGTAGCTGATGTCGCTGATGTCGATGTGACCCACGGGCACATCCTCCCTGCCCGATGCCCTCGTTGACGATTCCTTTCGCCGACGGTGACGTACCTGACCGCCGACGGTGACGTCCACGCCTGCCAGAGGTGACCGCCTGCCGAGCGCACCGTCGCCCCCGGGGGCGCTCCGCCGTCGGGCAGCGCGCCCGGCCGTCACGGGCACGGGGAGTCCCACGCGGGCTGCGAGAACGCCTCCGCGGTGACAGTGTGGAGGGATGAGCGACGACACACCTGCCACCCGGACAGACCCCGCCCTCGGCACCGAGGGCGACTCCGACCAGCTCCAGCGCGACGACACCCTGGTCGACCGCGGCGTCGACGACGTGCTCGACGAGGGATACGCCCCGCCCGAGCGTGCGCCCCTGACCTACGCGCACCCCGAACGGCTCGAGGAGGACGGCGAGTCGCTCGACCAGCGCCTCGCCGACGAGGAGCCCGAGGACTGGGAGACCGACCCGCTCGACCGGCCCGACACGACACGCTCGGGACGGCTCGTCGCGGACCCCGACGCGCTCGACGGCCGCGTCAACGACACCTACGCCGACGACGCCGGGATCGACGGTGCGGCGGCGAGCGCCGAAGAGGCCGCGATCCACATCGTCGAGGAGCCGTAGGGGCTACGGCGTCGGGGACGTCCCGGCCGCGTGCGGGGGCGCACCCGCGTCCCACACGTCCTCGTCCATGCGCACCGCACGGACGCGCTCGGCCCGGGCCGCGAGCTCGTCGTCGGGCGGGTAGGTGACCTCCTCGAGCACCAGGCCGTGCGGCGGGACGACGCCGGCGCCCGCGTCCCGGCGCCTCGCCGCCAGGACCTCGGCCGGCCACGAGACGGGACGGCGCCCCTCCCCCACGGCGACCGACGCCCCGACCAGCGCACGGACCATGTTGTGGCAGAACGCGTCCGCACGGACGTGCGCGACGACGAGCCCCGCGTCGGGCCCGCCGGTCGCCCGCTCCCAGGACAGGTGCTGCAGCTCGCGGATCGTGGTCGCGCCGGGCCGCGGCTTGCAGAACGCCGCGAAGTCCCGGACACCGAGCAGCGGCTGGAGCGCCTCGTGCATCGCGTCCGCGTCGAGCGGCTTGCGGTTCCACAGGACCCACTCGCGGCGCAGGGGGTCGCGCAGGGCGGGGTCGTCGACGATGCGGAACGTGTAGCTGCGGAACAGCGCCGAGAATCGCGCGTCGAACCCCTCAGGCGCAGGCGCCGCCCGGTGGACCACGACGTCGCCGGGAAGCACCCCTCCGAGGCGCGCGACGAGCGCGTCACCAGGGGTGCGGTCCGAGCGGCCCGGCATCGCGTCCCACGCAGCCCGCGGCAGGTCGACGTGCGCGACCTGCCCGCGCGCGTGGACCCCCGCGTCGGTCCGGCCCGCGACGGTCAGGCGCGGCGGTTCGCCCCGCAGGATCTGTCCGAGCCCCTCCTCGAGGGCCCCTTCGACCGTCCGCAGGCCGGGCTGACGTGCCCACCCGGCGAAGGCCGTGCCCTGGTAGGCGAGGTCCAGGCGGACGCGGACCGGCTGCTCGTTCGTCACGTGCACCTACGCTAGCGCCCGTTACTGTGCTGACATGCCCGAACGCTCCTCCGGCCCCGACTCCCCCGAGCTGCGCACCCTCGCGGTGGACTGCGGCGGCGGCGGAATCAAGGCCAACGTGCTCGACGCCGCCGGGACCGCGCACGCGACCCCCGTCCGGGTCCCGACGCCGTACCCCCTGCCCCCGTCGCTCCTGGTCGACGTCGTCGCGCAGATCGCCGACCGCCTGCCGCCTGCGGACCGGGTCACGGTCGGCATGCCCGGCATGATCCGCCGCGGAGTCGTCGTGCACACCCCGCACTACATCACGCGCTCGGGGCCGCGCAGCAGGATCGACCCGGCCCTGGCCGAGCAGTGGGCCAGCTTCGACGTCCAGGCGGCCGTGGGCGAACGCCTCCGGATGCCCGCGCTCGTCCTCAACGACGCCGAGGTCCACGGGGCGGGGGTCGTCGCCGCGTCAGGACTCGAGCTCGTGCTCACGCTCGGGACCGGGCTGGGCTCGGCACTGTTCCACGGCGGACGCCTCGCACCGCACCTCGAGTGGTCGCACGCGCCCGTCCGGCGCGGCACGACGTACGACGAGTACGTCGGCGAGGTCGAGCGGCGGCGCCTAGGGAACGGCCTGTGGTCACGGCGCGTGGTCGCGCTCGTCGAGGGGCTGCGGCCCGTGTTCTGGTGGGACCGGCTCTACCTGGGCGGAGGCAACTCGCGCCAGATCACGCCGTCCGCACTCGAACGCCTCGGCGACGACGTCGTGATCGTGCCCAACTCGGCGGCCCTCGTGGGCGGGGCAAGGGCCTGGGACCTGCCGCTCGCCTGACCTACCGGTCGAGCTCGCGGTGCGCCGCGAGGACCGCCCGGTTGAACGCGACAGGACGGTCGAGGCTCACGAGGTGCTTGGCACCCGGGATCACGACGAGCTCGGCCCGCGCGCCACCCGAGCGTGCCGCCGCGACGTACGCGCGCTCCCCGAGCCGGAAGTGGTCCCACCGCCCGTTGACGAACCACACGGGCGAGTCCGTCGCCGACAGCGCGGACAAGGGCGCCGTGCGTCCCACCTCGTCCAGGATCGCCGTCATGGTCGTCAGCGCGAACCCACCCGCCCCGATGTCCTCGATGCCCGCCGCAGGGAGCGTCCTGCGCACGAGCGCATGGTTGAGCGCGGCACCGTTGTCGGGCAGCCTCTCGATCCGGTCCGCAGCGACGCGCCAGGCGACGCGCAGGCGCGACGCCGGCACCGTGCAACAGCTCGCAGCGACGAGCCCCACGACCTGCCCGGGGAACCGCGCACGGTGCTCGATCCCCACGTACCCGCCGAGCGAGAGCCCGACGACGAGCGCGCGGCCTCCCAGGCCGTCCACAGCCCCGGCGACGGTCGCCACCGCACCGTCGAGCGTGAACACCTCGTCCGTCCGCTCGCCGTGCCCGGGCAGGTCCACGGCCGAGGCCACGATGCCGGCACGATCCATGGCCTCGAGCTGCGCCCGCCACATCGTGCGGGACGTACGCGAACCATGGACGAACAGCACCGGCAGACCCATACGGACCAATCTAGGGGCCCGACGGCGCGCGCACCCGCACGACGGGCGCTCGGCCGGCGGGTACCCGCCGGCGGGTACGGCGAAGGGCCCGGCACCAGATGGTGCCGGGCCCTTCAGGAGATACCCGTCCGGCTGAGCCGGGGCGGGATCACTTCTCCTTCGAGTCCTTGGCGTCCTCGACGGGGGCGTCCTCCACGACGGGAGCGTCCTCGACGACGGGAGCGTCCTCGATCTTGGCGTCCTCGACCGGGGCGTCCTCGACCTTGGCAGCCTTGGGCTTGCTGGCCTTCTTCGCAGCCTTCTCGGCCTCGCGGACGACGGCCTGCTTGGGGCTGACGGGCTCGGTCACGAGCTCGATGACGGCCATGGGGGCGTTGTCGCCCTTGCGGTTGCCGACCTTCGTGATGCGCGTGTAGCCACCGTTGCGCTCCGCCATCTGCGGGGCGATCTCGGTGAACAGCGTGTGCACGACGGACTTGTCGCGGACGACGGTCATGACGCGACGACGAGCCGCCAGGTCACCGCGCTTCGCGAACGTGATGAGGCGCTCGGCCACCGGGCGCAGGCGCTTGGCCTTGGTCTCGGTGGTCGTGATGCGGCCGTGCTCGAAGAGCTGCGTGGACAGGTTCGCGAGGATGAGACGCTCGTGAGCCGGGCCACCGCCGAGCCGCGGACCCTTGGTGGGGGTAGGCATTGATCTTGCTCCTTAGAAGTGGATCGTGCGTGCGGCCGAGCCGCGAGCACGGAAGGTCAGAACTGCTGCTGCCCGTCGGAGAACGTCGCCTCGTCCTCGTCGGCCTCGTAGTAGTCCGCTGTGGAGGGGTCGAAGTCCAGCGGCGAGTCCTTGAGGTTCAGGCCGAGCTCGGCGAGCTTCTCCTTGACCTCGTTGATGGACTTCGCGCCGAAGTTCCGGATGTCCAGCAGGTCTGCCTCGCTGCGAGCGACGAGCTCGCCGACCTGGTGGATGCCCTCGCGCTTGAGGCAGTTGTACGAGCGGATCGTGAGGTTGAGCTCCTCGATCGGGAGCGCGAGGTCCGCAGCGAGCGCGGCGTCCGTCGGGGACGGGCCGATCTCGATGCCCTCGGCCTCGACGTTCAGCTCACGGGCGAGGCCGAAGAGCTCGACGAGCGTCTTGCCGGCCGAGGCCAGCGCGTCGCGCGGGGAGATCGCCTGCTTCGTCTCGACGTCGACGATCAGCTTGTCGAAGTCGGTGCGCTGCTCGACGCGGGTCGCCTCGACCTTGTACGTGACCTTGAGGACCGGCGAGTAGATCGAGTCGACGGGAACACGGCCGATCTCGGCGTCGAAGGACTTGTTCTGGTTCGCGGAGACGTAGCCACGTCCACGCTCGACCGTCAGCTCGATCTCGAGCTTGCCCTTGTCGTTGAGGGTGGCGATGTGCAGGTCCGGGTTGTGGACCTCCACACCCGCCGGCGGGACGATGTCCGCGGCGGTGACCGCGCCAGCACCCTGCTTGCGCAGGTACATCACGACCGGCTCGTCGTTCTCCGAGGAGACCACGAGGTTCTTGATGTTGAGGATGATCTCGGTGACGTCTTCCTTGACACCGGCAACGGTGGTGAACTCGTGGAGGACACCGTCGATGCGGATCGAGGTCACTGCAGCGCCCGGGATGGACGAGAGCAGGGTGCGACGAAGCGAGTTGCCGAGGGTGTAGCCGAAGCCAGGCTCGAGCGGCTCGATGGAGAAGCGCGAACGGTTCTCCGAGATGACCTCTTCGGTCAGGGTGGGGCGCTGTGCGATCAGCACTGGTGTGTTCCTTTCGGTGTGCGTCCGCTATATGACGCATCACGGGCAACGCGTGCTCCTGGACGGGACTCTGTCCACCCGTCCAGGGTGCTGCGCCCGTCGTCGCGCCGGCCGGCAGGACCGGGGGCGACGCGACGACGAGCGGAGCAGAGGATCAGACGCGGCGACGCTTCGGGGGGCGGCAGCCGTTGTGAGCCTGAGGCGTGACGTCCTGGATCGAGCCGACCTCGAGGCCCGTCGCGGTGAGCGAACGGATCGCGGTCTCACGGCCGGAGCCGGGGCCCTTGACGAAGACGTCGACCTTCTTGACGCCGTGCTCCTGGGCGCGGCGGGCCGCGGACTCAGCAGCGAGCTGCGCGGCGAACGGGGTCGACTTGCGCGAGCCCTTGAAGCCGACGTGCCCGGCCGAGGCCCAGGCGATGACGGCACCGGTCGGGTCGGTGATCGACACGATCGTGTTGTTGAACGTGCTCTTGATGTGCGCCTGGCCGTGGGGGACGTTCTTCTTGTCCTTGCGGCGCGGCTTGCGGGCCGCGGTGGCGCGAGTCTTGGGAGGCATTTCTGGATCTTCTCCTGGTCTGAGGTGTTCGGACCGGGTCGGCGTGCGCCGCGCGGGTGAGCTCGAGGCTCAGGCGTGCTGCACGCGTTCCACGGACTACTGCTTAGCGGGCCTTCTTCTTGCCGGCCACGGTGCGCTTGGGTCCCTTGCGGGTACGCGCGTTGGTCTTGGTGCGCTGCCCGCGGACGGGCAGGCCACGGCGGTGACGCAGGCCCTCGTAGCAGCCGATCTCGACCTTGCGGCGAATGTCAGCAGCCACCTCACGGCGGAGGTCACCCTCGAGCTTGTAGTTGCCCTCGAGGTAGTCACGCAGCGCGACGAGCTCGGTGTCACCGAGGTCCTTCACGCGAACGTCCGGGGAGATCCCGGTGGCGGCCAGCGTCTGCTGGGCGCGGGTACGGCCGACGCCGTAGATGTAGGTGAGCGCGATCTCGAGCCGCTTCTCGCGGGGGAGGTCGACGCCGACAAGACGTGCCATGTGCCTTCCGGCTCCTGTTACTTCGTTCGGAGGTCTACCGCACCATCTTCCCGCGGAGCTGCGGGCCCCGGCCTCCGAGCCGGGGGTTCCCCTCAGTGGGCCTGTGCGGCCCGACCGTGAGGTTCGTGGTGGTGCGCTGGTTGGCACCCGAGGGTGCCGGCGATCGGTCCGCTCTCGCGGACCTGGATCACCGTGCGCCGGAGCGCCGGGGACTCAGCCCTGGCGCTGCTTGTGGCGCAGGTTCTCGCAGATCACCATGACGCGACCGTGCCGGCGGATCACCTTGCACTTGTCGCAGATCTTCTTGACGCTGGGCTTGACCTTCATCAGTCTGTTCCTCCGCCGCCGCACGCACGCGCGGGCGAACCCAGGCCTGCGGCAGCAGTTGTTTCGAGTGGTGGATTCTTGACGACTACTTGTAGCGGTAGACGATCCGGCCACGGGACAGGTCGTACGGGCTCAGCTCCACCACCACTCGGTCCTCGGGGAGGATCCGGATGTAGTGCTGTCGCATCTTGCCCGAGATGTGAGCCAGAACCTTGTGCCCGTTGGCCAGCTCCACGCGGAACATCGCGTTCGGCAGGGCCTCGACCACGCTGCCCTCGATCTCGATGACACCGTCCTTCTTTGCCATATCCTCCGCTAACTCTCGTCCGAACTGCTTCCCACGCACCCGTGCTCTACGAGGACCGGTGAGTGGACGTCGTGTGCATTCCGCCCTGCTGCCCGGTCGGTTGAACTCGAACAGGGAACGCGGACTACACCCAGCGGACTATCCTACGGCATTGATCCAGGAGAAGGAACCGGAGCCACTGTGCTGCCGGACACGTGGACGCCAGACGACCTCGTCGGCCCTCGCTGCGCGGACGTGAGGAGATCTGCGGGGGCCGCGCGGGAGCCCGCACGACGCGCCAGGCCCCTCCTGAACGGGGCCTGAGGGCCCGACGGCCGTGCTACCGCTCCCCCGGCACGTCGACGGCCCGTCCCCTGCCTGATGAGGCAAGGAACGGGCCGGTCGCCGAGGGCGAGGCTCAGACGTCGAGGGGGGCGACCGTCACGCCGAGCTCGGCGAGCTTTGCTGCGCCGCCGTCCGGGGCCGTCAGGACCCAGATGCCGTCCTCGAGGATCGCGACGCTGTGCTCCCAGTGCGCGGCACGCGCACCATCGTCGGTCACGACCGTCCAGTCGTCCTCGAGCACCTGCGTGAACCGCTCGCCACGGGTCACCATGGGCTCGATCGCCAGGCACATGCCCGGCTTGAGCCGTGGCCCACGCTCGCGTGTGCGGTAGTTCAGGACGTCCGGCGGCTGGTGCATCGACGTCCCGATGCCGTGCCCCACGTACTCCTCGATGATCCCGTACGGGACGCCGTCCGCCGCTGCCGACGACTCGATCGAGTCCTCGACCGCGTTGCCGACGTCCCCCAGGCGCTCCCCGGTCGCCAGGGCGGCGATGCCGGCCCAGAGCGCCCGCTCGGTCGCCTCGACGAGCGCGACGTCCGCCGGGTCTGCGTCGGGCAGGACGAACGAGAACGCGGAGTCCCCGTGCCATCCGTCGACGATCGCACCGCAGTCCACCGACACCACGTCGCCCGGGAGCAGCTCGCGCGTCCCCGGGATGCCGTGCACGACCTCGTCGTTCACGGACACGCACAGCGTCGCTGGGTAGCCGTGATAGCCGAGGAACGACGGCGTCGCGCCGGCGTCACCGATCACGGCCGCAGCCAGCGCGTCCAGGTCCGCGGTCGTCATGCCCGGACGCACCGCCGAGCGGACCGTGGCGAGCGCGTCAGCGACCACCAGCCCCGCCCGGCGCATCGTGCGCACCTGGTCGACCGTCTTGTACTCGATCTTCTCGCGACCGAACACTTCGCGTACCTACCGTCCCCGGGTCAGCCGACGAGAGGCGCGAGCGCCTCGACGAGACGCGCGGTCACGTCGTCGATCTCACCGATGCCGTCGACCTGGGCCAGCAGGCCCCGCTCGGCGTAGGCGGACGTGAGCGGAGCGGTCTGCTCGGCGTAGATGTCGAGACGGCGGGCGATCGCCTCCTCGGTGTCGTCCTCGCGCCCCTCGATCTCCGCACGCTTGCGCAGGCGGGCGAGGAGCTCGTCGCGGTCCGCGGTGAGCTCGAGGACGGCGTCCAGCTCGACGCCGAGGTCCGCGAGGATCCCGTCGAGCTCGACGACCTGGGCCGCGTTGCGCGGGTAGCCGTCGAGGATGAAGCCGCGCGCGACGTCGTCCTGCGCGAGGCGGTCACGGACCATGTCGTTCGTCACCGAGTCGGGGACGAGCTCGCCCTTGGCCGTGTACTCCTGCACCAGCTTGCCCAGCTCGGTGCCGCCCTTGATGTTCGCACGGAAGATGTCGCCCGTGGAGATCGCCGGGATGCCGTAGTGCTCCGCCAGACGAGCCGCCTGGGTGCCCTTGCCGGCGCCCTGGGGACCCATGATGATCAGGCGAGCGGAGCCCGTGCTGGAGCGCGGAGCGTCGGAGGTCAACTCTGAGGTCAACGGAGGAACCCTTCGTAGTGACGCTGCTGCAGCTGCGAGTCGATCTGCTTGACCGTCTCGAGGCCGACGCCCACCACGATGAGGATCGAGCTACCACCGAACGGAATGTTGGTGCTCACCCCCAGCAGGACCAGGACGAGCGTCGGGATCAGCGCAACGAGCGCGAGGTAGATGGCACCCGCCGAGGTGATGCGGGTGATGACGTAGTCGAGGTACTCGGCCGTGGGGCGACCGGCCCGGATGCCCGGGATGAAGCCGCCGTACTTCTTCATGTTGTCCGCGACCTCGTCCGGGTTGAACGTGATGGCCGTGTAGAAGAAGCAGAAGAAGACGATGAGCACCACGTAGATCGAGATGTGGATCGGCGAGGCCGGGTCCGCGAGGTACTTCGTGACCCACTGGACCCACCCTGCCGTCGTGTCGCCGAACTGGGCGATGAGGCCGGGGACCGCGAGCAGCGACGACGCGAAGATGACCGGGATGACGCCGGACATGTTGATCTTGATCGGGATGTAGGTGCTCGAGCCGCCGTACATCTTGCGTCCGACCATGCGCTTCGCGTACTGGACCGGCACACGGCGCTGGGACTGCTCGACGAAGACCACCAGGCCGATGACCAGGACGATGACCGCGATCATGATCGTGAAGTTGATCGCACCGTTCGAGCCGCCCGCGATGGACCACAGAGCGACCGGGAAGCTGGCGGCGATCGACGTGAAGATGAGGAGCGACATGCCGTTGCCGACACCGCGCTCGGAGATGAGCTCGCCGAGCCACATGATGAGGCCGGTACCCGCGGTCATGGTGATCACCATGATCGCCGACGTCAGGAAGCTGTTGTCGGGGATCACGGGGACGGGGCAGCCAGGGAAGAGCAGGCCGCTGCGGGCCGTCGTGATGACGGTCGTGGACTGCAGGATGGCGAGGGCGATCGTCAGGTAGCGCGTGTACTGCGTGAGCTTCGCGGTGCCGGACTGGCCCTCCTTGTGCAGCGCCTCGAAGTGAGGGATGACCACGCGGAGCAGCTGCACGATGATGCTCGCGGTGATGTACGGCATGATGCCGAGCGCGAAGATCGAGAGCTGGAGCAGGGCGCCACCACTGAACAGGTTCACCATGCCCAGGAGGTTGTTCTGGCCCTGGGTGTCGATGCACTGCTGGACGTTGGCGTAGTCCACACCAGGGGTCGGGATGAACGAGCCCACACGGAAGATCGCCATGATCGCGATCGTGAACAGCAGCTTGCGCCGCAGGTCAGGTGTCCGGAAAGCCCGGGCGAATGCGCTGAGCACCTATCCTCCTGGCCCGCCGAGGCGGGATGTCGTGTCGCCGGTTGGTCGGCGAGATGTGACGCACCCGGCACGGGACGCCATGGGGCACCTTAGCCGCTGCGCCGCGATGGACGGCAAATTGAGACAACCGGCGATGATTCTACGTTCCCCCGAGCAGCGGCGGCACCGGCAGCCACCCCCAGACGCAGACAGGGCCGACAGCGCATCGCGCTATCGGCCCTGTCCTACGTGTCAGTCCTCCGAGACGGAGCCACCGGCCGCAAGGATCTTGTCCTTGGCGGAAGCCGAGAACGCGTCGACCGCGACCTCGAGCTTGACGGTGACCTCACCCGTGCCGAGCACCTTGACGAGCTCGCCCTTGCGGACGGCTCCCTTGGCGACGAGGTCCTCGACGGTGACGGAGCCACCCTCGGGGTACAGCGCGGAGAGCTTGTCCAGGTTCACGACCTGGTACTCCGTGCGGAACGGGTTCTTGAAGCCACGAAGCTTGGGCAGACGCATGTGCAGCGGCATCTGTCCACCTTCGAAGCGCTCCGGCACCTGGTAACGGGCCTTCTGGCCCTTGGTACCACGGCCGGCCGTCTTACCCTTCGACGCCTCACCACGACCCACGCGGGTCTTGGCCTTCTTGGCGCCGGGGGCGGGACGGAGGTGGTGGACCTTGAGGGTGCCACCAGCGCCGACGGTCTGCTGCGCCTCGGCCTTGGGGGCCTCGGTCGCAGCAGCCTTCTTGGCAGGAGCCTTCTTCTTCGGAGCGTCGGTCGAAGCCTCGACCGCGGTCTCCTTCTTGGCCTTCTCAGCCATGATCACTCGACCTCCTCAACGGCGACGAGGTGCGCCACCGTTGCGACCATGCCGCGGATCTCCGGGCGGTCCTCCTTCACGGCGGTGTCGCCGATCCGCTTGAGGCCCAGAGTGCGCAGCGTGTCGCGCTGATTCTGCTTGCCGCCGATGGCGGACTTCGTCTGGGTCACCTTGAGTCGAGCCATCACGCACCTACCCCAGCTGCGCGTGCACGAAGGAGCGCGGCCGGAGCCACGGCCTCGAGCGGCAGGCCACGACGCGCTGCAACAGCCTCAGGCTGCTCCAGGTTGCGCAGTGCCTCGACCGTCGCGTGCACGATGTTGATCGCGTTGGACGAACCGAGCGACTTGCTCAGGACGTCGTGGATGCCCGCGCACTCCAGCACGGCGCGCACCGGACCACCGGCGATGACACCGGTACCCGGGGCTGCCGGACGCAGGAAGACGACACCGGCGGCTGCCTCACCCTGGATGGGGTGAGGGATGGTGCCCTGGATGCGGGGAACCTTGAAGAAGTTCTTCTTGGCCTCCTCGACACCCTTGGCGATCGCCGCGGGGACTTCCTTCGCCTTGCCGTAGCCGACGCCGACGGTTCCGTCGCCATCGCCCACCACGACGAGCGCGGTGAAGCTGAAGCGGCGGCCACCCTTGACGACCTTGGACACGCGGTTGATGGTGACGACGCGCTCGACGAAGGCGTTCTTCTCGGCGGCGTCACCACGGCGACCGTCACCACGGCGACCGTCGCGACGATCGCCGCCGCGGCCTCCGGAGTTGCGGTCGGTCGACTCGTTGGCGGCACCCGTAGGGGCGCCGGTGTTGCTGCGCTGCCCTGCAGCCATCAGAGAATCCTTTGCTTCCGTACCGTGTACACGGTGGTGGTTTCGGCCATCATCACAGGGACAGACCGCCTTCGCGGGCCCCGTCGGCGACTGCAGCCACCCGGCCGTGGTACTTGTTGCCACCGCGGTCGAAGACGACCGAGTCGACACCAGCGGCCTTGGCACGCTCGGCGACGAGCTCGCCGACCTTGCGGGCCTTCGCGCTCTTGTCGCCGTCGAACGACCGCAGGTCGCCCTCGATGGTCGATGCGGAAGCAACGGTCTGGCCGATCGTGTCGTCCACGATCTGCGCCGTGATGTGGCGCGCAGAACGCGTCACGACGAGGCGGGGACGCGCGGCCGTGCCGGCGATCTTCTTGCGCAGGCGGAGGTGGCGACGCTTGCGCGAAACTGCCTTGCCCTTGCCGAGAACCTTGAGAGCCATCGTTACTTACCAGCCTTTCCGACCTTGCGGCGGACGACCTCGCCGGCGTAACGCACACCCTTGCCCTTGTACGGCTCGGGCTTGCGGATCTTGCGGATGTTCGCAGCGACCTCGCCGACCTGCTGCTTGTCGATGCCCGAGACCGAGAACTTGGTCGGGGACTCGACAGCGAAGGTGATGCCGGCCGGTGCGGAGATCACGACGGGGTGGCTGAAACCGAGAGCGAACTCCAGGTCAGTGCCCTTCGCGGTCACGCGGTAACCGGTACCGACGATCTCGAGCTTCTTCTCGTAGCCCTGGGTGACACCGGTCACCAGGTTCGCGAGAAGGGTGCGGGTCAGGCCGTGCAGAGCGCGCGATGCACGCTCGTCGTTCGGGCGCGTCACCACGAGGGTGTCAGCGTCCTGGGAGACCTCGATGGGGGCGGGGATGGTGTGCTCCAGGGACCCCTTCGGGCCCTTGACCGTCACCAGCGCGCCGCTGATCGTGACATCCACTCCGGCGGGAACCGGAACGGGGATCTTGCCGATACGAGACATGGCGTATCTCTCCTTTCCGATTACCAGACGTAGGCGAGGACTTCTCCGCCCACGCCCTTCTTGGCTGCCTGACGGTCGGTCAGGAGGCCGGAGGACGTGGACAGGATCGCCACGCCGAGGCCACCGAGAACCTTGGGCAGGTTGGTCGACTTCGCGTACACACGCAGACCGGGCTTCGACACGCGGCGCACACCGGCAAGGGAGCGCTCACGGTTCGGGCCGAACTTCAGCTGGATCGTGAGGTACTTGCCCACGGGCGCGTCCTCGACGGTCCAGCCGGAGATGTAGCCCTCGGCCTGCAGGATTTCAGCAATGTGCGACTTCAGCTTCGAGAACGGCATCTGAACCGTCTCGTGGTAAGCCGAGTTCGCGTTACGCAGACGGGTCAGCATGTCTGCGATCGGGTCGGTCATCGTCATTGGGCTTCAGCCCTTCCTCGCCGGGGTATCTGGCCGGCTCCCCGAGGGGAACCGTGCCAGACCTGCGACGTAGTTGTTACCAGCTGCTCTTGGTGACGCCGGGAAGCTCGCCACGGTGTGCCATCTCGCGGACGCAGATACGGCACAGGCCGAACTTGCGGTACACGGAGTGCGGGCGACCGCACTTCTGGCAGCGAGTGTAGGCGCGGACCGCGAACTTAGGCTTTGCGGCTGCCTTGTTGACCAGGGCCTTCTTCGCCATGTCAGTTCTCCTTGAAGGGGAAGCCGAGACGGCGCAGCAGGGAGCGGCCCTCGTCGTCGGTCGTCGCCGTCGTCACGATCGTGATGTCCATACCGCGGACGCGATCGATCTTGTCCTGGTCGATCTCGTGGAACATCGACTGCTCCGTGAGACCGAAGGTGTAGTTGCCGTGGCCGTCGAACTGCTTGGCCGAGAGTCCGCGGAAGTCGCGGATACGGGGCAGAGCGATGGACAGCAGGCGGTCGAGGAACTCCCACATGCGGTCGCCGCGCAGCGTGACGTGCGCGCCGATCGGCATGCCCTCACGCAGCTTGAACTGAGCGATGGACTTGCGGGCCTTGGTGACCTGCGGCTTCTGGCCGGTGATGGCCGAGAGGTCGCGGATGGCACCCTCGATGAGCTTCGAGTCCTTGGCCGCGTCGCCGACACCCATGTTGACGACGATCTTCGTCAGTCGTGCAACCTGGTTGACGTTCTCGTGGCCGAACTCCTCGAGGAGGCCGGCGACGATCTCGTCGCGGTAGCGCTGCTTGAGACGCGCGATCTCAGGGGCTTGCAGTTCAGTGCTCATCAGATGTCCTTACCGGAACGCTTGGCGACGCGCACGCGAACCTTGCGCGTACGGCCGTCACGCTCGACCTCTTCGGTGCGGTACCCGACGCGGGTGCCCTTCTTGGTCTCCGGGTCGACGACCATCACGTTGCTCACGTGGATCGGCGCCTCGACGACCTCGATGCCACCGGTACGCGTCCCACGCTGGGACTGACCCACCTTGGTGTGCTTCGTGACGCGGTTGATGCCCTCGACGATCACGCGGTCGGAGTCCGTGAGGACCTCGAGCACGCGACCCTGCTGGGTGCGGTCCTTGCCAGAGATGACGACCACCAGGTCGCCCTTCTTGATCTTCGCCATGTTCAGAGCACCTCCGGAGCCAGCGAGATGATCTTCATGAACCGCTTGTCACGCAGCTCGCGGCCCACGGGACCGAAGATGCGCGTACCACGGGGCTCGCCGTCGTTCTTGAGGATCACGGCCGCGTTCTCGTCAAACTTGATGTAGGAACCGTCCGGACGACGGCGCTCCTTGGCGGTGCGTACGACGACCGCCTTGACGACGTCGCCCTTCTTCACGTTGCCACCGGGGATAGCGTCCTTGACGGTTGCGACGATGACGTCGCCGATTCCGGCGTAGCGACGGCCCGAACCGCCGAGAACACGGATGCAGAGAATCTCCTTGGCACCCGTGTTGTCGGCGACGCGAAGTCGCGACTCCTGCTGGATCATGTAGTGAACTCCTGTCGTCGAGCCGGTTCTCGCAGAGCGAGCCTTGCCGAACGGATAGCTGTCAGTGCCGGGTCCCTCGCGGGTGAACCGGCCAGGTGCGGCGGGGTCTCGCCGCCCTGTCTACTGGTTGCCGCACCTTGGTGCGGCCGAGACCGGTCGTGACGGGCGGGACCCCGCCCGTCACGACCTGTTAGGCACAGGGCCTACTTGGCCTTCTCGAGGATCTCCACCAGGCGCCACCGCTTGGTCGCGGACAGCGGGCGGGTCTCCATGATAAGGACGAGGTCTCCGACACCAGCAGCGTTCTGCTCGTCGTGGACCTTGACCTTGCTCGTGCGTCGGATGACCTTGCCGTAGAGCGGGTGCTTGACCCGGTCCTCGACCTCGATCACGACGGTCTTGTCCATCTTGTCGCTCACCACGTAGCCGCGCCGCGTCTTGCGGTTGGCGCGCTGCTCAGCGGCCGTCTCGGTCACCGGTGCGGCGTTCGTTGCGTTCTCGCTCATTCCAGCCTCACTCACTCACGCTCGGTGCGGTACGGATACCGAGCTCGCGCTCGCGGAGGATCGTGTAGATCCGCGCGATGTCGCGGCGCACGGCCTTCAGGCGACCGTGGCTCTCCAGCTGGCCGGTGGCCGACTGGAAGCGGAGGTTGAAAAGCTCCTCCTTGGCCTTCTTCAGCTCGGCGACGAGCTTCTCGTCGTCGAACGTGTCAAGCTCGCTCGAAGCCAGTTCCTTGGTTCCGATAGCCATCAGTTGCCACCACCCTCGCGCACCACGAAACGGCACTTCATCGGGAGCTTGTGGATCGCGCGGCGCATGGCCTCGCGAGCCAGGGGCTCCGGGACACCGGCCAGCTCGAAGACGATGCGGCCGGGCTTGACGTTGGCGATCCACCACTCGGGCGAACCCTTACCAGAACCCATGCGGGTCTCCGCCGGCTTCTTGGTCAGCGGGCGGTCCGGGTAGATGTTGATCCAGACCTTTCCGCCTCGCTTGATGTGGCGGGTCATCGCGATACGAGCAGCCTCGATCTGGCGGTTCGTGACGTACGCAGGCTCGAGAGCCTGGATGCCGAACTCGCCGAACGCGATCTGGTTGCCACCCTTCGAGGCGCCGGAGCGCGAGGGGTGGTGCTGCTTACGGTGCTTCAGCCTGCGCGGGATCAGCATGCTCAGGCCTCCGTTCCGGACTCAGGAGCCTTCTCGGCGACAGGTGCCTCCGCCCCTGCAGCTGCAGGTGCCTCGGACTGTGCCGGACGCTCGTTGCGACGGCCGGCGCCACGACGGTCTCCGCCACGGTCAGGACGGTCGCCACCGCGGGGGCCACCACGGCCCTGGCGGGGAGCGGCGGTCGCCTGCTGCGCAGCGAACTCCTTCTCGGTCATGTCGCCCTTGTAGATCCACACCTTGACGCCGATACGGCCGAAGGTGGTGCGGGCCTCGAAGAAGCCGTAGTCGATGTTCGCGCGGAGCGTGTGCAGCGGCACACGGCCTTCGCGGTAGAACTCCGAACGGCTCATCTCGGCGCCACCGAGGCGGCCCGAGCACTGGACACGGATGCCCTTGGCCCCGGCGCGCTGCGCGGACTGCATGCCCTTGCGCATCGCACGGCGGAAGGACACACGGCTCGCAAGCTGCTCGGCGATCCCCTGGGCCACGAGCTGAGCATCGATCTCAGCGTTCTTGACCTCGAGGATGTTGAGCTGGACCTGCTTGCCCGTGAGCTTCTCGAGCTCGCCGCGGATGCGGTCTGCCTCTGCGCCACGGCGGCCGATGACGATACCCGGGCGTGCCGTGTGGATGTCCACACGCACACGGTCACGGGTGCGCTCGATCTCGACCTTGGAGATGCCGGCACGCTCGAGGCCGGTGGCCATGAGCTTGCGGATCTGCACGTCCTCGCGGACGTAGTCGCGGTACCGCTGTCCGGGCTTGGTGCTGTCGGCGAACCACCGCGACCGGTGGTCGGTGGTGATGCCGAGGCGGTACCCGTGCGGGTGAACCTTCTGTCCCACTATCGGGCCCTTCCCTTCGTGTCTTCGCGCGGAACGAGAACCACGGTGATGTGGCTCGTCCGCTTGAGGATCTGGCTCGCGCGCCCCTGAGCGCGAGGCCGGAACCGCTTGAGGGTCGGGCCCTCGTCCACGAACGCCTGGGCAACGACGAGCTCCTGCTCGTCGAATGCCACGCTCGCGCGGTCGGCCTTCACCCGTGCGTTCGCGATCGCGCTCTCCACGACCTTGCGGATCGGCTCACTCGCGGCCTGCGGTGCGAACTTCAGCACCGCGACGGCCTCGGTGGCCTGCTTGCCACGGATGAGGTCCACGACGCGCCGGGCCTTCTGGGGCGTGACACGGACGAACCGCGCCTGCGCCTTGGCTTCCATTGCTGTCCTGCCTTCTTGTCTCGTCATGACGTTCGGAGTCGTCGTCTCGTGATCTGCGTCTGCACGCAGATCAGCGACGACGGCCCTTCTTGTCGTCCTTCACGTGGCCGCGGAAGGTCCGGGTGGGTGCGAACTCGCCGAGCTTGTGGCCAACCATCGACTCGGTGACGAACACCGGAGTGTGCTTGCGCCCGTCGTGCACGGCAAAAGTGTGACCGAGGAAGTCGGGCGTGATGACCGACCGACGGGACCAGGTCTTGATGACGTTCTTGGTCCCCTTCTCGTTCTGGACGTCCACCTTCTTCTGAAGGTGTCCATCCACGAAGGGGCCCTTCTTCAGGCTGCGTGGCATCTGTCAGGCTCCTATCAGCGCTTCTTGCCGGTACGGCGACGACGCACGATCAGCTTGTCGCTCGGCTTGTTGGGACGGCGGGTACGACCTTCGGCCTGGCCCCAGGGGCTGACCGGGTGACGTCCACCGGAGGTCTTGCCTTCACCACCACCGTGAGGGTGGTCGATCGGGTTCATGGCGACACCACGGACGGAGGGGCGCTTGCCCTTCCAACGCATACGGCCGGCCTTGCCCCAGTTGATGTTCGACTGCTCGGCGTTGCCCACCTCGCCGACCGTCGCGCGGCAGCGCAGGTCGACGTTGCGGATCTCACCGGAAGGCATACGCAGCTGGGCGTAGGGGCCGTCCTTGGCGACGAGCTGCACGGAGGCACCAGCCGAACGGGCGATCTTCGCGCCGCCACCGGGCTTGAGCTCGATGGCGTGGATGACCGTACCGGTCGGGATGTTGCGCAACGGCAGGTTGTTGCCGGGCTTGATGTCAGCGCCGGCGCCGTTCTCGATGACGTCGCCCTGCTTCAGCTTGTTCGGCGCGATGATGTAGCGCTTCTCGCCGTCCGCGTAGTGCAGGAGCGCGATGCGTGCCGTGCGGTTGGGGTCGTACTCGATGTGAGCGACCTTCGCGGGCACGCCGTCCTTGTCGTGGCGACGGAAGTCGATGACGCGGTATGCGCGCTTGTGGCCACCACCCTTGTGACGGGTGGTGATGCGACCGGTGCTGTTGCGGCCACCGCTCTTGGTGAGCGGACGGACCAGCGACTTCTCCGGCTGCGAGCGCGTGATCTCGACGAAGTCGGCAACGCTCGAGCCGCGGCGGCCGGGCGTCGTCGGCTTGTACTTACGGATTCCCATGGGGATCTGTCCTCAATCTGCTCTCGTCCGGCCTCAGCCGACCGGCCCGCCGAAGATGTCGATCGTGCCCTCGCGGAGGGTGACGATCGCACGCTTGGTGTCCTTGCGCTTGCCCAGTCCGAAACGCGTCCGCCGGGTCTTGCCCTTGCGGTTGATCGTGTTCACGGAGGCAACCTTGACCGAGAAGATCTGCTCGACGGCAATCTTGATCTCGGTCTTGTTGGCCCGCGGGTCCACGAGGAAGGTGTACTTACCCTCGTCGAGGAGCCCGTAGCTCTTCTCGGAGACCACCGGCGCGAGCAGGATGTCGCGGGGGTCCTTCGTCACGGCGGTCACTTCGCGGCCTCCTCGGCCTCGTCAGCTGCTTCCGACTCGGACGCGACGGCCTTGACCGAAGAGCCCGTGGCGGGTCCGGCGAGGAACGCAGCGAGTGCGCCCTCGGTGAAGACCACGTCGTCGGAGACGAGCACGTCGTAGGTGTTCAGCTGGTCAGCGACCAGGAGGTGCACCTGCTCCGCGTTGCGGAGGGACTTGCTCGTCAGCTCGTCGCCACGCTCCAGCACCACGAGCACGTGCTTGCGGGGAGAGAGGTTGGCGAGCGAGTTGATCGCGGCCTTGGTCGACGGCTGGCCGTCGATCCCGAAACCGGTCACGACGTGGACACGGCCGGCACGAGCCCGGTCGGACAGGGCGCCGCGCAGGGCAGCAGCCTTCATCTTCTTGGGGGTGCGCTGGCTGTAGTCGCGCGGCGTCGGGCCGTGAACGACCCCACCGCCGGCGAACTGAGGAGCACGGGTCGAACCCTGACGGGCGCGGCCGGTGCCCTTCTGCTTGTACGGCTTGCGTCCACCACCGCGGACCTCGCCGCGGCTCTTGGTGTCGTGCGTGCCCTGACGGGCTGCAGCGAGCTGCGCGACGACAACCTGGTGGATCAGCGGGACGTTCGTCTGGACGTCGAACACCTCGGCGGGAAGGTCGGCGGTGCCGGCCTTCTTGCCCGTGGCGTCGAGGACGTCAACAGTGAGAGCTGCCATGAGTGTCATGCTCCCTTCACGGCGCTACGCACGAGGACGACGCCGCCCTTGGGGCCGGGCACTGCGCCCTTGACGAGCAGCAGACCCTTCTCTGCGTCGACCGCGTGGACGGTCAGGTTCTGCGTGGTCTGACGGTCGAAGCCCATCCGACCGGCCATGCGCACGCCCTTGAAGACTCGCGACGGGGTCGAGGCCCCACCGATCGAACCAGGCTTGCGGTGGTTGCGGTGCGCACCGTGGGAGGCACCCACGCCGTGGAAGCCGTGACGCTTCATGACACCGGCGGTGCCCTTGCCCTTGGTGGTGCCCACGACGTCGACCTTCGCGCCGGCCTCGAAGGCCTCCGCGGTGATCTCCTGGCCGAGGGTGTACTCACCGGCATCGGTGGTGCGGATCTCGGTCACGTGACGGCGCGGCGTGACGCCGGCCTTCTCGAAGTGGCCCTTGAGGGGCTTCGTGACCTTGCGCGGGTCGATCTGGCCTGCGGCCAGCTGGACCGCGGCGTAACCGTCGGTGTCCGCGGTGCGGACCTGGGTCACGACGTTCGTGCCCACGGCGACGACCGTGACGGGGACCAGGCGGCCTGCCTCGTCCCAGAGCTGGGTCATGCCGAGCTTCGTGCCGAGCACGGCCGTGACGGGCCGCTCGTTCTGCTGGGGCGTAGTCATGTTGTCCTCCCGCCTCAGAGCTTGATCTCGATGTTCACGTCCGCAGGCAGGTCGAGACGCATGAGCGAGTCGACGGCCTTCGGCGTGGGATCGATGATGTCGATAAGCCGCTTGTGCGTGCGCATCTCGAAGTGCTCGCGGCTGTCCTTGTACTTGTGAGGCGACCGGATGACGCAGAAGACGTTCTTCTCCGTCGGCAGCGGCACCGGGCCCACGACCGTTGCACCAGCGCGGGTGACAGTGTCGACGATCTTGCGCGCCGAGCTGTCAATCACCTCGTGGTCGTAGGACTTGAGCCGGATGCGGATCTTCTGTCCCGCCATGGCGTCGTCTGACTCTCTCTCTCGAACCGCTAGCTGTCCGACCCCCGCGCTCGGGCGTGTCGCCTATCGCGACCTACCGAGCGCACGCACCGAGAACGGTGCAGGGCCGTTGGATATGTGAACCGCTGACACATCGGGCCAGCTTCTGGCGCCCGACGGCGTCACAGCCGTTCACAACGTTGTCGAGCCTGTGCAGAACCTGAGCTCCGCGGGGTCCTCGATCTGTGTCGACAGAGAGTTCAACCCGCGGCAACCTCGGAACACCGAGGTCCGCATGCTTAGCGGTTCAACACACTGTTCGACACATGAAAGAGCGCACCCGTAACAGGCAACCTGAACAGTCTGCCACAGGGAACCGTGGAAGACCAATCGTCGTGCACGAGACATCGACCACCGGGGCCGACCTCGTGCGACGACCGACGTGCTCACGCGTCGAGCGGGCACGTCGTCCATCCAGGGTAACCTCCCCGGGCGCTCTCGCCGAACTGTGTGACCAGGCGCACCGTCCTCGGACGACCACCGCATCGAACGGCGCGGCGTGCTGCCGCGGCCGGTACGTCCCTGACCAGCAAAGATGCTGCGCGGGTGCTTCCGGGCGGGGCACCACCCCGACGACACATCTCGCCGATCCGGATCCTCGGATCGGTCACGCACCGCCTGCACGACCCTTCGGACCGACCGGTGATCGAGCCGACGACCGTTCGGGGGGGACCGCGCACGCCTCTCCCCTCCCCCGGGACGCCCAACGGCGGCGGCGCCGCCCACTGGCGCAAACCGCCCACCGGCGGCGCCGCGAGCCGCGAGCCGCGCGACGTTCCGTGCGGATCGACGTGCGCCCCGCTGGCGCTGCGGTGCGGTCGCGGCCCCGGCAGCCGGCGCACCCTTGGCAGGGCCTCCCGTCGCCTGCCCCGGCAGCGCGCAGACGTCGACAGCCCCCGCTGCCCCGGACTCCCCTGGGTACGCCGAAGGGCCCGGGTACCTTGCGGTACCCGGGCCCTTCGGTCAATCCTTCCCGGAACCCCCGAGCGCGAGGCTCAGGAGCCGGGGTGGATCAGGAGATCAGAAGATCACTTGATGATCTTCGTGACACGGCCCGATCCGACCGTACGGCCGCCCTCACGGATGGCGAAGCCGAGGCCCTCCTCCATGGCGATCGGCTGGATCAGCTCGACCGTCATCTCGGTGTTGTCGCCGGGCATGACCATCTCGGTGCCCTCGGGCAGCGTGATGACGCCGGTGACGTCCGTGGTACGGAAGTAGAACTGCGGGCGGTAGTTCGAGAAGAACGGGTTGTGACGCCCACCCTCGTCCTTGCCCAGGATGTAGACCTGAGCCTCGAAGTCGGTGTGCGGGGTGATCGAACCCGGCTTGACGACGACCTGGCCGCGCTCGACGTCCTCGCGCTTGATGCCGCGGAGCAGCAGACCGGTGTTGTCGCCGGCCTGAGCCTCGTCCATCTGCTTGTGGAACGTCTCGATACCCGTGACCGTGGTCTTCTGCGGGTTGCGGATGCCGACGATCTCGACCTCCGAGTTGACCGCGAGGGTGCCGCGCTCGACCTTGCCGGTGACGACGGTTCCACGACCGGTGATCGTGAAGACGTCCTCGACGGGCATGAGGAAGGGCTTGTCGAGCTCACGGACGGGCTCGGGGACGTTCTCGTCCACGGCCTCCATGAGCGCCTCGACGGACTTGACCCACTCGGGGTCGCCCTCGAGAGCCTTCAGACCGGAGACGCGGACCACGGGGGCCTCGTCACCGTCGAAGCCCTGCGAGGAGAGGAGCTCGCGCACCTCCATCTCGACGAGCTCGAGGATTTCCTCGTCCTCGACCATGTCGGACTTGTTCAGCGCGACCAGCAGGTAGGGGACACCCACCTGGCGGGCGAGCAGAACGTGCTCACGCGTCTGAGCCATCGGGCCGTCGGTGGCGGCGACCACGAGGATCGCGCCGTCCATCTGAGCAGCACCGGTGATCATGTTCTTGATGTAGTCGGCGTGACCGGGAGCGTCGACGTGAGCGTAGTGACGCTTCTCCGTCTCGTACTCGATGTGCGCGATGTTGATCGTGATACCGCGCTGCTTCTCTTCCGGAGCCTTGTCGATCTCGTCGAACTTGAACTCGGGGTTCACGTCCGGGTACTTGTCGTGCAGCACCTTGGAGATCGCTGCCGTCAGCGTGGTCTTACCGTGGTCGACGTGACCGATGGTTCCGACGTTGACGTGCGGCTTGGTCCGCTCGAACTTGGCCTTCGCCACTGGGGTCCTCCTGGGACTTGGGTAGTTGTGCCGAACGATGCAGATGCGCAAGACATCTGCGGGGCGTGCGGGTCGCTACAGGTTGATGGTTGTTACAGGGTCTTCGACCTGTGGGGACTCACTCGCCCCGGGTCTTCTTGATGATCTCTTCGGCAACGTTCCGAGGGACCTCGGCGTAGCTGTCGAATGACATCGAGTACACAGCGCGACCCTGGGTCTTCGACCGCAGGTCACCGATGTACCCGAACATCTCGGACAACGGTACTTGAGCACGGACGACCTTGACACCCGTCGCGTCCTCCATGGACTGGATCATGCCGCGACGAGAGTTGAGGTCACCGATCACGTCGCCCATGTACTCCTCGGGCGTACGCACCTCGACCGCCATGACCGGCTCCAGCAGAACCGGGTCCGCCCGCTTGACGCCCTCCTTGAGGACCATCGAGCCGGCAATCTTGAACGCCATCTCCGAAGAGTCGACATCATGGTACGCGCCGTCGATGAGCGTAGCCTTCACGCCCACGAGCGGGAAGCCGGCGAGGACGCCCAGCTGGAGGGCGGCCTGGATACCGGCGTCGACCGACGGGATGTACTCACGCGGGATGCGACCACCGGTGACGGCGTTCTTGAACTCGTAGAGCTCGCCGCCCTCGGTCAGGTCGAGAGGCTCGAAGGTGACCTGCACCTTGGCGAACTGACCCGAACCACCGGTCTGCTTCTTGTGCGTGTAGTCGATCTTCTCCGCGGTACGGCGGATGGTCTCGCGGTACGCGACCTGCGGCTTGCCGACGTTGGCCTCGACGTTGAACTCGCGACGCATGCGGTCGACGAGGATGTCGAGGTGGAGCTCGCCCATACCGCCGATGACGGTCTGGCCGGTCTCCTCGTCGAGCTTGACGCGGAAGGTCGGGTCCTCCTCGGCGAGCTTCTGGATGGCGACCGAGAGCTTCTCCTGGTCGGCCTTCGTCTTGGGCTCGATGGCCACGTCGATGACGGGCTCCGGGAAGGTCATCGACTCGAGGACCACGGGGTTCGCGATGTCACACAGGGTGTCACCGGTCGTCGTGTCCTTGAGGCCGATGAACGCGTAGATGTGCCCGGCGCTGCCGAGCTCGACCGCGTTCTCCTTGTTGGAGTGCATCTGGAAGATCTTGCCCAGACGCTCCTTCTTGCCCTTGGTCGCGTTGAGCACCTGGGTGCCCGGCGTGACCTGGCCGGAGTAGACGCGGACGTACGTCAGCTTGCCGAAGAACGGGTGCGAGGCGACCTTGAACGCGAGGGCCGAGAACGGCTCCGTGGCGTCGGGGTGGCGCTCGACGATCTTCTCCTCGTCCTTGACGTCGTGGCCGTTGATGGCCGGGACGTCGAGGGGCGACGGCAGGTAGTCGATGACCGCGTCGAGCATGGGCTGGACGCCCTTGTTCTTGAACGCGGAGCCGCAGAGCACCGGGAAGGCCTCGCCCGAGACGGTGAGCTTGCGGATCGCGGACTTGATCTCCGCGAGCGTCAGCTCTTCGCCGTTGAGGTACTTCTCGAGGAGCTCCTCGTCGGCCTCGGCGACGTTCTCGATGAGGTCGGCACGGTACTGCTGCGCCTTCTCCAGGAGGTCCGCGGGGATCTCCTCGATCTCGTACGCCTCGCCCATCTTCGTCTCGCCGCGCCACACGAGTGCGCGCATCTCGAGCAGGTCGACGACGCCCGTGAAGTCGCTCTCGGAGCCGATCGGCAGCTGGATGACCAGCGGCTTGGCCTTGAGGCGGTTCACGATGGTGTCGACCGTGAAGTAGAAGTCCGCGCCGAGCTTGTCCATCTTGTTGACGAAGCAGATGCGCGGGACGTTGTACTTGTCGGCCTGGCGCCAGACGGTCTCGGACTGGGGCTCGACGCCCTCCTTGCCGTCGAAGACAGCGACAGCGCCGTCGAGCACACGCAGGGAGCGCTCGACCTCGACCGTGAAGTCCACGTGGCCAGGGGTGTCGATGATGTTGATCTGGTTCTTGTTCCAGAAGCAGGTCACGGCGGCAGACGTGATCGTGATGCCGCGCTCCTTCTCCTGCTCCATCCAGTCGGTCGTCGATGCGCCGTCGTGCGTCTCACCGATCTTGTAGTTCACCCCGGTGTAGAACAGGATGCGCTCGGTGGTCGTGGTCTTACCGGCATCGATGTGGGCCATGATGCCGATGTTGCGGACCTTGTTCAGGTCGGTCAGCACGTCAAGTGCCACGGGTACTTCCCCTTTGTGTGGGTTGAGTCGGGGGCGCTGCTTCTACCGAAGCCGGCCGGACCCGCCGACGGCCCCGGGGGTGAACCCCCAGGGCCGGTCGGGCGGACTACCAGCGGTAGTGCGCGAAGGCCTTGTTGGACTCGGCCATCTTGTGCATGTCCTCACGACGCTTGACCGCGGCACCGAGGCCGTTGCTCGCGTCGAGGATCTCGTTCATGAGGCGCTCGGTCATGGTCTTCTCGCGACGAGCGCGCGAGTAGTCCGTGAGCCAGCGCAGCGCGAGCGTCGTGGAACGCGTGGGGCGCACCTCGACGGGGACCTGGTAGGTCGCGCCACCGACACGGCGCGAACGGACCTCGAGGGCCGGGCGCACGTTCTCGAGAGCACGCTTGAGGACGACGACGGGGTCACCGTCGGTCTTCGCGCGGACACCCTCGAGGGCACCGTAGACGATCGCCTCGGCGGTCGACTTCTTGCCGTCCAGGAGGACCTTGTTGATGAGCTGGGTGACGACCGGGGAACCGTAGACAGGGTCGACGATGAGCGGCCGCTTCGGGGCGGGGCCCTTACGAGGCATTAGCTCTTCTCCTTCTTGGCACCGTAGCGGCTGCGAGCCTGCTTGCGGTTCTTGACGCCCTGGGTGTCGAGTGCGCCACGGACGATCTTGTAGCGGACACCGGGGAGGTCCTTCACACGACCGCCGCGGACGAGCACGATGGAGTGCTCCTGGAGGTTGTGGCCGACACCGGGGATGTACGCGGTGACCTCGATCTGGGACGAGAGCTTCACGCGTGCGACCTTGCGCAGTGCGGAGTTCGGCTTCTTGGGGGTGGTGGTGTACACACGCGTGCACACACCACGCCGCTGCGGGGAACCCTTGAGGGCGGGAGTCTTGGACTTCCCTGCCTTCGAGGTCCGCCCCTTGCGGACGAGCTGCTGGATCGTAGGCACTACGTCTCCGTGTCTTCTCGAGCTGGACCGGGGTGATCCCCGGCGGTGGTCTCAACGGGCTGTGGGCGCCGACGGCAAACGGCACCTGCGACGCAGAGCGTCGCAATCGCCACGTACCACCGGCTCGATGGTCCGGGCTGGGCTCGCGGACGATCCGAGGATCGTCCGAAGAGCTCAGTCACCGGAATGCTCGCGCACTCACATCGGCACGCTGGAAACGACACAGCGTGCACGACGGCGCGGGCACGGTCTACTACGTTACCTGCCACGTGGCAGGTAGTCAAAGAGACAGGGGGTGATCCCGGCGCGTCCTGCGCGCTGGGACCACCCCCTGTGCTACTCGGCTCGTCGTGGCCCGACGACGCAGGGTCGCAGGGCCACGACGCCGGGGTCAGCGGTAGTCGCCGAAGTCCAGGTCCTCGAGCGGGATCGCCTCGCCGGAGCCCATGCCGAGCCCCTGGAAGTCGATCTCGTCGTAGCCGAAGCTCGGGTAGAGCTCCGTCTTGGCCTGCTCGGTGGGCTCGACCTCGACGTTGCGGTAGCGGGGCAGGCCCGTACCGGCCGGGATGAGCTTACCGAGGATGACGTTCTCCTTGAGGCCGAGGAGCGGGTCACGACGACCGCTCATCGCCGCCTCGGTGAGGACGCGCGTGGTCTCCTGGAAGGAGGCCGCCGACAGCCACGAGTCGGTCGCGAGCGACGCCTTCGTGATACCCATCAGCTCGGGACGGCCGGAGGCCGGCTGGCCACCCTCCGACACCGCGCGACGGTTGGCGTCCTCGAAACGCCCACGCTCGGCGAGCTCGCCCGGGAGGAGCTGCGAGTCGCCCGAGTCCAGCACGGTCACGCGACGCAGCATCTGCCGCACGATGACCTCGATGTGCTTGTCGTGGATGTCCACGCCCTGGGAGCGGTAGACCTCCTGGACCTCGTCCACCAGGTGCTTCTGGGTGGCGCGAGGGCCGAGGATGCGCAGGACCTTCTTCGGGTCGACGGCGCCCTGGACCAGCTGGGTGCCGACCTCGACGTGGTCGCCGTCGCTGACGAGGAGGCGCGAACGCTTCGTCACCGGGTAGGCGAGCTCCTCGGAGCCGTCGTCGGGGGTCAGGACGATGCGGCGCGTGCGCTCCGCCTCGTCGATCGTGATGCGACCCGAGAACTCCGCGATGGGGCCCTCACCCTTCGGGGTACGTGCCTCGAAGAGCTCGGTCACACGGGGCAGACCCTGCGTGATGTCGTCCGCGGAGGCCACACCACCGGTGTGGAAGGTACGCATCGTCAGCTGCGTGCCGGGCTCACCGATCGACTGGGCCGCGATGATGCCGACGGCCTCGCCGATGTCGACGAGCTTGCCGGTGGCCAGCGAGCGGCCGTAGCACTTGGCGCACGTGCCGACGCGGGACTCGCAGGTCAGGACCGAGCGGACCTTGACCGTGTCGATCCCGGCCGCGAGCAGGGCGTCGATGACCAGGTCACCGGCGTCGTCCCCCGCCTTGGCGATGACGTGGCCGTCCGCGTCCTCCACGTCGGAGGCGAGGGTGCGCGAGTAGATGCTCGTCTCGACCTTGTCGTGACGGACCAGACGGTCGCCGATCTTCTCGCCCACGGGCAGCGTCAGGCCGCGCTCGGTGCCGCAGTCCTCCTCGCGGACGATGACGTCCTGCGACACGTCGACCAGACGACGGGTCAGGTAGCCCGAGTCGGCGGTGCGCAGTGCGGTGTCGGCGAGGCCCTTGCGGGCACCGTGCGTCGCGATGAAGTACTCGAGGACCGAGAGGCCCTCGCGGTAGTTGGACTTGATCGGGCGAGGGATGATCTCACCCTTCGGGTTCGCCACGAGGCCGCGCATACCGGCGATCTGACGGACCTGCATCCAGTTACCACGAGCACCCGAGCCGACCATCGTGTAGACGGTGTTGCGCTCGGGGAAGCTCGCACGCATCGCGGTCGCGACCTTGTCGGTGGCCTGCGTCCAGATCTCGATGAGCTCCTGGCGACGCTCGTCGTCGGTGATCAGACCGCGGTCGTACTCCTGCTGCACCTTCAGAGCACGAGCCTCGTGCTCCTCCAGGATCGCCGCCTTCGCCGCGGGGGTCGCGACGTCGGAGATGGCGATGGTGACACCCGAACGGGTGGCCCAGCGGAAACCGGCCTCCTTGAGAGCGTCGAGCGAGGCAGCGACCTCGACCTTGGGGTAGGTCTCGGCGAGCTCGTTGACGATCGTCGAGAGCTTCTTCTTGTCGACGATGCCGTTCACGTAGCCGTAGCTGACCGGCAGCGTCTCGTTGAAGAGCGCACGGCCGAGCGTCGTGGCGAAGACGAACGGCTCCCCCGGGACGAAGCCCTCGGGGGCCTCTCCCTCGGCGAAGACCAGCCCGTCCATGCGGATGCTGACCTCGGCGTTCAGGTCCAGCGAGCCGGCGTCGAAGGCCATGATGGCCTCGGCGACCGAGCTGAACGCGCGCCCCGCACCCTTGGCATCCTTCTTGTCGTTCGTCAGGTGGTACAGACCGATGATCATGTCCTGCGAGGGCATGGTGACCGGACGGCCGTCCGACGGCTTCAGGATGTTGTTGCTCGAGAGCATGAGGATGCGTGCCTCGGCCTGGGCCTCGGCCGACAGCGGCAGGTGCACGGCCATCTGGTCACCGTCGAAGTCCGCGTTGAACGCGGCGCACACGAGCGGGTGCAGGTGGATGGCCTTGCCCTCGACCAGCTGGGGCTCGAAGGCCTGGATGCCGAGACGGTGCAGCGTCGGTGCACGGTTGAGCAGCACGGGGTGCTCGGTGATGACCTCTTCGAGGACGTCCCACACGACCGGGCGAGCACGCTCGACCATGCGCTTGGCGCTCTTGATGTTCTGCGCGTGGTTGAGGTCCACGAGGCGCTTCATCACGAACGGCTTGAAGAGCTCGAGGGCCATCTGCTTAGGCAGACCGCACTGGTGCAGCTTGAGCTGCGGGCCGACCACGATGACCGAACGGCCCGAGTAGTCGACACGCTTGCCGAGCAGGTTCTGACGGAAACGACCCTGCTTGCCCTTGAGCATGTCGGAGATCGACTTCAGCGGACGGTTGCCGGGGCCCGTGACCGGGCGACCACGACGGCCGTTGTCGAAGAGCGAGTCCACAGCTTCCTGCAGCATGCGCTTCTCGTTGTTGACGATGATCTCCGGGGCGCCCAGGTCGAGAAGACGCTTGAGGCGGTTGTTCCGGTTGATCACGCGGCGGTACAGGTCGTTCAGGTCCGAGGTCGCGAAGCGGCCACCGTCGAGCTGCACCATGGGGCGCAGGTCCGGCGGGATGACCGGGACGGCGTCCAGCACCATGCCCGTGGGCGAGTTGGTGGTGGTCAGGAACGCGTTGACGACCTTGAGGCGCTTGAGCGCACGGGTCTTCTTCTGGCCCTTGCCGCTGCGGATGATCTCGCGCAGGAGCTCCGCCTCGGCGACCAGGTCGAAGTCCTGGAGACGCTTCTGGATCGCCGCGGCGCCCATCGAGCCCTCGAAGTAGTTGCCGTAGCGGTCCTGGAGGGCGCGGTAGAGCATCTCGTCGCCCTCGAGGTCGGCGACCTTGAGGTTCTTGAAGCGGTCCCAGACCTGGTCCAGGCGGTCGAGCTCGGCGTCGGACCGCTTGCGGATCGCCGCCATCTCACGCTCGGCCGAGTCGCGGACCTTGCGGCGGGCGTCGGCGCGAGCGCCTTCGGCCTCGAGCGCGGCCAGGTCGGCCTCGAGCTTCTGGGCACGGGTGTTGATGTCGTTGTCGCGACGGTCCGTGATCTCCTTCTTCTCCAGGTCGATCTCGTTCTGGAGGTTGGGGAGGTCTTCCTGACGGCCCTCGACGTCGACCGAGGTGATCATGTAGGCGGCGAAGTAGATGACCTTCTCGAGGTCCTTCGGTGCCAGGTCGAGGAGGTAACCGAGGCGGGAGGGCACACCCTTGAAGAACCAGATGTGCGTGACAGGGGCGGCGAGCTCGATGTGGCCCATGCGCTCACGGCGCACCTTCGAGCGCGTCACCTCGACGCCGCAGCGCTCGCAGATGATGCCCTTGAAGCGCACGCGCTTGTACTTGCCGCAGTAGCACTCCCAGTCCCGGGTGGGGCCGAAGATCTTCTCGCAGAAGAGTCCGTCCTTCTCGGGCTTGAGGGTGCGGTAGTTGATGGTCTCAGGCTTCTTGACCTCGCCGTGAGACCAGTCACGGATGTCGTCTGCCGTGGCCAGTCCGATACGCAGCTCGTCGAAGACATTGACGTCGAGCAAGGTGGTCCTACTTCCTTCGTCTGCCGGCCTGTCCGGGGTTCGTCCCGGCCGGCGCGGTGGAGGTGCTACAGAGTGTCGGGTGGCGGTGGGGGCGTCCGTCCAGGGACGCCCCCACCGCTTCCGAGATCAGATCTCGTCGATCGTGGATGCTGCGTTGGGGCGACGCGACAGGTCGATGCCGAGCTCCTCGGCAGCGCGGTACACGTCGTCGTCGGACTCACGCATCTCGATGGAGACACCGTCGCTCGAGAGCACCTCGACGTTCAGGCACAGCGACTGCATCTCCTTCAGGAGGACCTTGAAGGACTCCGGGATGCCCGAGTCGGGGATGTTCTCGCCCTTGACGATCGCCTCGTAGACCTTCACGCGGCCCGGGACGTCGTCGGACTTGATCGTCAGCAGCTCCTGGAGGGTGTACGCCGCGCCGTATGCCTCGAGCGCCCACACCTCCATCTCGCCGAAACGCTGTCCACCGAACTGCGCCTTACCACCCAGCGGCTGCTGCGTGATCATCGAGTACGGACCGGTCGAGCGGGCGTGGATCTTGTCGTCCACCAGGTGGTGGAGCTTCAGGATGTACATGTAGCCCACGGAGACCGGCTCCGGGAACGGCTCGCCGGAGCGGCCGTCGAACAGACGTGCCTTGCCGTCGCGGCCGACCATGCGGTTGCCGTCACGGTTCGGGAGCGTCGTGGAGAGCAGACCCGTGAGGGCCTCCTCCTCGAGCCCGTCGAACACCGGCGTCGCCACGGGGCGACCGGGCTCGGACGAAGCAGCGACCGCGGGGACGTGCTCCTTCCAGGACAGGTCGCCCTCGCCGGCTGCGCCGTCGGTCTGCGAGATGTCCCAGCCCTGCTTCGCGACCCACCCGAGGTGGGTCTCGAGGACCTGGCCGACGTTCATACGACCGGGGACACCCAGCGGGTTGAGGATGACGTCCACGGGGGTGCCGTCCTCGAGGAAGGGCATGTCCTCGACGGGGAGGATCTTCGAGATGACACCCTTGTTGCCGTGACGCCCGGCGAGCTTGTCGCCGTCCGTGATCTTGCGTCGCTGCGCGATGTACACGCGGACCAGCTGGTTCACGCCGGCGGGCAGCTCGTCGCCGTCCTCGCGGTTGAACTCGCGGACGCCGATGACGGTGCCGGACTCGCCGTGGGGAACCTTGAGCGACGTGTCGCGGACCTCGCGGGCCTTCTCGCCGAAGATGGCGCGCAGGAGGCGCTCCTCCGGGGTCAGCTCGGTCTCGCCCTTGGGCGTGACCTTGCCGACGAGCACGTCGCCTGCGCCGACCTCGGCACCGATGCGGATGACACCGCGCTCGTCGAGGTCCGCCAGGACGTCCTCGGAGACGTTCGGGATGTCCCGCGTGATCTCCTCGGGGCCGAGCTTCGTGTCGCGGGCGTCGACCTCGTGCTCCTCGATGTGGATCGAGGACAGGACGTCGTCCTGCACGAGGCGCTGCGACAGGATGATCGCGTCCTCGTAGTTGTGGCCTTCCCAGGACATGAACGCGACGAGCAGGTTGCGGCCGAGCGAGAGCTCGCCCTCGTCGGTCGCGGGGCCGTCGGCCAGCACGGAGCCGACCTCGACACGAGCACCCTCGTCGACGACGACGCGCTGGTTGTACGACGTGCCCTGGTTCGAGCGACGGAACTTCGCCGCGCGGTAGCTCGTCGTGGTCGCGTCGTCGTTCGCGACGACGATCAGGTCAGCGGAGACCTCGGTCACGACACCGGGCTTGGTGGCGACGATGACGTCACCGGCGTCGATGGCTGCACGACGCTCCATGCCGGTGCCCACGAGCGGGGCCTCGGAACGGACCAGGGGCACGGCCTGACGCTGCATGTTGGCACCCATGAGCGCGCGGTTCGCGTCGTCGTGCTCGAGGAACGGGATGAGGGCGGTCGCGACCGACACCATCTGGCGCGGCGAGACGTCCATGTAGTCGACCTCGGTGCCGAGGACGTCAGCCGTCTCGCCACCCTTGGTGCGGACCAGGACGCGCTCGGCGCGGAACGAACCGTCGGCGTTGAGCTCGGTGTTCGCCTGGGCGATCACGTAGCGGTCCTCGTCGTCGGCCGTCAGGTAGACGACCTCGTCGGAGACCTGGCCCTTCTCGACCTTGCGGTACGGCGTCTCGATGAACCCGAACGGGTTGATCCGGCCGTAGGAGGCGAGCGAGCCGATCAGACCGATGTTCGGGCCTTCAGGGGTCTCGATGGGGCACATGCGGCCGTAGTGCGACGGGTGGACGTCACGGACCTCCATGCCGGCGCGGTCACGGGACAGACCGCCCGGGCCCAGCGCGGACAGACGACGCTTGTGCGTCAGGCCGGCGAGCGGGTTGTTCTGGTCCATGAACTGCGACAGCTGCGAGGTGCCGAAGAACTCCTTGATCGACGCCACCACGGGGCGGATGTTGATCAGGGTCTGGGGCGTGATCGCCTCGACGTCCTGGGTCGTCATGCGCTCGCGCACGACGCGCTCCATACGGGACAGGCCCGTGCGGACCTGGTTCTGGATGAGCTCACCCACGGCGCGGATACGACGGTTGCCGAAGTGGTCGATGTCGTCGGTCTCGACGCGGATCTCGACGGGCTCGCCGGCACGCGTGCCGGGCAGGGTCGTGACCTCGGCGTGCAGGGCGGCGAGGTACTTGATCGTCGCGACGATGTCCGTGACGGACAGCGTGGAGTCGCCGAGCGGCGCGTCGACGCCGAGCTTCTTGTTCGCCTTGTAGCGGCCGACCTTTGCGAAGTCGTAGCGCTTGGGGTTGAAGTAGAAGTTCTCGAGGAGCGAGCGACCGGCCTCGACCGTGGGCGGCTCGCCCGGACGGATCTTGCGGTAGAGGTCGACGAGCGCCTCTTCCTCGGTGTGGACGTGGTCCTTCTCGAGCGTGTCGAGCACCGACGGGAAGTCCGCGAACTCCTCGCGGATCTGCGACTCGGTCAGGCCGAGGGCCTTGAGCAGCACGGTGACGGACTGCTTGCGCTTGCGGTCGACGCGCACGCCGACGGCGTCACGCTTGTCGATCTCGAACTCCAGCCACGCACCGCGCGACGGGATGATCTTCGCGGAGTAGATGTCCTTGTCGCTGGTCTTGTCGGCCTGGCGCTCGAAGTACACACCGGGCGAACGGACGAGCTGCGAGACGACGACGCGCTCGGTGCCGTTGATGATGAAGGTGCCGCGTGCGGTCATGAGCGGGAAGTCGCCCATGAAGACCGTCTGGCTCTTGATCTCACCGGTGTTGTAGTTCACGAACTCCGCGGTGACGAAGAGCGGCGCGGCGAAGGTGAAGTCCTTCTCCTTGCACTCCTCGGCCGTGTACTTCGGGGGCTCGAAGCGGTGGTTGGAGAAGGAGAGAGACATGGAGGAGCCGAAGTCCTCGATCGGGGAGATCTCCTCGAAGATCTCCTCGAGACCCGACGTCGCGGGGACGTCCTGGCGACCGGCGGCGGCCGCGGCGTCGACGCGTGCGCGCCACGCCGGGTTGCCCAGCAGCCAGTCGAAGCTCTCGGTCTGGAGCCCGAGCAGGTCGGGCACCTCGAGAGGCTCGTAGATCTTGGCGAAAGATACGCGCCGGGAAGCGGTGCGGTTCGCGATAGCGTCGGCGGACGGAGCAGAAGGGGTGCGCGAGGCAGCCAAGAGGGGTCCTTCCCTGCAGATCGATTGCACGCTGTACGCTGCGTGGCTGGAGGACCTCTTCCCCCTGAGGCTGCCGTGGTGCACGATGGACGCACACCGAAGACGGTCCGGGCAGTACAGAGGGTGCCGAGGGCACACGCGAGCGCAAAGCGCTAGCATACCCGGCCCAGTCAAGCGTGTCCAGCGACGCGAAATCACGGCCTGTCAAGACCGTCGTCACGCCACTGCACTCCCCCACCGGGCCGGTGAGGACATCTTCTCGGTGGCCGCCATATGCCGCCCAAGAACACGAAGAGACTCCCTGCCCGACGGCGCCCGCACCTTCCCGTGGAAGGCGGGCTCCGGCGTCGGGCCGGAAGACGAAGAGGCGACGAGAGGCCCGCACCCCCGAAGGGATACGGGCCTCGTCGCCTGTGCTACCTGTCAGGTCGCGCGAGGCGACCTGTCATGCGATACCGCCCCGAGGGGCAGTGATCACTTGACGGTGACGGTTGCGCCGGCGCCCTCGAGGGCAGCCTTGGCCTTGTCAGCAGCGTCCTTGGCGACGTTCTCCAGGACGGGCTTGGGGGCGCCGTCAACGAGGTCCTTGGCCTCCTTCAGGCCGAGGCTCGTGAGGGCACGCACCTCCTTGATGACCTGGATCTTCTTGTCGCCGGCAGCCTCGAGGATGACGTCGAACTCCGTCTTCTCCTCGACCTCCTCGGCGGCAGCGGCCGCGGGGCCTGCGACGGCGACGGCGGCCGGAGCGGCCGCGGTGACCTCGAAAGCGTCCTCGAACGCCTTCACGAACTCGGAGAGCTCGATGAGGGAGAGGCCCTTGAACTGCTCGATGAGCTCTTCGGTGCTGAGCTTCGCCATGATGGCGGTCCTTTCGGTTGGTGCTCGGCAGCGGCCCTGTCAACGATCCACAGAGCCCTGCTGGAAGCAGAGGGGGTGTGTGCGTGCTGCGCGATCCTCAGACGAGGATCAGGCGGCAGCGCTCTCCGATTCCTGCTTGAGGCGCAGGGCATCGATGGTGCGGACGGCCTGCGAAGCGGGCGCGTTGAACAGGTATGCCGCCTGGTAGAGCGGCTGCTTGAACGCGCCGGCCAGCTTGGCCAGCAGGACCTCGCGGGACTCGAGGTCCGCGAGCTTGGTGATCTCCGCAGCGGTCAGGGAGCGCCCGTCGAGGACACCGCCCTTGATGACCAGTGCGGGGTTCGCCTTGGCGAAGTCACGCAGGCCCTTGGCCGCCTCGACCGGGTCACCGGTCACGAAGGCGATGGCCGAGGGGCCCTTGAAGTCGGCGTCGATCTCGATGCCGGCTTCCTTGGCCGCGATGGCGGTCAGCGTGTTCTTCACCACGGCGTAGGTTGCGTTGCCGCTGAGCGACCGACGCAGCTGCTTGAGCTGCGCGACGGTGAGCCCGCGGTACTCGGTCAGCACGGCCGCGTTCGACTCGCGGAAGTTCTCCGTGAGCTCTGCGACTGCGGCTGCCTTGTCCGGCCTCGCCATGGCAATCCTTCCGGTGGTGGTGCCACCGGTCTCCGCAGGGCGGGGGCCCTGGGGGGTGAGGTCCTGCGGAGACGAGAAGAGCCCCGCGCAGGCGCGGGGCTCGAAGTGCAGGCTCTCGCCCGCTCCGTGAACTCTCACCTGCGCTGGCCTCCGCACTTCTGCGGGACTTCGGTCCGGACTGCAGCTGACGAGTCAGCGGGCAGGACGGTACGACCGGCGGTCTTGGGTACTGGACCAGGGTACGTGACGCGGGCGCGTGCTCCAAATCCGGTCCGACGGCGGCGCGCAGCACGCGCAGTCCGGCGGCGCGCGGTGGTGCGCCGCCGCCCGGGCCGCCCGCCTCAGACCGCGAGGGGCCCGAAGCAGACGAGGGGCACGGGCTCGTCCTCGTGCGCGATCGCGGTCGCGAGGGCGTCCCCCGGCGTGGCCCCGGAGCGCAGCCGGCCGTGGAACTCGGGCATGACGCGCGCGGCGACGTCGTCCCGCAAGGGCGCCACGCTCGAGACCACGGCCGCTGCCCCGAGCCGGAGCAGGACGCTCGTGAGCCCGAGGGGTTCACCACCGATCCGGACCGTCGACAGACCCGCCTCGCAGGCCGAGAGGACGACCACGGCCCCACGGAGGTCCACGCCGTCCAGCTCGTGCGCGAACAGCGGGCCGTCCGCGAGCCGCAGCGAGGAGAACAACGGGTTGTCGGTCTCGTGCCGTCCGTGGGTCGCGAGGTGGACGACCGCCGCGGACGGCAGCTTCTCGACCGTGGCCGAGCACGTGGCCTCCTCGCCGGAGAGGACGGTCGCACGATCCCACGTCTGCGCGACCGCCTCCGCCTCGGTCACGGCGGCCCGCAGCCCCGGTCCGGCGACGACCACGACGTCCGGCTTGGTCTGGTCGACCGCCGCCTCCTGCAGATCGATCCACGAGTTGACCCAGGTCCGACGTCCTGCACGTGAGGGCAGCGAGGACCACGGCACCGCGAGGAGCAGGTCCCGCGCGGCGATGTGCAGGTCGCCCTGCGCGTCGATCGGCGCGAGGACCTCACGGTCCAGCCACGCCAGGCTCCGGTCGAGCGACGCCCGGGCGGCGGCCCGCATGGGCGCCGGGATCAGGGCGTTCGACAGGACGTCGAGGTCCGCGCGCGTGCGCCGGATACGCTCGCCGACCTCCGCCATGGAGGCCAGCCGGATCATGCTCAGCCCCGAGGCGTCCGCACGCAGGACGCGCAGCGCCTCGTCCGCGACGACGAAGTTCGCGACGACCGTCGACGGGCTCGCCGTCGACAGGGCGCGGCGCAGGCGGCGCGCGGTGACGGCGGTCGGCGTCGCCGCTCCCCCGCCGTCCTGCCAGGCTCGACGCCGTGCGGCCTCCTGCAGGCGTCGGGCCTCGTTGAGGTGCGCACGACGGCGTTCGAGACGTTCACCCGACGGGTTGGCCCCCAGGAGCCTGGCCGACTCGATCTCCTGGCGCGCACGCGTGAGGAGATCGGCGGACTCGGCGTCGGACGGCGGTACGACCCTGCCGCTGCCTGCGACGGTCGCGCGCCCACGCTCCACGGCGTCGAGCAGCGCCGAGGCGCGCCCCGTCCGGAGCGCCGCGGCCACGTCCACGTGCCCCAGACGTACCCCGTGGACCGCGGAGGCCGTCACGGCGTCGACCGACCCCAGCCCCTCGCGGTGCTCCGCCAGCATGCGCTGACCCTTGCGCACCGCACGGAGCGCGGCAGCGCGGTCCCCGGTGTCGAACGCGAGCTGGGCCGCGACGGCCTGGTGCTGCAGTCGCAACGGCAGCGCCACACGCCCGAGGTGGCCCGGGACGTGCGAGAGGATCTCGCGCGCACGCGTCGGGTCCTTCGCCGCGAGGAGCCACTCGGCGGCGAGAAGCTGCGCAGGGACGGTCACCCCACGTCCACCGGCCTCACCGAGCGCAGCACCCACGTCCGCGAGAGCGAGCGCACGGGCGGCCCGACGGCGCGCCATGCCCACCGAGACGCCCGTCGAGCGGTCCTCGGCCAGCCGCGCCTGAAGCTCGGCCACCCGAGCACGGGCGGCCCAGGGGTCGTTGCCGATCCGGTCGAACCGCGCCGCGGCCGCGCGCGCCTGCCGCTGCGCCTCGGTGTAGCGGCGAAGTCCCACGAGGCACTGCGCACGCAGGAGCTCGACCTCGGCGACGTCCCTGACCATCCGGTTCCGGGCGAGGTGCTCGCGCGCCTCGGCGAGCGTCGCGTCCGCGTCGGAGAGCAGTCCCGCCTCGAGGAGAACCTGCGACTTGTCGATCAGGCCGACCGAGGCGTGACGGTCCGGCGCGCCGCGCTCGGCCTCTTCCATGGCACGCAGGGCGGTCGGCAGGTCCCCCCCGAGGTACTTGGCGTAACCGAGGTTGTGCTGCGCCTTGGACGCGAGCAACGTGTCCCCCATCGCCTCCGCGCGACGAACCACTTCGGCGAGGTCGGCCTCGGCGCGATCGAGGTTGCCCAGCTCGAGGTGCAACGAACCTCGGTTGAGGAGGAGGACGGCGGCGTCGAGCGGCCTCGCCACGTCGATGAACCGAGCCGCGGCGTCCATCTCCTCGACCGCCTCGACGACCCGGCCGGTGCGCAACCTGAGCAGGCCACGCTGCCCGCCGACCACGAGCTGCAGGTCCTCGGGCCCGTGGGCCTCGACCCACACCTGGGCCTCTTCGAGCAGCTCGAGCGAACGATCGACGTCGCCCTCGTGCTCGAACCTGGAGATCGCCAGACCGATCAGCGCACGGACGTGGGCATAGCTGTTGTCCGGGTCGTCGGCGAAGGCCGCCCCCTCGAGATCCGCCAGGACGGAGCGGAAGAGCTGCGCGGCCCGAGCATGACGGCCCCGCGCGTTGGTCGCCGACGCGAACTCGAGGCGTGCGCGCAGGGTCCGGCCACCGCTGCGCGCCACCCCGTCACCTCATTCCGCGGTCACCGCCGTGGGGACCAGTCCAGTGGCCAGGGTAATGGACTGCCACAGCCATGCGCAGCGTCCTGGGGCTCCTTCACCCGGTACCACGTCGCTCGGCGACGTCGGGTCGGCCGCCGAGTCGTCCAGCAGGTACGACGCGAGCTCGCCTGCCAGCACCGGCGCGGCGAACGACGTACCGCTCCAGCTCGCGAACCCGCCCTGGAACCCTTCGGGGTCGATCGTGGCCCGGTTGCCCTCCGACCAGAGCTCCTTGAGCCACCGGCTGGGCGCCACCGCACCGTCCATCGTCGTCGGTGCCGTGGACACGAGAGCCGACCCGGGACGCACGCACGTGACCCACGGCCCGTCGTTGCTGAACAGCGCGGTCGTCCCGTCCGGGTTCTGCGCCCCGACCGTGAGCACCGGCGGCTCGTCCCGCGAGAGCGAGACGCCCGGGAGAGGTACGGGCGGCGTCTGGCGGCGGTCGATCCGCGGTGCGAACGCCGCGGGGTAGCTCGGCCTGGTCTGTCCGTCGTTCCCGGACGAGACGACGACCAGCACCCCGTAGCGCCGGAGCGCCCTCAGAACGGTGCCGAAGGGAGCGTCGAAGTCCGCGTCCTCCGGTCGCTCGTGGTAGTACCCGAGGGAGAGGACCAGGACGTCGATCGGGGCGTAGCCGTCCCGTCCGACGAGGCCCAGCACGTGCCAGAGAAGTACCCGACGCAGAGAGCGCAGGAGGTCCCGCTCGGGGATGACTCCGGCGCCGCCGTAGAGACGGGGGGCCAGGATGACCGCGTCGGGGCACTTCTGGTGGACGAGACCGGCGATGAACGTGCCGTGCCCCGCGACCGGGTCCAGCGGTCCGGTCAAGGGAGAGATCGACACACCCCCGATCTCGGGGTCCTCGTAGTCGTACTCCGTCTCCGGGAGGACGGACAACGGCTCGCCGAGGAGCTCGGGGTCCCGCACGACGATCGTCCCGCGGGACTCCGGGGCGGCGTCGAACCAGGGGTGCGCACCCACGCCGGTGTCCAGGACCGCCACGACGGGGCGGCGGGTACCGTCTGCCGCCGTGAAGTCGTCGGCACCGACGGCGAGGCGTCGTGCGGGGACGGGGCCGACCCAGTTCACGGGCGTCCGGCCCCCCGAGCCAGGGTTCGCGTACTCGGCGGTCCCCGTGACGGGGAAGGGCTGGGTGTACGGGAAGGGCTGCGTGTAGGGAAAGGGCTGCGTGTACGGGAAGGGTTGGGTGTACGGGAAAGGCTGGGTGTACGGGAAGGGCTGGGTGTAGGGCTGGCCGCCGATGGCCGGTCCTGCCGACGGCGCGATCATGTGGTCGAGCCCCACCCGCGGGCTGCACCTGTCGTCGGGGCACAGGCGCCCGCCGAGCTTCTCGATGACCTTCCAGGCATCGGGGAGCTCGCCCTCGCTGCCGCCCTTCTGCCGCAGGCGCGCCGACAGCCCGAAGACGCGTCGCAGGTCGCGCGTCGTCTCAGGGTCGAGCCCTGCCCGGGTGATGAGCTCCGCGTCGCTCCTGCTGGCCTCCTCGACCTCGACCGTCAGGTCGAACCTCGCCGCGGCCTCCTCGAGCCAGCGCAAGGAGCGGTTGCCGGTCAGGTCGTCCGGTGACTCGGGGACCAGGACCCGGTCCCCCACGTACCACGTGGGGTGAGGGGAGGACTGCCCGGCCCGCCGCGGTGCGGTGATCGGGTCGAGCGTCCGCGTCCGCCACTGCAGCCGGTTCGGCCGGTCACCGAAAGGCCGCCCTCCCGGTGGTACCGGCGGCGTGGCCGACTGATCAGGGGTCTCACTCATCGGTGCTCCAATGCACGAAAGGGACTACCGTCGGGTCGATCGGCCCGGCGTTGCGAGGCGAGAGCGACGAGCCGTACGACTACAGCTCGATGATCGGCGTCGTCACGGCGTCGCCGTCGCGGCCGGGGGCGCGGAGCAGCAGACTGGCAGGACCAGGCCCGACGGCGTCGAAGACGAACCGGCCGTCCTCGTCGGCGACGGTCGAGACCATCCCGTCCGGTCGGTGCAGCTCGACCGTCAGCTCTGCGGCCGGCGCGGCCCAGCCGTCGATCCGGATCCGACCGTCGTCACGAGCGGACAGCGTGATCATGACGGTCAGGGACTCGGCCGTGAAGGTGATGGTGCGCGCCTCGACCGGCGGCGCCTCGCCCCGGACGGACATCTCCGGCACGCGGACGTACTCGAGCTCCATGACCTCGGCCTCCAGGCCTGCGAGCGTGATGGCGAACAGCGACCGCTCGACGAGCCCGTCGGGTACCGGGTCGAGCGTCGCGTGGATGCGGGCGAGATCCGCCAGGATCTCGAGGTCTACGGCGTCCAGCGGTTCCTCGGGGCTGTACCCCAACGGTGCGCTCATGGTGTTTCCCATGTCCTGTCCCCCTGCTCGCTCTCGATGATGTCGCGGAGCTTTGCCAAGCACCGCCCACGGTTGGACCCGATGCTGCCCACCGGCATGCCGATGGCGCTCGAGATGTACTTGTAGTCGGGTCGGTCCGCCAACGAGATCAGCCGGAGGAGCTGCTGACAGCGCTCCGGCAGCTGGAGGACAGCGCGCCACAGGTGGCGGTCGCGCTCCACGTCGAGGACCTGGGCCTCAGGGGTGGGGTCGGAAGAGGGCAGGGTTCCCGTGGGCCCCTCGAGCATGTCGTCGGGCAGCTCGGTCCGGCGCTTCTGGTCGTCCCGCTGCTTGCGGACGGCCTCCCAGGCCCCGCGCTTGGCGGTCACCAGGAGCCACTTGAGCACGGCGTGCGGTTCCTGGATGGTGTGAGCGTTGCGCACGAGGGCCATCCAGGTGTTCTGGACGATGTCGTCGGCCTGCTCGCGGACGACTCCCTGGGCCCTGACCGTGTGCCACAGCAACGGGGTGGCCTCTCGCACGAAGTCGGCCAGTGCCTGGTGCTTGCCCTCTCGGTAGTCGAGCAGGGCGGCCGCGGCGCGATCTCCGAGGCTCACCTCCGGCTCGTCGACTTCCGGGACGTCCTCGGTGATCCGTGTCATGGCTGGGTGCGCCGTTTGCTCTCGGTCGTGCGCGGGTGATTCGGGGGAACCCGATTCTAGAGGCGTCTGCCCAGGTGGGACAAGCATTTCTGCCACGGCAGGACCTCCCTCCAGCTCGTGCTCACGCACGCTCGACGCACCGGGCCGGTGGAGCACCGGACCGCTTCCTGCCGGGAGAGAGGGACCGGCGGCGCGTTTGATACATGCTCGCGAGACGCTTCTCGAGGTTCACCCTGGACGGCCTCGGTGACCTGCTCCCCGCGACCCGAGCGACGTCGTCGGGACGCGGGGCCTCGCGTGTACGGGTACGCGACCCGTAGGGGGATCCCCGTACCGCTCGCGGCCAGAAAGTGGTGGAACCCCTCATCACAGGCGTGACGCGGCTCACGTAGCGTCGGCATGGCCGACCCAGATCGGACCACTCGGACGGTCCCGGTGAGACGACGACGTCCCGGACCCCTGCAAGAGGAGCACCACGTGAGAACCCATCGCCACACCGCCGACGGCGCCCGCCGCCCGGCCCGCCTGCTCGCGGCACTGACCGCGGCCACGGTCGCCCTCGGCGGCCTCGCGCTCGCCGGCACGAGCGCCCAGGCCGCCCCGCAGCCCGCGGCGCAGCCCACGACCGTCGCGGCCGCCGCCGCGCCGGGCCACCAGTGGCTCACGGGCTACTGGCACAACTTCAACAACGGCTCGGTCGTCATGCCGTTGAGCGACATCCCGCCCGCCTACAACCTGGTCGCCGTCGCGTTCGCCGACAACCTGACCGGCACGCCCGGCGGCATCACGTTCAACCTCTCGACCGCCGAGCTGAACGGGTACACCGTGCCCCAGTTCAAGGCCGACGTCGCGGCGATCCGGGCACAGGGCCGCAAGGTCATCCTGTCGGTCGGTGGCGAGAAGGGGAACGTCATCGTCTCCAACGCGACCGAGGCGAAGAACTTCGCCGACACCGCGTACGCCCTCATGCAGGAGTACGGCTTCGACGGCGTCGACATCGACCTCGAGCACGGCATCAACGCCACGTACATGTCGAGCGCGCTGCATCAGCTCTCGGCCAAGGCCGGCCCGAACCTCATCATCGCGATGGCCCCCCAGACCATCGACTACCAGGCCACCTCGATGGGCTACTACCAGCTCACGCTCGCGATCAAGGACATCCTGACGATCGTCAACACCCAGTACTACAACTCGGGCGCGATGATGGGCTGCAACCAGCAGGTCTACAGCCAGGGCAGCGTCGACTTCCTCACCGCGCTGAGCTGCATCCAGCTCCAGATGGGCCTGCGCCCCGACCAGGTCGGCATCGGCGTCCCCGCCGTCCAGGCCGCGGCGGGTGGCGGCTACCAGCCCGTCGCGAACGTCATCAAGGCCGTCGACTGCCTCGAGACCGGGACGAACTGCGGCGCCTTCAAGCCCGCGACGCCCTACGGGAAGATCGGCGGCGTCATGACCTGGTCGATCAACTGGGACAAGAAGAACAACTACGCGTTCGCGACGGCCGTCGGTGCGCGCCTCGGCACGGGCTCCGGTGGTGGATCCACCGGCGGGACGACGGGCGGGACGACCGGCGGCACCACCGGCGGGACCACCGGCGGGACGACCGGCGGCACCACCGGCGGCACCACCGGCGGGACGACCGGCGGCACCACCGGCGGCACCACCGGCGGGACGACCGGCGGCACCACCGGCGGGACGACCGGCGGCACCACGGGCGCCACCTGCGCGGCCGCCCCCTGGAGCGCGACGACCATCTACACGGGCGGCAACACCGTCTCCCACAACGGCCGCACGTGGCAGGCCAAGTGGTGGACCCGCGGCGACGCTCCGGCCCCCAGCGACTGGGGCGTGTGGAAGGACCTCGGCGCCTGCTGAGGCCCCTCCACGGGAGGCCGACGACCCCCCTCGTACGACCCGAGCCGCTCGGTTCTCCACCCCGCCCAGGGAGTGGCGGACCGAGCGGCTCGGTGCTGTCCGCGGAGTCCTGCCCGCGAACCAGGCCGCTCACGCCCCCGCTCAGTCCACGGGGAAGAGCGACATCGTCAGCGTCGCGCCGTACGCACCCGGCGCCGTGTCGGCCGGCAGCTCGAGAGCGAGGTCGGCCGTGACGTCGGACGTGCCCTTGCGACCGATCGCGTCGGCACCGGCGAGGGTCTGCGGGACCGACAGCCCCGCTCCCCCGCTCAGCACCGAGGACACGCGCTGACCGACGACGACGCCCGGCTTGCCCAGCACCAGGCGAGGCGTCCAGCCGAGCTGCTCGGCACCGAACGTCGTCGTCCCCGTGGAGAACGCGGTCGACTGCCCGGACACGGCCCACCCCGCGGCCTCGAGGCGGGTGTCGGAGACGCTCACCACGGGCAGGGCCGCGGTGTAGGTCAGGTGGTCACCGTCGAGGCCGCCTTCGAGCGTCACGGGCGCGCCGTCGCTCGCCACCGTCATCGAGAGCCTGCCCTCGACGACGGGCTCCTCGACGACCGCCTGGAGCGCGACGCCCTCCGAGCCGGCAGGGTCGGTCCCGCCCTGCGCCGCGAAACGCACCTGGTCCAGGGCCCAGAACCAGTCGTTCGTCCCGCTGTAGTGGAACCGGTACTGCGCGGTCCTCGTCCCGGCCGGGACCTCCGTCACGATCGTGCGCTGCCCGTTGTCGCTCGCAGGGAACGCCGCCACCTGGACCGGTGCACCTCCGTCGAAGCTCACGAGCACTTCGGCGACCTGCACGCGGTCGTGACGGTAGGAGTGCTCGAAGCTCAGCACGGCCTGCTCCTTGCCCGCCACCGAGTACGCCGGCGTCACGAGCGTCGAGTCGAACTTTCCCGCGCCGTGGCTCTTGTCGTCCCACTCGTCGGAGTCCGCGACCGCGATCACGTCACGTCCGCGCGTGAAGTTCTCGCGCGCCTGACCCGGCTCCGCCGCGGACCAGAACGTCTGTGTCGTGAACGACCAGCCGCGCCACTCGGTCACACCACCTGACGGCATGGCCGAGTTGTCCACGCTCCAGCCGGACGGCGGCGTGGTCGTGAAGCCGAGCGTCCCGGCGGGGACGCCCGTCTCGTCGACGCGTGGCGAGAGCGCGGGGCGCAGGCTGTCGAAGTCGTCCGTGACGTCGTCGCCGATCGGGGTGCCGTCGAGGCCCCACGCGGGGTCCACCGCGACGCCCGCCTGCCGCATGACCGTCGGAGCGATGTCCGTGATGGCGAGGTTCTCCTGCCGTCCTCGCGCCTCGACGCCGTCTCCGGCCGCGATGACGAACGTCGCGCGCTCGGTCTGGGCCCGGCCGCCGTGGCCACCCGAGGGAAGGTGCCCGTGGTCGGCCGTCACGATGACGTTCCAGGTCTCGGCCGCCCGGTGGGGGCGGGCCTCGATCGCGGCGAGGACCCGCCCGATGCGGGCGTCCTGGACCTCGAGCTCGGCCGTGTACTGCGCGGCGTCAGCGCCGTGGCTGTGGCCCGCGCCGTCGATGTCGTCGAGGTGGATGAAGCTCACGTCCGGGTTCTGCGTCCCGAGGTACGTGACCGCGGCCTGCTCGGTCTTGACGTCCGAGCCTGTCGCGAGACGCAGGTCGATCCCGGCCGAGACGATGTCCCCGTTGCTCGCCGACGACGTGATCGGTGCCCAGGTCGAGGCCGCGAAGGTCGCGATGCTCGGGTCGACCTGCTCGAGACGGTCGAGGAAGCTGGGGTACTGCGCGTAGTTCTTGCCCGTGAACGAGTTGTCCCGGACGTTGTGCTTGTCCGTCCACACGCCCGTGAGGATCGTCGACCATCCCGCGCCGGACACCGTCTGGGCCCCGCGCTGGCTCACCTCCGCGGCGTCGCTCGTGGCGTACAGGAGGCTGTGCCCGTACGTCCCGCGCTGCATGAGCGCGTGGAGGTTCGGGGTCGAGGCGGCCTCGATCTTGTCGAGCCGTGCGCCGTCCAGGCCGATCACGAGCGTCTTGTCCGTACGAGTTCCCTGCAGGACGGGGGCGTCTCCCTCGGCCGCGAACGCGGCCGCTGGCACGAGGAGCGTCCCCGCCGCCAGGCTCCCGGCGAGTGCCAGGTGTGCGATCTTGCGCATGTCCAACCCTTCAGTCGTCATGGTGCACGTCATGGATGTGATGTCCGGACGGCGTCGCGAGACTCACTTGTCCAGACAGGCATCACTCTGACGGCGCCAAGCAGACCGGTGATGAACCGGGACGATCGAGACAGTGAACGTCTCCGGCCGGCGGGCTGCAGATCGCGTCACCACAGGAACGAACCGGGCATAACGGCTCTACGTCAGGCCGCGGCACCACGGCCGGCCACGCGCCGGGCCTCAGGACGACAAAAGCCCGACGGCGCCCCTCCCCGTGAAGGGGAGGGACGCCGTCGGGCTTGAAGAACGAGGCGATCAGGCCGCGTCGTCCTCGAGAAGCTTCGAGACCTTGGACTGGTCCAGGGGGATGCCGGGGCCCATCGTGGTCGAGAGCGTCGCCTTGGTGATGTAGCGGCCCTTCGAGGAGGACGGCTTCAGACGCAAGACCTCTTCGATCGCTGCGGCGTAGTTCTCCACGAGCGCCTTCTCGTCGAACGAGACCTTGCCGATGATGAAGTGGAGGTTCGCGTGCTTGTCGACGCGGAACTCGATCTTTCCACCCTTGATGTCCTCGACGGCCTTCGCGACGTCCATCGTGACGGTGCCGGTCTTCGGGTTCGGCATCAGACCACGGGGGCCCAGGACCTTACCGAGACGACCGACCTTGCCCATGAGGTCCGGGGTCGCGACAGCGGAGTCGAAGTCCGTGAAGCCAGCGGCCACCTTCTCGATGAGCTCGTCGCCACCGACGATGTCGGCGCCGGCCGCACGAGCCTGCTCCGCCTTCTCGCCGTTCGCGAAGACCAGGACGCGAGCGGTCTTGCCCGTGCCGTGGGGGAGGTTGACCGTGCCACGAACCATCTGGTCCGCCTTGCGGGGGTCGACACCGAGACGGAAGGCGACCTCGACGGTCGCGTCGTACTTGGTGGGCGAGGTCTCCTTCGCCAGGCGGACGGCCTGGAGCGGGGAGTAGAGCTCGTCGTGGTCGATCTTCTCCGCTGCGGCGCGGTACGCCTTGCTGCGCGTTGCCATCTGCTTCTCCTTCTCGAGCAGTCGTGGTCTACGGGTCCGCGCGGACCCTGCCACTGTCCCGGCGGGCGAACCCGCCGGGACCTGATGATTCATGACTGGCCGGCCAGGAGGCCGACCGAAGGACCGGTCAGGACCGGTCCGGAGGGGGTGGAGCTCAGCCCTCGACGGTGATGCCCATCGAACGGGCGGTGCCCGCGATGATGAGCGTCGCTGCGTCGAGGTCGTTCGCGTTGAGGTCCTCGAGCTTGGTCTGAGCGATCTCGCGCACCTGCGCAGAGGTCAGCTTCGCGACCTTGACCGTGTGCGGCGTGGGCGAACCCTTGTCGACGCCAGCGGCCTTCTTGATGAGCTCGGCGGCCGGCGGCGTCTTCGTGATGAAGGTGAAGGAACGGTCCTCGTAGACCGTGATCTCCACGGGGATGACGTTGCCGCGCTGCGACTCGGTCGCCGCGTTGTAGGCCTTGCAGAACTCCATGATGTTGACGCCGTGCTGACCGAGCGCGGGGCCGATCGGCGGGGCGGGAGTTGCGGCACCGGCCTGGATCTGGAGCTTGATCAGCCCAGAGACCTTCTTCTTGGGAGGCATGAGTGTTCCGTGCTTTCTGTGTCTGGGCCGACGCCGTGGGCGATGACCCGGTTGCAGGTGCTGTCGAGCAGGGTCAGATCTTGGCGACCTGGTTGAACGACAGCTCGACCGGGGTCTCCCGGCCGAAGATGGAGACGAGGACCTTGAGCTTCTGGCCCTCGGCGTTGATCTCGGAGATCGTCGCGGGGAGCGTGTCGAACGGACCGTCGGTGACGGTGACCGACTCGCCGACCTGGAAGTCGACCTCGAACGGCGCCTTGGCGGTCGCGGCAGGCTTGCCGGCCTCGGCCTTGGGCTCGATCGTCGGGGCCAGCATGGAGAAGACCTCGTCGTGCGTCAGCGGCACGGGCTGGTGGGTGTGCCCCACGAAGCCGGTGACACCGGGCGTGTGGCGCACCGCGCCCCACGACTCGTCGGTCAGGTCCATGCGCACCAGGACGTAGCCGGGGATACGGACGCGACGGACGATCTTCTTCTGCGCGTTCTTGATCTCCGCGACCTCTTCCATGGGGACCTCGATCTGGAAGATGAAGTCCTCCATGTTCAGGCTCTGGATGCGGTTCTCCAGGTTGGCCTTCACACGGTTCTCGTAGCCCGCGTAGGAGTGGATGACGAACCAGTCACCAGGCTTGGTGCGCAGGTCCTTCTTGAACTCCTCGACGGGGTCGAGGTCGTCGAGGACGTCGCCGTCCTCGTCGACGCGGGACTCGTCGTCAGCCTCGGCCGACTCCTCGTCCTCCACCTCGGTGTCCGGGGCGTCCTGCGCCTCCGCGTCCGCCTCGACCTCGTCGATGGCAGCCTCGGGCGCGTCGAGCTCGGCCTCGGCGCCTTCGGCGACGGGCTCGGTGGGATCGACGTTCTCCGCCTGGTCCAGCGACTCCTGGGACACGAACGAACCTGCTTTCTGCTGACTACACGAACATGCAACTGACGGGACCGGGACCGGTCCATACGCTCCGGGCGCGAACTGCTCCGGTGCCGCGAGAACCTCGCGGCACGGGGCGCCCTCCGGGGATCAGCCCCCGAAGACCCACAGGACGGCCTTGCCGATCCCGTAGTCGAGCACCGTCACGAACGCCATGACCACGGCCACGAAGACGAGGACGACGGTGGTGTAGGTGATCAGCTCGGAACGAGTGGGGGTGACGACCTTCTTGAGCTCCGCGATCACCTGACGGACGAAGAGCGCGATACGCGAGAAGATGTTGCCCTTCGTCGCGTCGCCCTTCTTCTTGTCACCGCCGGCGCGCACGCCTTCAGCACCCAGCGCCTCTGATGGCGATTCGCTCACTGTTCATCCCCACTACGTGACGTTGAAACCGAAACCGATGCTGACCTCTCGTGGTGTAACCCGTTACCGGACTACGCGCACGCCCCGGGAGGGACGACGCCTTGCAGGGCAGACAGGGCTCGAACCTGCAACCTGCGGTTTTGGAGACCGCTGCGCTACCAATTGCGCCACTGCCCTTCGTGATCGGCGTCACCCCGAGAACCTGCCGTGGAGGCAGAGAACATCGGGTGGACACCTGCCACCGAAGGAATACTGTACGCGAACCGAGCGCCGTGGTCGAACCGGCTCTGTCGCGCCCCGCCCGACACCGGGCCGAACCCGCTCGGGGCCCGCCGGACGGCGGGACCGGGCGCGAGCCCCGGCGAGCGCACGGCGATCTTCCTTCACGACCAGGGTAGAGGACGGCCGACCCTCACCGCAGGTTCCTCCCTGGATCGGCAGCAGGCCCTCCCGGTTCACCGAGCCTTCACACGATCTCCTCGCCATACTTGCCCCGAGTCCTCGCGCACGAGCGCGGACCGATCGGGACGAGAGGCCGACATGTCGGATGCCACGGTCGTACGCCGTACGCCCCTCGAGCGCATGCTCGACGGGATCGAGCGGGTCGGGAACAAGGTCCCGCACCCCGCCATCATCTTCCTGGGGCTCATCGCCCTGATCATCCTGCTCTCGCACGCTTTCTACCTCGCAGGGACCTCGGTCACGTTCGACCAGGCCCAGGTCGCCGAGCAGGTCGAGCCGAGCGGCGAGGAGCTCGTCGGCGACGCGCCGTACCAGAGCGAGGACCCGCAGGTCGAGCAGGTCACGGTCTCGGTCGAGTCGCTCCTGAGCGCCGACGGGATCCGGTTCATCTTCACGTCGCCCGTCGAGAACTTCAACGGATTCGGCGTGGTCGGGGTGATCGTGGTCGCCATGATCGGCGTAGGGCTCGCCGAGGAGGTCGGGCTGATCGGCGCCTTCATCAAGCGCCTCGTCAAGGTCACGCCGGCGCGCTTCATCACGCTCATCGTGGTGTTCCTCGGCGTGCTGTCCTCGATCGCGACCGACGCGGGCTACCTGGTCCTCATCCCGCTGGCGGCCGCGGTGTTCCACACGCTCGGCCGACATCCGCTCGCGGGCCTGGCGGCGGCGTTCGCGGGCGTGGGCGGCGGTTTCGGCGTGAACCTGCTCATCACCCCGATCGACGGCATGCTCGCCGAGATCACCAACGAGTCGATCGCGGACCCCGCGCAGCACGTCTCGATCACGGGCAACCTCTACTTCGCGATCGTCTCGACCATCGTGGTGACCTTGGTCGCGACGCTCGTGACCGAGAAGTTCGTCGAGCCACGACTGGGCACCTACCGCGAGGACGAGGCTCCCGCGGCGGACGACCACGACTCCGGCGGCGGCGCCGCCCCGGCTCCCTCGGGCGAGCTGACCGCCGCGGAGAAGCGCGGCCTGCGGTGGTCCGGGTTCGGTCTGCTCGGGGTCACGGCGCTCGTGCTGCTGCTGACGCTCCCGTCCTGGGGACCGTTGCGCAACCCTGAGACCGGCAGCCTGATCGAGGGCTCGCCCCTCATGGGCAGCATCATCTTCCTGATCCTGATCTACTTCTTCGTCATGGGCCTGTGCTACGGCAAGGGCGCGGGGACGATCACGAACAGCATGGACGTCATCAACCCCATGACGAAGACCATCGCGGGCCTGTCCGGGCTGATCTTCCTGCTGCTGATCATCAGCCAGTTCATCGCCTACTTCAACTACTCCAACCTGGGCACGGTCGCGGCCGTCAACATGGCCGACGCCCTGGAGCAGGCGAACCTCGGGACGGTCCCCCTCATCATCGGGCTCATCGCGATGACGGCCGTGATCGACATCTTCATCGGCGGGGTCGTGCCCAAGTGGGCCATCTTCGCCCCGATCTTCGTGCCGCTGTTCATCCAGCTCGGCATCTCGCCCGACCTCGCGGTCGCGGCCTACCGCGTGGGCGACTCCCCCATCAACGTGGCCACGCCGCTCATGCCGTACTTCGCGCTCATCGTCATCTTCGCCGAGCGCTATCGCAAGAAGGTCGGCGTGGGCTCGATCATCTCGCTCATGCTGCCCTACACGGTCGCGCTGCTGCTCGTGTGGACCGCCCTGCTGGTCGGCTGGTACCTCCTGGGCCTGCCGCTCGGCCCGGGCGCGGAGATCTACCTGCAGTGAGGCACGGGGCCCGACGGCGGAGCGTGCGTCGTCGGGCCCGGCGCCCTGCTCCCGTGGTCCGCACGCCGGACGTGACGGGACGCTGCCGGCCGCCGCCCGCCGAGCGGGGCGCAGGCTCCCCTCACGGCCGCCAGACCAGCGGTACGAGGAAGACCGCGACCACGAGGTACACGACCAGCACCGGCAGGCCGAGCCGCCAGTAGTCACCGAACCGGTATCCACCGGGCTCCATGACCATCATGTTGCCGGGCGTGGCGACCGGGGTCAGGAGAGCGGCAGCCGAGGCGACCGCGACGCACATCAGGAGCGGCACGGGCGAGATCCCGAGCTCGACGGCCACCGACCCGGCGACCGGGATCATGACGAGCGCCGTGGCCATGTTGCTGATGAGCTGCCCGAGCACCGCGCACAGCACGAAGATCCCCAGGAGCAGGAGCGTCACCCCTCCCCCGCCGACCACGTCGATCAGCCCGGTCGCGACGATCTCAGCGGCCCCGGTCGCCGTGATCGCGGTCGACAGGGGGATCATGCCGGCCACGAGGATCACGGTCGTGAGCGAGATGGACCGCTGCGCCTGACGCGTCGTCACCACGCGGAGCAGGATCATCGCGATCGCCGCACCCACGGCCGTGACCGCCGCGGGCAGCACGTCCGTGGCGAGCGCGACCACCATGAGCACGAGCACCACGACGGCCGGGACGACGCGGCGCCCCAGGGGGGCGGCCTGGCGGCGGATCGTGTCCGGGGTGTCCACCACGAGGACGTCCGGGTCGTCGGCGTGCCGGTCGAGCGCCTCCCACGTCCCCTGGAGCAGCAGGGCGTCACCCGCGCGGAGCACTGTCTCGTGCTCGTGCGGGTCCGCCGAAGGACGGTTCTCCCCGTCGTCCGCAGGCTCGAGGACCTCACCGAGCCGCTTCACCGCCAGGACCACGAGCTCGCCCGAGTCCGTCAGCATGCCCGGGAACACCCGCGCGCCGATCAGTCCCGAGCGCGGTCGGACGATGACCTCGGCGACCCCGTGGTCCCGCGAGACGAGACCGCAGACGACCTCCTCGCCGTCGGGCCCGGGCGGTGCCGGGAGGCCGTGCGAGGCCGCGAACGCCTCGACGCCCACGCGGCTCCCCCGCACCACGACGTGGCCGCCCGCCACGACGGCCGGCGCCGGACGACCCGCCGGGTCCTGCACCGCGACCGCGTGCACCGCCCGGTCCCCCGTGTCGATCGCGTCGGCCGCGACCCCGACGAGCGTCGAACCGGTCGGGACGTCCAGCCGCGCGATGACCCCCGACGGCGCGTACTCGCGCAGCAGCTCCGCGGGGAGCCCCGTGAGGTCGCGCGACAACGAGCGCGCGCTGCGGTCGGGCAGCAGGCGCGGGCCCCACAGCACGCACACCACGATCGTGCCCGCCAGGAGCGGGAGCCCGACCAGCGCGAACTCGAAGAACCCCACGCCGGTCCCCGTCTCCGCGAGCGCCGTCGCGGAGACGATCACGTTGACCGGCGTGCCCGTCAGCAGGAGGAGCGATCCCGCGTGCGCCCCGAACGCGAGCGGCAGGAGGAGCTGTGAGGGCGACCGCCCGAGCCGGGTCGAGAGGACCACCACCATGGGGAACAGCGCCGCGACGGCACCGTTGGGCGTCACGAGGGCCGACAGGACGGCCGAGAGCACCAGCATGAGCACCATGAGCCGGGCCGTCCCCGTGCCCGCCCGGTCGATGAGCTGCTGCCCCGCCCACGCCGTGATGCCGGCCGCGTCGAGCGCCTCGGCGACCACGAACAGCGCGGCGATGAGGACGACCGTCGGGGTGCCGAAGCCCGCGAGCGCCTCCTCGACCGTGAGGACCCCCGTGAGGTAGAGCGAGAGCGCGACGCCCAGCGCGACCACACCGACCGGCAGCCGGTTCCACACGAACAGGACCACCGCAGCCGCGAGGACCGTCAGCGTGATCGCGGCGTCGCTCATGCGGCCGACAGTAGCGGCCGCGACAGGCCGCAGCGCGACGGCGCGACGGGCGCGACGGGCGCGAGCGCCACCCCCGGCGTCCACCGGTCGGTGGACCCCAGGTCCACCCGACCGGTCGTCGCGGCGTGCACCCCCCGCCGACCAGGCTGGAGCCATGAGCAGAGACAGGACACCTCCCCGAGCAGGAACGGGCGCCCCGGCCGTCGAGGTCCGCGGGCTCACCAAGCGGTACACGCAGCGCGGCGGCGTCGTGAAGCAGGCCGTCGACGGCCTGGACCTCACGGTCGAGCGCGGCGAGATCTTCGCGGTCCTGGGACCCAACGGTGCGGGCAAGACCACGACGGTCGAGATCCTCGAGGGCTTCCGCAAGCGCGACGGCGGGCAGGTCCAGGTCCTGGGCGAGGACCCCGCGCTCGCAGGGCGCGCATGGCGCAGCCGGATCGGCGTCGTCCTGCAGGACTCGCGCGACCAGGCCGAGCTCACGGTGCGCGAGCTCGTGCACCACTTCGCGACCTTCTACCCGGCCCCGCGGGACCCCGAGGAGGTGATCGCCGCCGTCGGGCTGCTGGAGAAGGCGTCCACGCGTGCCCGCCAGCTCTCGGGCGGCCAGCGGCGTCGCCTCGACGTCGCCCTCGGGATCGTGGGCGACCCCGAGCTGCTGTTCCTCGACGAGCCCACGACCGGGTTCGACCCGCAGGCGCGTCGCAGCTTCTGGGACCTCGTCCTGGGGCTGCGCGCCGACGGCACCACGATCCTCCTGACGACCCACTACCTCGACGAGGCCGCGCACCTGGCCGACCGCGCCGCCGTCGTGCGCGACGGGAAGGTCGTCGCCCTCGGGGCGCCGGCCGACCTGGGCGGGCCAGGTGCGCTGCGCCCCGTCGTGCGGTGGGTGTCCGACGGCGTCGCGCGCGCCGAGCGGACCGACCACCCGACCGCGCTGGTCACCTCGCTCGCGGCCACCCTGGCCGGACCCGACGGCGAGGTGCCCGGCCTGCGCGTGCTCCAGCCGAGCCTCGAGGACGTGTACCTCGAGCTCATCGGAGCCGCGCCCGTCGCCCCGTCCGGTTCCCCCTCCGGCTCGGCCCCGTCCGCCGCAGCGCCGCCCGGAGCCCCGCACGACGCCCCCACCTCTGCCGTCCTGTCCGCTCCCGTCGCCGAGGAGGCCTCCCGATGAGCACCCAGACGTCGCCCACCCGTGCGCTGCCCGCCGGGCGACCCCTGCCCGGCGTCCTCGGCACTGGCCTGCGGCGGACCTGGATCGAGATGCTCGCGTTCCTGCGCGAGCGCGACGCGGTCGTCTTCATCCTGGCCTACCCGCTCATCATGATGGCGATCTTCGCGACGGTGTTCGGGCAGGAGGAACAGGGCAGTGCCGCAGGATCCGTGCCGTACGCGCAGTACTTCCTGCCGGGCATGGTCGCCACGGGCGTCATGCTCACGAGCTTCCAGAACCTCGCGATCTCGATCGCGGTCGAGCGCGACGACGGCACGCTCAAGCGCCTGCGGGCGACGCCCCTGCCCGCGACCTCCTACTTCCTGGGGAAGATCGGGCAGGTCCTGCTCGTCACGACCGTCCAGACCGCCGCCCTGCTGCTGCTCGCCACCACGGCGTTCGACGTCCCGATGCCGACCACTGCCGCGGCCTGGGCCACGTTCGCGTGGGTGTTCGTGCTCGGCACCGCGACCGGCTCGGTGCTGGGCGTCGCGTTCTCCTCGGTCCCCCGCTCCGGGAAGTCCGTGAGCGCCGTCGTGGCCCCGATCGTCCTGGTGCTGCAGTTCATCTCGGGTGTGTTCTTCGCGTTCTTCGCCCTCCCGTCCTGGATGCAGCAGATCGCCTCGGTGTTCCCCCTCAAGTGGCTCGCGCAGGGCATGCGCTCGGTGTTCCTGCCGCCCGAGGCCGCGGCCCTCGAGACGGGCGGGTCGTGGCAGCACGGCGCGACGGCTGCTGTACTGGTGGCGTGGCTCGTCGTGGGCCTCGTGGTGGGGATCCGGACGTTCAGGTGGAGGCGGCGTGACGACGGCTGAGAGCCCGGTGGACCGGCCGGCGACGGAGCGCGCGGCGGGCGGTCGCCCCGTGCACCCCGCCGCGGGCCAGGGCCCGTCGACCGGCTCTGCGCTGGACAGCTTCGAGTCCTCGTGGGACCACGTGGTCGTGTGGTGGGACGTGGGCTTCTACGTCGTGGTGCTCCTGAGCGCGGTCGCGCTGCTCCTGGCCGGGATCGAGCCCGACCGGCTCGCCCTGGCCCTGGGTGCGATCGGCGTGATCCTGCTCGCGTACACGTTCCTCGGCAGGCCGGCGGCGCGGAACCGCGACCAGCGTCTGGCGGTCTCCTACCTGCTGATCCTGATCGTCGCGACCGACGTCGCCGTGATCCAGAACCAGCTCGGGACGTTCCTGCTGTTCGTCGCGTTCACCCAGATCTGGATGCTCTCGGAGCGCCGGTGGGTCAGCCTCGCGCTCTCGACCCTGCTCGCGGTCGGCACGACCCTCGCGCTCACGTCCGAGTCCGGGTTCTCCCGCGAGGCCCTCACGAGGGCCGCACCGCAGATGGGCGTCGCGCTCGCCTTCTCGATCCTGCTCGGGATCTGGGTCGGCCAGACGATGCTCCAGACCGCACGCCATGCCCAGCTCGTCGACGATCTCAACGCCGCGCAGGCAGAGCTCGGTGCGGTGCACCACGCGGCGGGGGTCGCGGCCGAGCGCGAGCGCATGGCCCGCGAGATCCACGACACCCTGGCACAGGGGTTCACGAGCGTCGTCATGCTCGCCCAGGCCGCGAGCGCCGACCTCGACCGCGACGACGTGGGTGCGGCCCGGGACCGGCTCGCACTCGTCGAGACGACGGCGCGCGACAACCTGGCCGATGCCCGGTCCCTCGTCACGGCGTTCTCCCCCGTGCCGTTGCAGGGCGCGACGCTCGTCGAGGCGATCGAGCGCCTGGCCGGCCGCTTCGAGGACGAGTCGGGGGTCGCGGTGACGCTGCGGCTGTCGGTCGTCCCGGGGCTGGGCAGCGCCGAGGACGTCGTCCTGCTGCGGTCCGCGCAGGAGGCCCTGGCCAACGTGCGCCGGCACGCGCAGGCGAGCTCCGTCGTCGTCTCCCTGGGCGAGGGGGCGGGGCCGGGCGGCCCCGAGGGGGCGGCACTCGACAGCGCCACGGTCGTCCTCGAGGTCACGGACGACGGTCGGGGGCTCGGACCGGGCGTCGTCGAAGGGTTCGGTCTGCGCGGCATGCGTGAACGCGTCGCCGAGGGTGAGGGCACGGTGCACGTCCTGTCGCCCCCGGGTGGTGGGACGAGCGTCCGGGTCGAGCTGCCCGTGCCCGCCGACCACCCCGCCGGCGCCCCGCCCCATCCCGCCCCTCTCCCCCGGAGCCACCCGTGACCTCGACCGCCGACCGTCCGTCCTCGTCGCCCACCCGCCCCAGCACGACCGTCTCGGCGACCGGGACCGGTGCGCCCTCGTCGGCTCCCACGGTCCGCGTCCTCGTCGTGGACGACCATCCCGTGGTGCGCTCGGGGCTCGTCGGGATGCTCATGGCCGAGCCGGACCTCGTCGTCGTCGGCGAGGCGGGCGACGGCCGCGAGGGCGTGACCCTCGCGCACGAGCTGGGTCCCGACGTCGTGCTCATGGACCTGCGCATGCCCGTGCTCGACGGCGTCGGTGCGACGACCGAGATCCTCGCCTCCTCCGCGCCGGGGGCGAGGCGCCCGCGCGTCGTCGTGCTCACGACGTACGAGACCGACACCGACATCCTGCGGGCCGTCGAGGCCGGCGCGACGGGCTACCTGCTCAAGGACACGCCGCGCGAGACGCTCGTCGCAGGGATCCGTGCCGCAGCCCGCGGAGAGACCGTCCTGGCCCCCACGGTCGCGACGCGGCTCGTCACGACCGTGCGGGGAGCCGGCGAGCGCCTGACGGCGCGCGAGGCCCAGGTCCTGGCCCTCGTCGCGCGCGGGCTGAGCAACCCTGCGATCGGGCGCGAGCTCTTCATCTCGGAGGCCACGGTCAAGACGCACCTGCTGCGCGCCTTCGCGAAGCTCGGGGTCGACGACCGCACGCGCGCCGTGACGGTCGCGATCGAGCGGGGCATCCTGCCCGGGGCGTGACCTCGCCCGGTCCACCGGGGCCGTCGGGGCGACGGCGCGGCGAGCAGGACCGCCGAGCGGTGCGGGCAGGGTGCGAGACTGCCTCTGTGCGTGATCTGGCGAAGCTCCCCAAGGCCCACCTCCACCTGCACTTCACCGGCTCCATGCGGCCGGCGACGTTGCACGACCTCGCCACGCAGTACGGCGTACGGCTCCCGTCGGCCCTGCTCGACGGCGACCCGCTCCGTCTGCCCGCGACCGAGCGCGGCTGGTTCCGGTTCCAGCGGCTGTACGACGCGGCGCGCGCGTGCGTGCGCTCCGAGGCCGACATGCGCCGGATCGTGCGCGAGGCGGCCGAGGACGACGCCGCCGAGGGGTCGGGCCGCCTCGAGATCCAGGTCGACCCCACGTCCTACGCGCCCTTCGTGGGCGGCATCTCCCCCGCCGTGGAGATCGTGCTCGACGCGGCGCGAGAGGCCAGTGCGGCGACCGGGACCGAGGTCGGCGTGATCGTCGCGGCCTCCCGCATGCGGCACCCGCTCGACGCGCGGACCCTCGCGCGTCTCGCGGCCCAGTACGTGGGCGACGGCCCGGGCGAGGTCCTCGGCTTCGGACTGAGCAACGACGAGCGGCGCGGTGACACCGCGGCCTTCGCCCCGGCGTTCTCGATCGCCCGCCGGGCGGGCCTCGCGCTCGTCCCGCACGGGGGCGAGCTGCTCGGCCCCGACCACGTGACGGAGGTGCTCACCGACCTCGACCCCGACCGGATAGGGCACGGGGTGCGCTCGGTCGAGGACCCGCGAGTCCTCGACCAGGTCGTCGAGCGCGGGGTGGCGCTCGAGGTCTGCCCCGCCTCGAACGTGTCCCTCGGGGTGTACGACGACGGCGCGCAGGTCCCGCTCGGGGCGCTCGTCGACGCGGGGGCCCAGGTCGCCCTCGGCGCCGACGACCCGCTGCTGTTCGGCTCACGGCTCGTGGCGCAGTACGAGTCCGCGCGGACCGAGCACGGGTTCTCCGACGCGGAGCTCGCGGACCTGGCCCGGTCCTCGATCCGGGCGAGCCGCGCAGGCACGGCGACGCGGGCACGGCTGCTCGCGGGCGTCGACGCCTGGCTCGCCGAGGAGCCCGCGGCGCCCGAGGGCGCTCCCGGCCCCGCGGGCGCTCCCGGCCCCGAAGGGGGGCGGGCGGTGCGATGACGGGAGGGACCGTCGGGCGGCCGGAGGCGGGTGACACACGCTCTCATCCCTCTCTCATGCGCACCCGAGATACTCGCGCCATGCGACGGACGACGGTGTGGGTGATCGCCCTCGTGCTGGTCGCACTCGGGGCCGGCGCCGGCGCGGTCGCGCTGGTCTCGGCAAGCCCACCCGACCGCGACCTGCGAGGCCTCGTCGTCCTGACACCAGCCCCGACCCCCCAGGAGACCACGTCACCGTCTCCGACCCTCACCCCGCCCCCCGACGAGACCACCGACGAGCCGGAGGACGACGGCGACGACGACGAGTCGGCGACCCCGAGCTCACCGCTGGTCCCCGTGCAACCCGCCCCTCCTCGCAGCGGCACGGACACGATCGGCAAGACCCCCGAGCAGACCTACGACGACGGCATGTACCACCCGGGCGAGCAGTACGACGACGGCATGTACCGGCCGTCCGACGAGTACGACGACGGCATGTGGACACCAGACACAGGGAACGGATGATGGCGCAGCACTCCCCGGGCAGCGGGCCCGCGCCTCGTCGCGCACCGTCCCGGCTCCAGACGGTCCGCGCGCGGATACTCGGTGCTGTCCTCGCCCTGGCCGCCCTCGGCCTGCTCATCGCGGGCGGCGTCGCGTACACGGCCCAGCGAGCGCACGTGGACGACCGCATGGACCAGTCCCTCATGCGCTCTCTGGAGGAGTTCGAGGCCCTCGCGCACGAGGGCGTGCACCCCTCGACCGGCGAGCGCTTCACGTCCTCGGACGACCTCGTGAACACCGCGATGCGCCAGACCGTCCCCGCCCCGCACGAAGGCATGGTCGGCTTCCGCGGCGGCCGGGCCCAGTGGATCGCCGCGACGCCCGTCCCCCTGCGGCTCGAGGACGACGAGGTCCTCATGGACGCGCTCGAACCTCTCTCGACCGGTCGGGACGTGGTGCTCCGGGAGATCACGACCCCGGTCTCGAGCTACCGGGTCCTCGTCGTGCCGGTGACCGACGGCGACGTCCCGTCGGCGCTCGTCCTGGCGTTCGACCGCAGCGCCGAGCACGCCGAGTTCGACCAGGTCTTCCGCACCTACGCGATCATCGCGGTCGTCACGCTGCTGCTGATCGCAGCAGTGGGCTGGCTCGTCGCGGGGCGCCTCCTGCGGCCCGTACGGCTCCTCGGCCAGACGGCCCGGCGCATCAGCGACACCCACACCTCCGAGCGCATCCCGGTCACGGGCAACGACGACATCTCGGACCTCACGCAGGCGTTCAACGAGATGCTGGACCGCCTCGCCGCGGCCTTCGACGCCGAGCACGAGCTCCTCGACGACGTCGGGCACGAGCTGCGCACCCCGCTCACGATCGTGCGGGGACACCTCGAGCTCATGGACCCCGATGACCCGGAGGACGCCGCGAGCACGCGCGACCTCGCGCTCGACGAGCTCGACCGGATGCACCGCCTCGTCGACGACCTCATGACCCTCGCCACGGCGGGCAGCCCTGGGTTCGTGCGGCTCGAGGAGACCGACCTCGGGCGGCTCACGGACGACATCCTCGACAAGGCGCGTCTCCTGGGCGACCGCCGGTGGGCCGTCGACTCGCGTACCGGGGCCACGGCCCACGTCGACGAGCAGCGTCTCACCCAGGCCTGGCTGCAGCTCGCGTCCAACGCCGTGAAGTTCTCCGCACCGGGTTCCACGATCACCCTGGGATCGGCGGTCCGCGACGGTCGCATCCGCCTCTGGGTGCGCGACGAGGGCATCGGCGTCTCGCCCGACCAGCTCGAACGCATCTTCGTCCGCTTCGCGCAGGCCGAGCGCGAGCCGGCGTTCCGGGACGGTGCGGGGCTGGGCCTCGCGATCGTCAGCGCGATCGCCGGGGGGCACGAGGGGCGGGTCGAGGTCTCCTCGACCCGTGGCTTCGGGTCGACCTTCACGCTCGACCTCCCGCTCGACCCCGGCCCCTCGGCGCCCGGCCCCGACGCTGCCGACCACGGCGGCCCGGGTGCAGCCTCCATCGTCCCGAGGACTCCCCTCGGCAGCACGGCCGAGACCCCCCTCACCATGGAGATCCCGGTCTCCTCTCGGGCACGTCAGGGTGAAAGGACATCGCTGTGAGCCAGATCCTCGTCGTCGAGGACGAGACCCGGATCTCGTCGTTCGTGACCAAGGGGCTGCGGGCCGCCGGATACGCGAGCGCCGCCGTGACCACGGGCCGGGAGGGGTACGACCTCGCCCAGACCGGGGACTACGACCTCATGATCCTCGACCTGGGGCTGCCCGACCAGGACGGGTTCACCGTGCTCCGCCGTCTGCGCGCCTCCCGCAGCACCATCCCGGTCATCATCCTCACGGCACGGTCGTCCGTGACGGACACCGTCGCGGGGCTCGAGGGCGGTGCCGACGACTACATGGTCAAGCCGTTCCGCTTCGAGGAGCTCCTGGCACGCATCCGGCTGCGGCTGCGGACCGAGCCCGCCGGAGAGGTCACGGTCCTCTCGCACGGGTCGCTCAGCCTGGACCTGCGCACCCGTCGGGCCCGCACCGAGGACCGCGAGGTCGACCTGTCGGCCCGTGAGTTCGCGCTGGCCGAGACGTTCCTGCGCAACCCCGGGCAGGTCCTGAGCCGCGAGCAGCTGCTGTCCCGGGTGTGGGGCTACGACTTCGACCCGGGCTCCAACGTGGTCGACGTCTACGTGCGGTACCTGCGCAACAAGCTCGGCGCCGAGCGCGTCGTGACGGTCCGCGGCATGGGCTACCGGCTGGCGGACCCTGCTGCCTGAGCGCGCTGACAAAGCCCCGTGCGGGACGCGCGGGACGACGAGAGGGCGGAGGCCCGTGTGCCTCCGCCCTCTCACGTACGGCCGGTGACGCGCCGACCGCTGAGCCCCGCCGGGGCGCCCTCCCCCTAGGGGGTGGGCGCCGACGGGGACGTCTGTGCCGAGACCGGGCTCTGCGAGCTCACAGGACTCGGAGCGGTGGTCGCGGTCTGGGCCGAGGTCGTCGATCCCGCGGTGACCGTGGACACGGTCGTCGTGGAGCTCGACGGGTCGAGGTCCGACGGGCTCGGGCTCGGGACGGCTCCCGGCGTCGTCGTGGCGTCGTTCGTCTCGACGACGGCGGGGGCCTCGACGTCCGCGCGCTCTTCCGCCGCCGCGATCGTGGCGCCGAGCCCGGCGCCGAGCACCCCGAGCGTGCCGGTGGCGATCCAGATCCTGCGAGCGTCCATGATTCCTTACCTCCTCAGACGATGGGCGGCCGGGCTGCCGCCCCGTCGTCACGAGACTCACAGGCCGACGTGAGAGGAGCAGGAGCCGCAGGTGAGAGGACTCTCAGACGCGTCTGCGCTCCCGCGAGAAGCTCCTCGGCCACACCGAGCCAGGTCTCCGCGAGTGCTTCGCGGGGCGCCCCGGGCAGGAGGGACAGGACGACCCCCGCGCTGCGCGCGCGGAGCCCGATCGGGTCGGTGGCGTCGCCGAACACTGCGAGGCAGCGGTCGACGAGGCCCTGGACGCCCGGGTAGACCTGGGGCGCGAGCGTCTCGAGGACCGCGAGGTGGCCCGTCATGCAGGCCAGGTCGTCGATGCGGTGACCGGGGCCCAGCGTGTCGACGTCGAGGACCGCGGCGACGCGACGACAGCCGGCACCGCCCACGAGCAGCACGTTCGCCTCGTAGAAGTCGCCGTGCGTCGCGACCACGGGGCCGGGGTCGCGGTCTGCCACGATCCGGCGCACCGCGCGTTCGAGGGCCTCGATGCGTCCCGCATGGCCAGGAAGACGCCCGACGGCGGCGCGCGCGTAGTGCTCGGACCGCTCGGCCCATGCGGCGCGACGCTCGAGCAGGACGGGGTCCTGCGGGAGGGCGACGAGTGCACGCAGGAGCTCGTGCGGGTCGATCGTCAGCGGCTGCTCGTGCCTGGCCGTGGACGCGATCGCCGACGCGAGCGTCTCCTCCGGCCGCGCCGCGAGGACGAGGATTCCCTCGCCGAGCGAGGCGAGGACGCGGGGAGCCGCGGGCGGGGCCGAGAGCGCGTAGCCCATGGGCGCAGCCTCGGCGACCAGGAAGAGGTCGTGCCGGATGCGGAGGTCCGTCACCCGGTCCGGGCGGACGACCTTGAGGTAGACGTCGCCGTCGGCGGTCCGTGCGCGCAGCACCGCGCGGCGCAACGGCCGGTACGTCACGAGATCGAGCCCCAGGACGAGCGGGGCGTGCGGGTCGAGCGAGCGCCACCGGTCGGTGAGCGCCGCGGCGTCGCAGGCGGTCGCCAGGCCGGGCAGCAGGGGGTCCACGGGATGACGCCACACGTGGACGGTCTGCTCGCCGTCGACGAGGCGCAGGATCCCGCGCCGCTCGACGACGTCGGGCGGGAGGTCCGCAGTCGTCGCCACGAGATACTCGGGCCGTCCGGCCGGGGTGCGGGGGCCGTCCGTGCCACCGCGGCCGCCGCGCACCGTGACCTCGTACCCCACGCTCACCTCGGCCCCGGGGCGTGCGTGCACCTGGTGCACGCGCCACGAGCCCAGGCTCACGTGGTCGACGGCGAGCGCAGCCTCCAGGAGGTCACCCGCCCGGGGACCGGTGAGGAGCTGCGCAGCGGTGTCCATGGAAGCAAGGAGACAGCCCAGGGGTGATGGGCACATGAGGACGGCATGAGAGAGCTCTCACACACGCGTTGACACCGGAGCACCACGCTGACATTGTGCCAACATGGTGACACAATCCGGACACGGTTCCCTGCACGTCGAGATCGACCCCGCCTCGGGGGTCCCGCCCTACGAGCAGATCCGTGCGCAGGTCGTCGCGCACGTCACTTCGGAGCGGCTCCTGGTCGGCGACCGGCTCCCGACCATCCGCGCGCTCGCCGCCGACCTCGGCGTCGCGGCCGGGACCGTCGCTCGCGCGTACCGCGAGCTCGAGGCGGCGGGGATCACCGCCACGAACCGGCGTGCGGGTACGGTCGTGTCCGACGGCGTGGCCCCCGCCGACGTCGTCGCCCGGCAGGCCGCCCACACCTTCGTCGCGACCGCG